>CAIXQV010000372.1 GCA_903921605.1 uncultured Planctomycetaceae bacterium | reverse complement strand
ACCCGGGGCGAGTGTCTCTGAGTTTTGGAGAGACAAAGGGCGTTTTTGGGGACCGAGTCGACCCGAGAGCGTCGTTTGGCAGTGTCTCTGTTTTTCGACAAAGGCAACCGGCAGAGAACGTCGCTCAGCGCAAGTTGTTGCTAAGACTTGGGATACTGATGGCTCTTTGTTGATGTCTCGCCGTTGGCGCATGAAAAAACCCCGGGGTCGAAAATGTTTCGACACCGGGGTTTAAGTGGAAATTTGGGCTGACACAGTGGTGACCTTCGGGTTATTTGCCGATTCTGTGGTATGGCCAAAAAACGGGAAAAACCAGCATCTGATGCTCCGCGGCCGGCACGGAAGGCTGCGATCTACACGCGGCAGTCGCGTGACCGGAACGCAGTGTTCTCGTCCTGCGACATGCAGCGAAGCATCTGCAGAGATTTCGCGGACGGGTTTGGCTGGGAGGTCTGTGAGACTTTCGAAGACGTCGGCGGATCCAGTGAATCGCTCGATCGTCCGTCATTGAGGCGACTTCTCCAGTTCGTCGAGGCCGGTAGAGTGGATCGCATCATTGTCTACAGCGTTGACCGGTTGACTCGAAAGTTACTGCATCTTCAGGTTCTTCTGCAGACATTTGAACAGCATGATGTTTCCCTGCACGTGGTGACCGATCCGCACTTTGGCAGATCCGCCAGCGCTCGGCTGATGTCCAATATCATTGCCGCTGCCAGTGAGTTCCAGCAGGATCTCACACGAGAGCGACTGGCAGAGGCAAGAGCCGGACTCAAACAAAAAGGACGACGAGTAGCTGGGCGAGTCCCATATGGCTACGTGACCGACAGAAATTCAAAGCGGCTGATCATCGATCCCACAGATGCGAAGCGCGTTCGGGAGATTTTTGAACTGGCAGTCAGTGGCAAGCGTCCTCAGGAGATTGCTGACTACGCCAACGGGCTGGGATGGCTCAAGGGGCGTACTCGTGGGACGTGGACCGCGCGGCAGGTGCTGAAGATGTTGTCCAATCCGACGTACACTGGGATGATTCACAATGGTCGGGGAAGGCTGCCGGGACAACACGAGGCAATTGTGGACCACGCGATGTTCGAGCAGGCGAGATCGGTGATCGCCTCTCGTCGTTCGCGGAAGGCTGCCTATGCTCCGGCAAGGTTTCTGTTTCCCCTCAGAAAGTTACTCAAATGTGGCCGGTGTCATCGCGCCATGACTCCCTGCATGAATCAGCGGAAGTACTTTCGCGATTACTTCTATCGGTGTCGGTCGAGAGCAGGTGGAAAACCTCCCTGCCGCAATGTCAGCCTTCGAGCCTTTGAGATTGAAGACTTTATTTCCTCCATATTCGAACAGAGCGAGGAAGAGCACGAGTCCTCTGGAAATACTCCCCTGGAGGCGATCCGCAGTTGCTGGCGTGACCTCAGCATGCGAACCCAGACGAATCTGATGGCGACCATCATCAAAGAAGTGATCTTCGATCCGGATGCAGGGTCGATTGTCGTTACGCTTGTGGACGATGCGGCTGAGCAGATCATGTCCGCAAAATCCAATGGTTATTCAACGAGATAACCTCTGGGGTCAATGCTCGATGAAATAGAGCCCATCGTCGAGTGGCCCGCTCTGCCAGGCAGACCCCTGCTGTTTCGACGCATTCACCTCTTCGTTCACATGCTCACTTAACGATTCATCTTCGCGTGGTGAAAAACTTGATCCAACTGTTTCGCACGCTGCCACTATCCATGAGTTCTCGTGATGAGCCAGCCTGACAACCACGTGATCCTGCTCACTACTCTGAAAGAAACACGTTGCGACGTCGTCCATGCCATTGGAAACAACGATCACAGTAAACCATAGGTTCCACTGTTTAGCCTGGATGTCTTTTTGGATCGTTTGAAACACCTCGTCGCGTTCCTTGCTGTCGAGCTTTCGGAGTCCGGCAATCGTTGGCCGTTGTGCAGGCAGTTCATCGGATGAAAGTTCTGACACCAGTTGTTCAGCAAGGACTTCGGCGGGATGGAGACGCGACTGACTAGCCTGCTGGGGAGATTTCAGAGAGTTGTCGAATGTCTTTTGTGCCTCTGAAGTAGACTTTCGAATCAGCTCAAGTTGCTTTTCAACCTCCGCTGTAGACTTCCGGCTGGACTCAAGGACCTGCTGAGGATCGGGTGAATTGTCACACCCAGCGAAGAGCAATAGCAGGACAATAGGAAAGCAACGATGCATTTCTTTTCCAGCTTGTTTGATGTGTGTTTGCATGTACTGCACCTGATGAAGACAACGTGTGACTTTGGGTTATAGATTACTCGATTTGAAAAGACTTTAGTCAGGCAGAGAAATTGGAGTCACGTCAACAGAAAAGGACAAACTGATGAGCATCCTGCGCGTGCCATAACCGCCGGGTCGCATAACCCCAAAACGCGATTTGGAAATTCCGAAACTGCTTAGTGAAGGCAGTGGGGGTCATAACCCGAGCCGAGAGTGTCTCTGTTTGGGAGAGACAAAACGCTTTCCAACTGGCCGAGACGGCCGGGGAACTGCGTTTTGGGGTGTCTCTGTTTGAGACGCGAGGCTCGGGACCGAGAACGGGGCTGATCGCAAGTTGTTGCGGGAAAGCGGGATAGGGCGACGCTTTTGCCGGGGCTCAAAGTTGAGCGCAAAAAATAACCCCGGGGTCGAAAATGTTTCGACACCGGGGTTTAAGTGGCGGGGGCCGGATTTGAACCGACGACCTCGAGGTTATGAGCCTCGCGAGCTACCAGGCTGCTCCACCCCGCGACAGTGTACTGCTTGCAGGCCTCATATTCTGATGGACTGCGATCGCTATTTGTTGGGTGTTAAGTCGCACAGGCTCTTACCCCGTGCGAGGGACGGGCCATCTTATCGGCAGACTACGGGATTGCCAGTCACTTTTTCTCCAGATTCTCGACTTCCAGATGCGGAGATTCCCGGCGGCGAATGAACTCCAGCAAGACTGGACGATGGTCAGATCCGATGTCTTCCAGCACTTTTCGACTTGAACAGACAAGCGCCCCACTGCAAAAACCATGGTCCAGGACAAGACCAAATGGAAACCTGGGCCAGCGATACCAAGTCGGACTGAGCGACGCCATTCGATCGCCATGAACACAGTCGTCCATTTCCGAATCCCTCAGAAACTTTCGATACCACGGTGACCACGGCGTCAAATTGAGATCGCCAACCACCACTGTACTGGCCTCTCCAGTGGGCTCGCTTTGCTTCCGGATTCTGTCCGCCAGCAATTCCAGATGCCGATTGCGGGCCTGAAAGTATCGCGCGTTGATTGGAGGAATCGGATGAGTTGCAAACAGCCGAACCACTTGCCCCTCCCAGCTCACCGTTGCTGAGATCGACGACACCAGTGGAACTGTCAGATTAAAAATCGTCTCATCCTGAAGAGGCATCTTCGACCAAAGGCCGATTCCGAAGTTCCCGCCGTCACTGGGCTGTGTGATTCGATAAGGATAGAGATCGCTCAATTCTTCGATGAAGCGAGATTCAAGCGCTGTCCCCAGTTCCAGAACGGCAATCACATCCGGATCTGCAGTCTTCAAAACCGTAAGGACCTTATCGTGTTGCGAATTCTGCGTAAGGACATTCACAGTGCAGATCTTCAACGAACGAACACCATTCGGCTTTTGAGGAGCAAACAGATACGGCGTGATCCATGAACAGTGCCAGATCAAAGCCAACATTACGCAGACTGCGAGCCGTTTCTGCCGCACACAAATAATACAAACAAGTGAGAAGATCAGCCCAATAATTAATTGAACTCGGAGATTGGCAATCAAATCGGCCAGCCACCAATAACGAGCCAACAAGCTGAGGGCTGTCGCAGCCAGACACAGCGTCGCCATTAATCGAATGACTCCAACAGCGATCGCTCTCGGTCGACCATCCGCGCCTTGCCCCGCTGCTATCTCTCCGGTCCCATCGACAATCGCTTGTTCTGACACGGCCAGGCTTTCATCTCACGGATTCTTCGTTGGACTCGCCTGTTCCGCAGCAAAAACACCAATGCTCTGCTCGTTCAGCATGCCATCCTTTGTGAGATCCAGAAACATGACGTCGACGCCTACCGTTTTGGCAAGTTCAATGCCTTTTTCCGGACCAAGCACCATCATCGCGGTGGCGAGCCCATCGGCTGTCATGCACGATTCATGAATGACGGAAACGCTGGCCGGAGGATGCTCGACTGGTCGACCTGTTTGGGGGTTCAGAACATGCGAGTACTTCTTACCACCGGCCATAAAGAAGCTGCGATAGTCGCCCGAAGTCGCGATCGACTGATTGGTAAGTTCCACCACTTTATGCAGACCACCCAGCGGAGACTCTACACCCAGTCGCCACGCGTCGCCGCTGGCTTTGGCTTCACCAGCTCGATTTTCACCGCCCACGTCGACGACATAAGATTTCAATTGATGAGATCGCAGGATTTCACACACTTCATCGGCGGCGTAACCAGGAGCCAGAGCAGAGAAGCTTACTTGAATCTCCGGGAGATCTTTTCGTATGGCCGGCGGATCCAGACGCACCTCGACGTGCTGCATGCCAACAAACTTCAGAGCCGCTGCAATCTCTTTTTCCGTCGGCAACTTTCGTCGTTTGTTCTTCCCGAAGCCCCACAGATCTACCAGAGGCGAAACCGTAACGTCCATCGCTCCCTGAGTCACCTCGTGCAATCCTTTGGCTTCCTGTGCGACAACCGCAAAGTCAGTTCCGACCTCAAACCATTCGGTGGACTTTGATTGATTGAATTTTGAGATCTGTGATGACTCATCCCACGTCGACATCTGTCGATTGATCTCGGCAAATTTTTCTTCAATCTCTTTCTGCAATCGCTCCCCATCAGCGCTGCCTGGTGAATCAATTACGATGGCATAATACGACCCCATCGTCTTGCCACTGATTTTCAGAGGTTCCTCCGCATGAAGAACAGGCGAAGAAACGCAGGCCAGTAAAACGATCGCCATTGGGATTGTTGTTTTCATATTGGTCTCCTGTACCTGGACGATACGGCGAATCCTCAACATAATCAACGGGCGAGTCTCTGCAGGTTGACGGAGTGGATAGGTTCCGAGCAAAAGATCTGGTTATGATGTTGCCAGCGATCCCTTTCAATCGAAAATGAATCCATGGCGAAGACTCACGCAAACGACAAGATATCGACTGCTGCGGAGAACCCGTATCTGCCTCCCGCGACGCCAACTGCGAGATTCAGGGGCTCCGACGAGCATTCGCGAGACCGCACCACAATTATAGCCGCCAACGTGGCTCTGATTCCCATTTACCTGCTGGTGCTGGTTGCGTCTGT
>CAIXQV010000371.1 GCA_903921605.1 uncultured Planctomycetaceae bacterium | reverse complement strand
TTCTCTCTTCGAGCAATTCTCAACCTTCATTCAGCACTCTGCTCGAATTAAGAAGGTAATGGATTTCGATGAAGAGATCATCACTGTCCAGACAGTCGACGGTAACCCGCACCAGTTCCGCATTTTTGCGTTGAAGGCCGGTGTGACGACAATCACCATTGTCGATGAGAACGATGCACATTATTCCGTCGAGGTCCTTGTTCGCGGTGATGTGAGACATCTGGAATCCTTCATTCGCAGGCTGTATCCGAACGACTCCATTGCTGTTGAAGAAATCAGCGATACCGCTGTTCGTCTGGATGGCTGGGTTTCCAAGCCGGAAAACATCAGCGAAATTCAGGCGATTGCGGAACAATTCTATGCCGACGTGTTGAACCACATGAAAACGGGTGGTGTGCAACAGGTCCTGCTGAAGTGCACAGTGCTTGAAGTGCAGCGAACCAAGTTCCGCCAGCTCGGTATGAACTTCGCGCTGATCCGTCCTGAAGGCTTCCTGACCAGTACACCAGGGCCGATCACTCCGATCAGCACGCTGACGTCCACGGGTGCGGGAACAAACATGACGTTCAGCGGCTTTCAGAACACCAGTGTTTCCTACGGTCTGACTCGGCCCAATAGTGTGTTCAACGGCTTCGTGCAGGCGATGCTGGAAGAAGGCCTGCTGAAGTCCCACGTGACTCCGATGATCGTGACTCATAACGGACGCCCGGCCAACTTTCTGAGCGGTGGTGAAATGCCGGTTCCGGTTTCTGCTGGTCTTGGTGCGACGGGCATTGAGTTTCGAGAATTCGGGATTCAGATGAACGCAGTGCCTTACATCCTCGGAAACGGACGAGTTCGACTCGAAGTCGAAACAATTATACGCGACCGCGACTTTGCCAATTCAATCACGGTCAGCGGCACAACGACGACGGCGTTCAAGACGAACAGTGCCAACACTCAGGTGGAAATGAACTTCGGTGAAGCGCTAGTGATAGCAGGTTTGGTTTCACACCGGGAAACAGGATCCAGTCAAAAGGTTCCGTTCTTTGGTGAACTGCCTTATGTCGGAGCTGCTTTCAGCCGCAAAAACAATACTGAGTCGGAAACCGAATTGGTAATACTTGTGACCCCGGAATACGTGACGCCTATGCAGGCCAGTGAATTGCCTTCGGGAGGTCCTGGCACGTTTACCGATACACCAGTTGACCGAGAACTCTTCTTCCATGGTCTTCTGGAAGTCCCGAAAGTCGGAGATTCATGCGATCAATGTCACGGTGGCGTTATCGGAACCGGAGGACATTGCCGGAATCCAAACTGTCCTAACTGCCAGTCAGGTGCGGACTGTGTTCCAGGCCATGCGAAGTTGAATCCTTCCAGTTCACCAAACGTGAGTCCGTCAGAAAGGCAGACTAACGCGATCCCGGCCAGTTCTTCACGAGTTCCTGCAGCAGGAAAAGCAACTCCGCCTGCCGCAAAGAAGAGTCCTGCTCGGTCAGCCAGTTCAGGCTTGATCTCACCCACAATGCGTTAGTTGTTGATCATGCGGTCATGGTTTAATGGTTCTGATGTGTGAGTCGGGAGCCTGCCTCCTGACTGGTTCCCCAGGTTCATCTGTTCAAAGTTGAGAAGTCCTATGAAAAGCGTATTGCGACTGGCGACGGTAGATCCGGATGAACGCTCACGCAACTCGCTCAAAACGATGCTGCTGGGCGTGGACACGGTCTGGCTGGAAGCCGAGTGTTCCCGCTATGAATTTTTCATGGACGTGGTTCGGCAGACTCAGCCCGACATCGCGCTGGTCAATATCGATTCCAATCACGCACGAGCCATTCAACTGGTGGGTGAAGTTTCCCGCGCCGTCACGAACTGCGCTGTTCTGGTCGTGAGCAGCTCAACTGAAGGCAGCCTGATTCTGCAGGCCATGCGAAATGGGGCTCGTGAATTTCTGAACATGCCGCTGTTGCTGGATGATTTCATCGCAGCTCTCGACAGAATTCGCGTGTCCATGGGTGGTTCGTCCGGTGAAGGGGCCGGGCGTGTCGGCAAGATCATTTCCATCGCGGGTGTTGGTGGTGGTGTTGGCAGCACTGCTCTGGTTGTCAACGCAGCCGCATCACTGGCTCAGGATCCCGGCAACTCGCCTGTGATCATCGACCTGGATCTGACATTGGGTGACGCCGACGTCTGGCTCGATATCATTCCCGAATACACGATTCGTGATGTGGCTGACAATATTTCCCGTCTGGACTATGGCCTGCTGAAACGCTCGCTGACTCGACACGACTGCGGCGCGTATTTGCTGCCTCGTCCTGTTGAGCTGGAAACAGGCGATGCGATGAAGCCGGATGATCTGCGAAGAATTCTCGCCCTGCTGAAGGCGACGTTTTCGCATCTGATTATTGACGTGAGCAAATCGTTCGGCAAACTCGATCTGTCAGCGATGGAAGTGTCAGACAAAGTGCTGCTGGTAACTCAGCTGGACTTGTCCTGCCTCAGAAACGTTGTTCGCATTACTCAGTTTCTGGATAACTTCCCGGCGATCAAGGAGAAG
>CAIXQV010000370.1 GCA_903921605.1 uncultured Planctomycetaceae bacterium | reverse complement strand
TTAGAAAGACCCAGTTGGGGAGAATCCCATCATTGTGTATTCGATACCTCCCCATATAGTCGCGAAGCTCCTCCGGCCTTGGACGTCAAATGGTATCTGTCTGCCGCCAAGTCGAGATAAGCAAATGCAGAAAGGGAGAACCCCACAATTGTTGCAGCATACAACGGCAGTCGAAGGCGCAGCGGAAGTTTGTTCATTGCAATTCTCCAAACATGTATCCTTGGCCACGAATCGTATGGATCAACTCGGGCCAGACTCGTCGCTCCAGTTTCTGCCGAAGAGACCGAATCTGTACCTCGATGACGTTTGTCCAGCAGGCGGAGGGGCTTTTCCAGATTTCGGTAGCCAAAGTCTCTCGACTGACGACCTTTCCGGCATAGCGAACGAGGCATTCCAGCAACTGGTAGTCCCGGGGAGTGAGATCGAGGGTCTCGCCATTTCTCGTGACGCATCTTGTATAGCGATTGATCAGCACACCATTCGACTCGATTGACTTTGTTTCCGAGTGGTTGGTGGGTTCCCTTCTCAACAAACAACGTAATCTGGCCATCAGTTCATCCAAGCTGAAAGGCTTAACCATGTAATCGTCAGCGCCGCTGTCCAGTCCTTTGATCCGATCACCCACAGAGTCCCTCGCGGACAGAATCAAAACGGGAGTCTTGATGTTGTCTCGGCGAAGTGCTTTCAAAGCAGAGATCCCATCGAGATCGGGAAGCTGCAGGTCAAGTATGATCATGTCGGGCTGATTCGCTTTGGCGGACATCACTCCGTCCAACCCGTTACTCGCCGTGAAAACCTTCATGCCGCCATTTGTAAGACAATCCGCCAGTCCAGCAAGCAACGTTGGATGATCTTCGATCACCAAAACGGACTTCTCTTCCACCATCAAGTTCTCCCTTCCGCCCGCAGTGGAACTCCTCATCATCCTGATCGGTTGATTCTAGCTTATTCCTCCGGATAATGAATGTTTCCTTGAATACTATGAGGGTGTCCTTATCTGTTTCTCGGCGACGTGAACCATCAATCGCTCCGAAATGGTCGCAAAGCTTTTGACGCACAGGACTTCCAAAGAACAGAAGAGGGCTGCCGTCGATCCGATGATCAATGGCAACCCTCTGGTTTCCCCGAATCCCCGGACGTAAAACACGTATCGGAGCCTATGCTTACGCCCCCCCATGGCCCCCATGCACCCTACCTTGCCGTGACGCCTGAGGTGGCTTCCGCCCCGGTGCTCGTTACAACCTTGATCTGAGTTGGAACTCTCACAAAGTTCCTCGCATCCAGAACGAAAGTCCCATCTCCGGTGGCTGGATCGAGAATGACGTTGACTGTGCCTAGGTTTGAGTTGTTGCTTGCGTCGAACACGGTCACAGTCATTCCGGCGACGAACGGGGAGGCCCGCCCCTCGACTTTCAATCGATTTCGGTTACTCGCTACCGACTGTGCCCGAAGGACGGTTACGGTGCCTGGGCGGATCACGTCAAGCTCCAGGACAGTCACATAGAGGACGTTGTCGTACATGTATCCCACGGCGCCGGCTGCAATCCCGGTCTTTCCATCAGCATCCGCCAAGCTGATTGGACCACCAGCTGCATCCAAAACAGCAGTTGTGAATCGCTCGTCGGGGCTCATGACACATTGAACACCGTTGATGGAGAAGTGTCCAGTCGCCACGTCTAATGATTCGAGTGAGCCAACGACGACATTTTCGGCGAGCTCAATAACGGCGTCTGTAGCTTGGTACAGCCGACCATTGACTCCGTCGACGACTACGCCTGTCGCCTTAAGCGTAGCACCGGAATACGCTACCGGGGATCCGAATGGCGACGCGTAGATTGAACGTACGCGGCTCGGGGCATTTCCATCCTCCAGCCTTGTCAGATCTGATCCCGTGATAGAATTGCTTCCACCAATTGTCAGCGTGGGTGGAATCGTAGCTGTGAATCCACTGACAGTAATTGTACCTCGCACCGGATCTATCGCTGTAATCGGAGCCTCGATTGCCCACGGAGAGGGGTTTTGCGCCAACAGGTTGCTGTCGTTGCAACTGCAGCAGATGATTGCCGCAAGAACAGCAATCCGGACGGGATAACATCTCATGATCGGCGGGTTTTCTCGCAGAGTGACGCACAATGGCGACGAGCACAGAGCCGTCGTATAAACGGTCCATCATGCCTGACATTCGTGAACCAAGAACAATGTGTTGCTCTGGAAGAGCAGAAATCATCGCAAGGAGGAGGGGCACTCCTCGCAATGACTAGTTCGATGCATTTACCGAGACGAACGAGTTTCGTTGGTGGCGCTATCGCAGCTCAAGTCGGACTGATTCTGATCGCAGTCATCCCGCTGATCCTCGAAGTCCGAGCCGTAGGTAACGGCTGCAGTCTTGCCATGCGACTTCTTCGAGAACCCGGTGAAACTGAATCCCTGATTCAGTTCTCCGATGGCATCGGCCACATCATTGAGCTCCGACACGACTGAGTGCTGAACCTCGCTCAGACCAACAATCAAGCCGAGAACGCAGATTGTCGAAATCAGAATCAGCTCCGCACTCACCACAAAACCGGCATCATCATTCCACAGTTGAATCAACACAATCATCGGACCTTTCACAGAGTGACATCTCTTGTTCCCTGATGCCGACTGGCCAACCCGGCCAAACCCATCTTTTGCGGGACCAACCAGAACACCTGGCAGGACTCCCGCAAGCCACCACACACTCCAAGTCACTGAGGATTCGTCTTCGCGTATGGGACGGGAACACTTCAACGTTCTGCATCCTTTGTGCCAACCTGCAGCTGGCCGCGAATATTTTTACCATGCCGCCACTTCCCGTTGAGGCACAACGAGATGCGTGCAATGTATAAAGGCCATTATATTCATGGCGTAGTCCTGATGATTAAAAACAAACACATGTCATCGCAACATGGTGAAATACGAATACATCCTGAGAAGCAATCAGAGTGAGACCAGACTCTCTCGGTTAATACCTAATTTCCAGAAGATGTCACCTAAAACACCAAGCCCCCCGAAAGGATTTCCATTCGGGGGGCTCGTGCTGTTTATATACCACTTAACATACTACTTTACATCGCACGGCTTGTGCAACATTTTCCTTCGCCAGTGATTTCTACGTTACAACTGTTGCCGGTGACGTCACGCTTCTCAATGGACTTTCCGTATCGCTGAAGATCTGTCTCGCCAGCGAATCGAGTGATCGTCTTAACCAAATCCTCCGTGTCAGAGCCGGATGGAAGCGAGCAAATGCGATTCGTGCGATCATTCCCGAAGATCATGACAGCTGCGTGTTGAGTTTTGTCGCTATCGATCACAGGATCGCGATCATAAAGGCCGAAAGCGCGGCGAAGATCATCAACGTCTTGTTCCATTCCGGTTAGAAAGACCCAGTTGGGGAGAATCCCATCATTGTGTATTCGATACCTCCCCATATAGTCGCGAAGCTCCTCCGGCCTGTCAACCTTCGGCTCTAAGCTCACCGACACGAATCTCATATCTGAACCGAATTCGTTTCTCAGCCGTTCTCGAACCGCCTTCATCTTCGTGGTGGTACCAGGGCATGACCCGGTGCAGTTCGTGTAGAAGAAGACTACGCAGTAGCAGCGATCCTTAATCACGTCGTCGTAGAACCGCACCGTCTTTCCATCTTGATCCGTGACTGTGATGTTCGGGATCTTCCGCGTATACTTCTCTCCCCTGAACGAACTGATTCGTTCCGTACCGAGCTGTTTGATCATCTCTGTTGGCGACAGAGTGCCAGCCCTCCTTCCGTAGACCGATGGATTCATCGCGATCCACACTGAGCCTGTCAGAATGGTCGTGGCGGCGAATGGAACAAGCAGTTTTTTCAACATACGATGGATCCTTGAAGATGATTGCTGCGCAACGAGAGGGCCGGCGGCTGAGGCACCCTGGAGCAGACGCCCCAACCGCACGGCCGGAGAGAGAACACAACGTCATGGGCGGCACCTCCCCTCGATGCCGGCCGTGGCGAAAGTCGCAATTACGGGAACGACTGCTGGATGACAGTTGGAGCCTGAGTGGGCTCAACCCGAGGATCGAAGTTGAACATCATTCGCATATCCTCATGAGCATTGTTGTGGCAATGGAATGAGAACGGCCCCTTGAACGTTCGGAACTTCATGAAGATTTCGGCAGTGGAACCTGCCCCGAGGATCGTTGTGTCGCTCTTGAATTGGTCCTCAAGAGGTGGCTTAACGCCATCGATGGAGACGAGCTGATGAGATTCAAGATGAATATGAATCGGATGCCACCAACCACCGCTTGGGTTCTCAAGAATCCAGCGTTCTGCAGTGTCGAGTGTCGGTGTCGCGTCTGCGCGGTCAGGGTTGTAGAACTGGCCGTTGATTTGCCAGGCTCCTTTGCTGCGGTGGAACGAGAATTTGCGTGTCGTGACGATCTCGCTTTCCAGAATCGGCACATGGGGCCGCAGCGGAGTGCCGACAGTCACTGATGCGTTGCTCGGCTGCTTTGGTCCCTGCACAACGAATTTCAGGATCGGCACCCCGGGAATCTGGTGAACTCGATCGTTCAGTTTCCCAGCAGGCCCCCGCCCACTTTCCTGAACCAGGATGTTCTCAAGAAACAGCTCGTCAGGAGCGTTTGTGAAATCGATCACAACGTCAGCTCGCTTAGCCGGGCTGAGTAGCAATGTGTCACGCGAGATTGCATTCGGGTACAACCAGCTGTCTGACCCCAGCCCCAGAAAGGGTTGGCCGTTGCTGAGTCGCAGTTCGATAAACCTCGCGGCGCAGCCATCGAGGAATCGAAACCTGTATTTCTTGCGTTCGACGTTCAGCTTCGGGAATGCTTTGCCATTCAGAACATAGACGTCACCCATGTAGCCGTCATGATCCAACGGATCAAACCAAATCGACCCATCTGCGTTGAACCGACGATCCTGAATCGCAATCGGGATGTCATACGGATCGTTAGGGAGGACGCGATTGTTGATCAGGCCAACTTCCAAGTCGTCATAAGTGAGGAAGAATCCAGCCAGACCTTTAACTACCTGATGGTCAGTAATATCGAGCACATGCGAGTGATACCACATCGTCGATGGGGCTTCACCCATGTCAGGCTTACCGTGCTCCATGGGAACTGTGTTCGCATAATAGTAGTCACGTGCCTTTCCGGGCAGCACGAAGAAAGTCGGAAAACCATCTGAGTGTGATGGATTATGGCCTCCGTGCAGGTGCACAGATGTCTCTTCGTGCATGTCATTCCAGTAGCGAATGACGACGGCTTGTCCAACTCGCGTTTTGTAGGTTGGGCCGGGAAACATTCCGTCAAACCCAAGGATCGGAGTTTTGACGCCGGGCACAATCTCGGCCACCCCTTCCCGCATGCGCGTCTCGTACCAGAGGGCTGGAAGTGGTGCTTCGAAGTACTTCGTCGATGGATCATTCGCCAGCGTTCGATCGTAGAACTCAGGCGCGATTCCATGAAAGACGTCACCAGGAGTGAACGGTGCATCACCGATTACTGGAGTCTTGACAGGGGCAATTGGGAGGTTTGCGACAAATCGCGGGACCTTGAATGGCGTCAGTTGCTTACCTTTCGCGGCAGTGTCGCGGGCTTCTTTACCGAAAGCGGAAGTTCCGAAACCAGTGTATAAGCCCGCTCCAAGGGCCGAGATGCCGTACTTCAGAACATCGCGTCGAGAGTTCGGGGGAGGTTGCATGGGTGCCGTCCTTTGGATGAGAGAGAGAGAGAGAGGGGCGCTCCAGCAGGGAGACCTTCTCCTTCATTGCAATACTAGAGCAGGCGTGAGCGTCGGGTATGACGACTATGACAGAAGTTGGAGAATGTGCGGTATATTCATGCGGGTTTTCTGAATGTAATGACAATACGTCACATTAACCGCATGCTTCTGTTTATAATTGGTTGTAAATGCAGGTGAGGTTCCGCTTATCTTTTGGCTCAAGCACTCGTGACCGTCTGCGATAGAAGATATATCTCGTTTTCATGAGGACTCACATTACTTCGCCTGGTGTGGCAGGGCAACACATGCGAGCACGCGTCGCACCATCTCGTGCGGAGATGGAGATCATGAGGATGGTGTGGTCCCTCCAAAAGGCAACTGTAAAGCAAGTATACAGTGCATTGCCTGATTGCCGGACAATCAGCTACAAGACCGTTCAGACCTTCCTGCGGAGACTGGAAGACAAGGGTTACTTGCAGTCGACCATCGAAGCGAGAAGTAGAGTCTACACAGCATTAGCGGATCCTTGCATAGTTGTCCAAGAAGCCGTAAACGCTTTTGTCACTCAGCTCTTTCGAGGCCGCCCGGAGGATCTCTTAGAGTATCTCGTACGGGGATCGGCCCTCAGCAAACAGGACATCGCTTTCGTCTGCAAGAGACTTCTTTCGGCCTACGGACAAGGTGAGCCATACGAGGCACGGACGTGACCTGATCACCTGATCCATCGCAGGCAGCCCGAGGTTCACGCGCGAAGAGTGTCGGCGACGGCCCGAAGG
>CAIXQV010000369.1 GCA_903921605.1 uncultured Planctomycetaceae bacterium | reverse complement strand
CGTTCCATAGGTACCGAAATGGAAGAAGACGCGATCGCCGGCAATCACAGGGGTTGGCGAAGCGTAGCTGTTCAAAGCATGCTTCGGTTCCGGATTGGGAATCGTGAATAACACCACCTGGCGTTTAATCTCACCCGATTCTCGATCAATCTGAACAGCTTGCAGAGTCAGCTCGCCGACGATCTTCAGCCCATTCGAATTCTTCAGTGTCGACAGCCGCTTCTGCTGTTCTTCGGGCGAAAGCTCTGCCGTGATCGCAGTGGTCAGCCAGATTTGATCGCCGGAAATCACTGGAGAGGAATGCCCTTCACCAGCAATATCCGTCTTCCATTTGATGTTTTCAGACTCGCTCCAAGTGAGCGGCAGCCCGGTCATCTCTGTATGCCCCTGTCCGCCTGGACCACGAAACTGAGGCCATTCATCTTCACCCAGAACCATCAGCCCGGAAGCTGGAAAAAACACAGCCGCAAGTGAAATTACAAGGGCGAAGTTCTTCATCATAGTTCCTCAGTGGGTTCCTTGGACTGGAGGCCGGGAGTTCCGTTGCCACGAGCATAATCGCCCGTGCCAAACGGAACATATTTCCAGCAGAACCATAATCCAACTTAGAGCCACGCAAAAACGCAGGGGCACTGCAACAGAAACAAAGGCGGGTCAGCAGAATAGGAGCTTCCAGTCCGGAAGAAAAGTCTGCGCCCTGAATGCGCAGCGATCCCGGCTCCCGAAGAATACGTCGAAGCGGGGTCGTCAATGGAATGGCCAAGCCAGTTTTCGGCCCGTTAGAAACAATCGCCGTGAGTCGCACAAGCTTCAATCGCCCATGCCAACCCAACCGACCATTTGTAACCAGCGACTACATCAAGCTGGTCAGCAGCAGGCGAAGCTTGCGCATTTCGCGGAGGCGGTCTTCGCCTTCCATGGTTTTTGGCAGCAGATCCACGCTCAAACTGCGTTGGTATCCGTGCTGTCGCAACATCGCCACAATGCGATTGTAGTCGACATCGCCAAGCCCACCCAGGACCTGAATCTCGTTCGGAGATGTGTCGCGCAAATGCAGATGCAGCACATGGGGATAAACCATGTCGTGCTCGAGGTAACCGCCGGGGCGACAAATGTAGTAGCTTGGATCCAGCGTGATGCCCATCCCCTTGACGGACTGACACAACTCGACAGCCGTATGAGGATCCTCAGTCAGAGTCCCCGACTTTGTTACGACCGACAAACGAATTCCAGCCTGATAACACAAAGTATTGCGTTCACGGAGGCGGTCAATTTCTGTATTGAATGGAGTCCCCTTTGGAGACGCCAGAATCGTAAGCTGAGCAACTCTCAGGAGCTTCGCAAAGCGGATGATGCCTGCAAACGTCGGCATATCCACTTCGCTCTCAAGAAAGATCGCCGCAGGGCTCAAACGGCTGGCTTCTTTGAGCAACCCCGCAGACGATTCCGGATCCACTGCGACCTTCGATGGCTTCAGTTGATCGTAATCTTCGTTCAGCCAGATCTCGACTTTGTCGAATCCCAGTTCCTGAATCTGCAGGCAGGCTGCCGGG
>CAIXQV010000368.1 GCA_903921605.1 uncultured Planctomycetaceae bacterium | reverse complement strand
TGGTCAATCGTCATGTCTTCGATGGACCAGTGTTCAATCTTCGAAAAGTAACCAGGCTTATCGGGAGTTCCTCCATCATCGTACGGAGCACCAATGCTGATCGCAGAATGCCAGATTCCCTGTGAGCCTTTGTTCTCACTGCGAACAACACGAATGGTGCCATTGCGAATCCCGGAATGGTTCGACAGACGCACGCCATGCGAATTGGAGCGAAGATCCAGCAGCAGCGTTGCGCCGTTGAGATCCAGAATGATGCCTTCCGGAATCAGCAGAGCATGTCGCGAAATCTCATCACCGACTTTCGACTCCTGCACCAGACACGTCAATTCGGCTGCCTTCCGAACTCGCACGGTGCCGGGAGTTTTTGCATGCTCGTCCAACTCCCGCTGCAGGCTTGCGCCGTCAATCGCATCAATGATTTTTGACGCTGTCCGGTCTGGTTCGTCTGCAAAGCACATCGTGGATGCGAGGACCAAGACAAATGCAATGACAAAAACTCGCGGCACGATGACTGTCATTGCAATAATCAACCGCATGGATCCTAATCCTCGACAGAGACACGAAGCTTCTATGGCGAGTATTCATCAAGGACTCGCCGCTTTCAGCATAACCATCAGAGATACAGATGGAAACTGCACGTCTCTACATCCATCACAGCATCGGTGACCGAGCACCAGGGGGCACCAGGCAACAAAGCCTCACTCAGCATTCGCCTGCGTTGCCAACGAAACAGAAGCATCCACTGGCCAGCCCAATGAACGATGCAATGTGAACTGCGCGACATTGTAGTCCGCGATGGAGCGAACATATTCCTTCTGAGCACTCGTCAGCGCCTGAATGGACTGCAGAACTTCGATCGGCAGTCCCTGTCCATTTTCGATGCGCTCCCAGTTGCGTCGAAACGAATCCTGGGCGGCACTGACAGCTTCTTTGGATGTTTCGATCTGCTGAGCACGTGATTGTACCTGAGCGTGGGCTTCGACGATCTCGCGGGCCACCTGATCCATCAGAGCGACCTGCTTCATGCGTGTCTGTGTGATGCGAGAACTGGCTTCGCGGCGAGCAGCCTTCTCACCGAATCCCAGTTGTCGCAACTCCCAATAGGCCATCGCATCCGCATCCAGCCGATCGCCTCCGTTTGTCAGATCGCTGCCCAGTCCTCCGGCCAGCCCGCCGTAACTGACTCCCAGCAGCACACTGGGAATGAGTGGTGCATACCGTTCTCTGTTCAGACGTTCGACGGCTTCACAGATCAAATGCCGCGATTCAGAAACCTCCGGTCGGTTGGACAGTCCCATAGCGACAAGACCTTGTGCCGGTGTCGACAGATCAACCAGTGAAATCGGATAAAGAAATTCCTCCACGGGATGCAGTTCCTGCGCATACTCCCACCGAATCTGCTGAGCCAAACGTGCAGAGGCGACCTGAACGGCTTCGTCAGCTCGCTGCAGTTCGTTCTTTCTCATGGCGAGATCTGCCCGTGATCGGTCATGATCTGAAGTGAGCCCCGCTCCTTCTGTGGCAAACTGACCGGTCACTCGTTCCAGTTCCTGAGCCTGCTGCACAGCGACTGCGGCGACGGCTTTCTCCTGCGATGCACGAAGCAACTGCATGTAGGCCAAAGCCGTGGTGAGCAGATTGTCGTTGGTGACAGCACGTGCGCCAGCGTTGCGAGCTCGAATGGTTTGTTGTGCTATCCGCGGCTGGAACACTGCGTCTGTGACATGAAACTGGGCCAGAACTCCGGGAACGGCTGGTGAGCCTGCACCGACGGCGCTGGCTCCAAGGCCTCCGTAGGCCGAACCGCGACTTGTTTCGATCACGGTGCCGGCGACATCCTGAATGCGACCTTCGTGCTTATTGTAGTTGGCGCCAGCTCGCAATGACGGCAACCAGAGCGATTCTGCTCGGTCCAGTTGTGCTCGCGATTCTTCAATTCTTGCCTGAGCAAAAGCGACCTGAGGATTGCGGCCGGATGTCAGCATCAGCGCTGTCGGAAGGTCAATGGGCTGCGACGATACGGCCTCGGCTGTTGCGGGGACCACGTCAGTGGCAGTGTTGCTGGATGAATCGACTATTGCAGACGTAACAGTCTCAGTGGGCTCTGATTGTGCAGCAACTTGCTGGATTTCAGACGCGGCATTGTTGGTCGAACCACTGGCGATCGAACTGGGCGCATCCGGAGATGGGACCGTCTCTGGTTCCTGCGGAGGGATTTGATTCACCACCTGAAACTGGTGATCTGAGGATTTTGCCGCTGCTGTGAATCGTGTTCCACGGCACCCAGTCGTTGACATGCACAGCAGCAGCGTTGCTGTGATCCAATGCGTTCGCGACAGGCGAGCCATCCGTGGTTCTCCGACTTCGGCGGATTCTGCCGATCATCGTCAGAACATCCGTGTCCTGCGAAAGATCGTTCCCATCCGCATCTTCAGCATCGACCGCACCCTTTCCGCATGATCAGCTTTCAGGAATCCGTCGGCTTGATCGATAGCATGGTCAGAACGCGCATCCGTGCCACAACCGTTATCACTGGAGGAGTGAAGAATCAGGGACTTGCTTTTTCTACCTTCTGGCCGTCAGAGAATGCGGCGGCGTTGGCGGTGAGGAGATCTTCGGTGCCGTCAAGGCCGGAGAGGATTTCAACATCAGTCGCGGAACGTATGCCGGTCTCAACTGGACGTCGCAGGATGCTGCCATCGGTGGTCACTGACACACAGAATGACTGGCCATCTTTCACGACAACGGCTGACTTTGGCACGGTCAGCGCATCGGCACGTTCAGCCACTGTGAGTTCCACCTGAGCGTACATTCCGGGACGCAGCTTGCCGTCCGGATTGGGCACGTCGATTTCACATTTCAGAGATCGTGTCCCGGTCTGCAGAGCCCATCCTGTCCTGGCGACGATGCCATCGAACGCGGCATTGCCCATAGCGGAGACAGTGATCTTTGCAGGGCGGCCGGTTTCAACCAGAGATGCCTCGGCCTCGGGGACATCAATAAATAATCGAACTGTGTCAGCCTGAATCAATACAAACAACGGCTGATCGGCACTGCCGCGAGCGGCCTGAACGAGATGCCCGGCGTCGATCGATCGCTCAGTAATGATCCCGTCGAATGGAGCTCGAATCTGCAGATACTCACGCAACGCGGCAACTCGGTCACGATCGGCTTCGGCAACTTTCAGATGAGCCTTCGTTGCCTGCAAATCAGCCTGAGCTTTCTCGACGGCAACAGCAGCTTCGTTCTCCACAGCCTTCGCAGATTTGAGCTTTGCGTTCGCCTCTGACTGGCTGGCCTGCGCAGATTTGAACTGCAGTTCCGTTTCTTCGGCAAGTTTTGGCGTGATCGTCTTCGCTTCCGCCAGTGCCTGCATGCGATCGTATTCGGACTTCCATCGTGCAAACTGAGCATCCGCCCGCTGCTGACCGGCAACGGTTTCTTCCACACCGGCAGTCGCGGATTCCTGCATCGACATCGCGACTTTGATGGCCGATTCGGACTGCAGCACTTCCGCGCGAACCTGTTCGACCATCGCTTCCTTCTGATGAAACTCTTCTTCCAGTTCCGGTGCGGAAAGAACGGCCAGCAACTGACCGGGCTCGACAAGCTTTCCTTCCAAGTCGCGAACCGGACCTTTGACGCGGTCACCAATATCGACTTTCAATTGATCGACGTAACCGGCGACTTTGGCATGAATCGGCGTTGTGCTGAACGCTTCGATCTGACCAGGCTGAATCGTCTTTTGAGTAATCGTCTTCTTAGTTGGCTTCGTGGTCGCCACTTTTGGCAACGCGGCTGCAGATTGCTCACCGGATGAGGATGATTCCGATGTAACATTGGCTGAAGTGCAACCGGCCAGCAGCAGACTCAGCATCGCGACGACCGAGACAGCTTTTCGTTTGAATGCGATGAAGCAATCGACCGGATGCCGAAGTGCAAACATCAAACCTGAAAGTGAGAGTGACCTATGCATAACAGAGTCCTTGTTCAGGCTTCGTTGGTTTCGGTATCCAGCGGATGCAGCGACGGTGAAGCAATCGAGCTTCGGCCCTGAATCAATGCAAACACCGCAGGAAGAATAAACAGAGTCGCTATCGTTGCAGCAATCAGGCTTCCCATGACGGCCCGTCCCAGCGGAGCGGTCTGCTGTCCGGATTCGCCCAGTCCCAGTGCCATCGGCAGCATTCCGGCCAGCATCGCACAACTGGTCATAATAATCGGCCGCAAACGAGCGACCACGGCGTTTTCAGCCGCCATTTTTGAGGACTCCCCGTTTCGTCGTCGCTCTTCCGCGAAGGTGACAACGAGAATCGCGTTCGCCATCGCGACACCGAGTCCCATGATGACGCCAATGAACGACTGAATGTTCAACGTCGAACCGGTGCTCCACAACATCAGTGCGGCGCCGGCCACAACAGCCGGAGCGGCGGCAACAGTGACCAGTGACAAACGAAACGACTGATAGTTAGCCGTCAGCATCAGAAAGATGGCCAGCAGAGCAAGTAACAATCCGACTCCAAGTCCGCTCATCATCTGTCGCAGCGGAGGAATCTGGCCTCGCAACTCATAGGTGATGCGGCCGGCTTTGGCCGGAGCAGGCTGTCCGGGCACAACGGCTGCCGCGGCCGCTTTATCGAGTTCATCCTTGGCGGCATCATCTTCTTTCTGAACTCTATCGACAGCGGCGATCACCTGTGTCGCCACACTGCCGAGGTCAGCTCCGACGATGTTGGCGGCCAGTGAAAGCTCACGCTTCATGTTGTATCGATCAAATTCCCCCGGCATCGTACCCTGAGTAATCTGGGCGACATCTCGAAGAAGCACAGGGTTTGCGTTCGGCTTATTTAGCACAGGCACCGTTCCAAGGTCATCCAGTGAGGCCATGGCTGGCTGAGGAATCTCCACCTGCACCTGATACCCAACGCCGGATTTTGGGTCGGGCCAATAGTT
This sequence comes from uncultured Planctomycetaceae bacterium, assembly GCA_903921605.1. Next base: position 4,848 of record CAIXQV010000368.1, on the reverse strand, counting down.
GGGCACGACAAAGCGACTGGAAGACGTCGCAGCCAACACGGAGCGACTGACCTGATTCATCGTGGCCCCCGATAGTCCGGCCTTCTCACGATCAATTTTCACATCGATCGTGGGATAGTCCAGAGACTGCACAATCTGAGTATCTCTCAGCGCCGGAATATCGGACCATGACTGCTGCACTCGTTTCAGAAAGTCGCGATTCTCCGCAATGGATCCGCCTCGAACAGCGACCTCGATCGGTGTTGCCGAGCCGAAGCTCATCACTTCGCTGACAATGTCGGCCGGCTCAAACGAAAACCGCACGTCAGGAAATTTCTGAGCCAGTGTTTCACGCAATTGCACCTTCATCGCTTCTGTACTGACACCGCTGCCTGGCTTCAGAGCGATTCGCAGGATGGCTTCTTCCGGTCCGCGCGAAAACTGATACACCGCATTGATCGGGAATGAGGCTGGTACCGTCCCCACATATCCCAGCGTCAGACGAATCTTATCCTTTCCGACAATGTCTCCGACCGTATCCAGCACCTGCTTTGTAATGGCTTCTGTGGCATCAATATGAGTCCCGTCAGCCGCTCGAAGTCGCAGCCGGAACTCACCCGCATCAATGCTGGGGAAAACCTCAACACCGACCTGTCGCGATGACAGCCACAGCAACAAACCACACGCCCCGACATAAACCGGAACACTGATCCATCGCGTTGAAATGCTGAGCCTGACGATACTTCGATAGCCACGTACGAAAGCAGATTCTCGCTTCTCCGAAGCCTGTTCATTCGTGTGCTGATGCTTCAACAGCCAGACACAAACGATCGGAACAAACATGCTGGACAGGATGTACGAGCTGATCATCGAAAAGCCGACGGCGAGTGAAAGTGGTGCGAACAATTCGCGAGGAGCTCCCTCCATAAAGAACGTCGGAACGAATACGGCAAGAATACAAAGCATCGCCAGTAATCGAGGCACGGCGGTTTGCTGATTTCCGGCCAGCACCGCATGGCCGATGGATTTGGTACGGCCGAGCTGCGTGTGAATATTCTCAATCTCCACCGTCGCCTCATCGACCAGAATTCCAACGGCCAGGGCGAGTCCTCCAAGAGTCATCAGGTTAATCGTCTGCCCAGTCAGCCAGAGCCCCACAATCGCGGCGAGAATCGCCAGAGGAATATTCAACACGACGACCAAAGCACTCCGCCAGTCCCGAAGAAACAGCAGCACCATCAGGCCGGTCAGGACAGCACCAAGAATGCCTTCCGTGGCCAGGCTGCCGATTGCACGTGTGACATATGGGGACTGATCGAATTCAAAGGCCACCTGGATGTCGTCAGGTAACTCCTTCTGCATTTTCGGCAATGCGTTGCGAATCTCGCTGATCACATTCATCGTTGATGCATCGGCCCGTTTGGTCGCGAGGATGTAGACCGCACGCCGCCCGTTAACGAGCGCATAACCGGTCGACACGTCGGCTGAATCTTCGATAGTGCCGATGTCGCGCATGTAAACAGTCTGCTCACCGGTTTTGAGCGGAATCTGTCCCAGTTCGACGACGTTGCGAACCATGGCATTCGTGGGCACCGCTGGATAACGATCTCCCAGATGAATGTTGCCAGAGGGACTAATCGTATTGCCCGCCGTCAGCGACGAGATCACATCATCGGGCGACAATCCGTAAGCTCGCAGTCGATCCGGGTTCGCTCGAATCACGATCGTCCTTGCCGATCCACCAAACGGAGGCGGAGCGGACACACCTGGCAGTGACGAGAACATCGGTCGAACTTTGAACAGAGCCTGGTCCTGGATCTCTGAGATCGTCTTGGTTCCGCTGGACAGCACCAGATAACCAACGGGCACGCTGCCGGTATCAAATCGCATCACAAACGGAGGAACTGTTCCGGGCGGCATCATGGCACGTGAGCGATTCACGTAATTGATGGTCTCGGCCATCGCCTGAGCCATATTCGTGCCCGGATGAAACTGCAGCTTCATCAGAGCCGTTCCCTGCACATTGCGGCTTTCGACGTGATGGATGCCGTTGATGTACAGGAAGTGGTATTCGTAATAGTTGGTCAGCAAACCTTCCATCTGGGCCGGGTCCATCCCGCCATAGGGCTGACAGACATAGATCACAGGCAGATTCAGGGCAGGAAAGATGTCCACCGCCATGCGTTTCAATGGCAGTTCCACACCGCGACCACGCAGCCAGGTATCAACAGAACCTGGCCGGATGACGCTAAGTCCTGTCATCACGATCGTGATCAACAGCACCACCACCGTCTTCGGACGGCGAAGGGCAAAATGAATGGGATTCATCCAGTTCCTCTGGCTGCAGAGATATCCTGCAGAACAAATGACAGCCTGACTGACCTTCAGCCTCAGCGTTTGAAGGCAGAAAACCAAGGATTGTCATCGAAACCAACGTCCGTGTACCACTGATTTGCTGATAATTGGTGAACTTTACGCGCATCACAAACGCAACAGATCCACCAGTGACAGATTTTCTGAAGGCCTTGTACGACGAATCAGGAATCTCAGGGAAACTCCTTCCAGGGGAACAAGGGTGTTCTGGATCGTCCTCAATCGTTGGTTGTTGCCGTACTTTGGTATCCAAACCTGCATGAGCGGAGCTTGTTCGCGACCGACTCAGACGCAGCCAATCAACCTTCCCGACAAACCGGAAAATGTCGGCCCACGACTTCCTTAGGAACAGTCCCGAAATAAGCTCCGTCTATCCCAACCCGATGCGTCAGCGAGGGATCGAGTCCTCGTAGGGTGCGTGAAGAGGAGCGTAACGCACCAAATAGAAAGCGTTGTGATGGTGTGTTTCGCTCCTCTTCACACACCCTACTTGGCTGCTGGATATCTCCACAGAGCCGCAGCATGTACAGGACGCCTATGGCGTGAAGCCCGGTCCGGCCGGCAGCTTTGCTCGCCAGTGTCTGCTGGCGCGTCGGCTAAGCGAAGCTGGAATTCGATTCGTCGAGATTCGACAAGCCCGCCGGGATCATCATAACAATCTCCACAATGGCCTGATGAACAATGCGGCTGCGACAGATAAGCCAACGGCAGCTCTGCTGGTCGACCTGTACCAACGAACCCTTCTCGAAGACACCCTTGTGTTGTTCGGCAGCGAATTCGGGCGTATGCCGACCGCACCGGGCGTGGACGGGCGAGATCACAACATCACGGGTTTCCCGATGCGGCTGGCCGGCACAGGTGTGAAGGCTGGCTTCTCTTATGGCTCAACGGATGAGTACGGACTGCACCCCGTCGAAGGACGCATGCATACGTCTGATCTGCACGCCACGCTGCTGGCACTAATGGGGCTGGATCATGAGCGATTGACCATACAACTATGGCGGCAAAAATTTCCGACTGACCGATGTGGAAGGCAATGTGATCAAAGAAATCTTTGCCTGATCACCGAAACGTCTTCCTCCTCAACCTCATTCGCTTCGGCTAACGCCAACTTTGCCTTCAATAGACGCGTCGACCTAGTAGAGATTCCCTGCCACGCATGACCGATAACCGGTGGTAGTTCTGCATGAAAGCCGGACCACGATAGATCCGCCCACGCACCCTGCTGAAGCCGCCTGCAGTGAATCCGCCAAAAAACGCCCACCATTTCTGTCCAGTAGTAGTAGCGGCACGCACATAATGCGGATTGATAAATCCGTTCAGGAGATCGTCGGCAACGATGCTCCGATGCGAGCCAAGACTGACTCTTGGGTCGACCAACTCAAGCCACCATCGGTCAAATAGGTCCGGGAGTAAGATTGCGACGTCAATGTCCGACGCGTCAATTTTAACTGGTTTGCCAAGTTTCTCCGGTACCGGCGAGTATCCAAGATAAGCGGAACTGCAAATCACAACATGGTGTGGGTGAATTCGGTAATTCCAAACGCGGAATTTATCTCATTGGCGAGGCTTCTTCTAAACTGCCCATGTGCGGCGGCATCGCCATTAAAGACATAGGGAATTCCGGAATGGAAAAACTCGTCTAAGATGCACTCTACGGTGTACTCGGAAAATGGTTCCGCTCGCAAAGCGTTTTGATAGGACTCAAAATCCATTTCCGTAGTCCCCTACCTTCCCACTCGGCGACGTTCAGCGATTTCGTCTTCTCGCAAAGCGTAGTGTTCATAGTGCGTTTGAATTGCGGTAAAACATTTCGTAAGTTTCGTACTGAATCGCCCGGCTGTTTTGGATCTTTCTCCAAACTTCGCCGCTAGCTCACGCTCAATCTGTCCTCCCTCGAATGGATCGCGCGATGTCACTCCGCGCGAATTTAGAATGCCATTGACGATTCCATCGGTTAGATCATCGTTTGCATGAGCTTCAACAACGGGTCCCAGCTGCGACCAAATCTCGCTATGGTCCAAATGCGGATACACTGCCCTACCGATGAATTCCCCTATTTTGTGCGCAGCGATCTCCGAATGGCCGCTTTCTTCACTAAGCTCAAGGACAGATTGGACCCAAGTGTCCAATGTCGCAGTTTGGATGTTCCCAACGTCGTTCATGCCCGGTAGCACGTCCAAGTGATCCAAGAATTCCCCTGCACGTCTCGAACGGAATCGATGCGTTTCAGTGTCCTCCGGAGCGTGCGTTGGATCCTTCTTACCTCGGTAAGCTGATTGAATCAGTTCTAGATAAAGGGAGGGACTCTCAAGCACCGCCGCGACTAGTGTTTTGGGACCAGTCTCGCTGTAGCTGGAATTCCCCAAAGAAAGTAGGCGCTTGAAAAGTGTGGTAGAGTAGAGACCACAAGGAGCGCAAGCGATGACGAAGAAGCCGGTTGGTAACGCTGGTAAGGTTTATAAGAAATATACGGAGGAGTTCCGTCGTGACGCG
>CAIXQV010000367.1 GCA_903921605.1 uncultured Planctomycetaceae bacterium | reverse complement strand
GGGGCGTGCGAAGCACGAACATATCGCAATGGTCGCCGAGTTGCCACGAGTGACGGAGCTGTGGCGACAGCGTCACGGGGCGGCTCCGACGGATGTCGATGTGCGAGCCATGTATGATGACTTTCTGCCGTTGCAGAAAGACATTCTGAAACAAGGCTCGAACGTGATCCCCGGCATCCCGGAGGCGATTGCAGAACTTCGTGAACGGGGCATCCGGATCGGTTCTTCAACCGGCTATACGCGAGCACTCATGGAGATCGTCATTCCTATCGCAGCGGCAGGCGGCTATCACGCTGACGTTGTGGTCTGTTCCGATGAAGTCTCGGCAGGGCGTCCGACACCCTGGATGAATTTGCGCGCGGCCGAGTTGCTGGGAGTATACCAGTTCGATCAGATCGTTGTGGTTGACGATACACCCGTGGGCATCGAAGCCGCAAAGAACGGCGGCATGATAGCAGTGGCGGTGTCTTTAACCGGAAACGCTCTTGGGTTGTCAGAAGCCGAAGCCCTGCAGATGCCAGCAGCCGCTCTGCAGCAGCGACTGCTGGAGATTGAAACAGACTTTCGCAAAGCTGGAGTCGATTATGTGATCAGATCTGTTGCCGAACTTCCGGCGTTATTGAATCACATGTAGCACTCACGAGTGCCCGAGGATAGCGAAGTTTTCATATCGCCGATCAATGCCCGGGAAAGCAATCGCAGAAGATGGGTGCACATTGCCCAGCCATGAGTGCGATAAAGCAGATTCCTTCTTGCCTGAGATGAAACCACAAACGTCGCGGCTCCCATCAGTTGCGTCTGGGGCTCCCCATATTCTCTTTGTTGCTCCACCTTATACGTGACGTCTGATCAAACATTGCATTCAGCCACTGCCGGCGAACGATGTGCGCCCGACTGGTAGCCATTCAAACAAAGATTCGTGAACTTCTTCGATGTTCGCAACGAGGCGTAAAACACAATCGCATTGCGTGCGCCGGACCGACACGCGAACAGAAGCTGAATCACAGTGCAGCACAATCTCGGCGGGATCGACTGGATAGCGTCTACCCTGACCCATGGTTGTCGTACGGGCGGAAGTAACGAACGTTTCAACCAAATTTAACAAAGACAGGAACAAGGTTGCCGCGTTAATGGGACATCGGTATCGTCGGGGAGTTCCGGAGCCCCGAGATGATGGAATCCTCCCATGTGCCTGCGATTAATAACCTGCCTGATTATCTTTCCGCTGGTGACTTCTTCCATTGTCCTGTCAGATGACAAGGAGACAACCAGTGGCATTGATTTTTTTGAATCTCGAATCAGACCGATCCTTGTCGAACATTGCCTTGAGTGTCATTCCGGCGATTCAAAGATTCTGCGCGGCGGGCTTCGGCTGGACAGTCGGCAGGAATCTCTGAAAGGTGGCGACAGTGGACCGGCCGTCGTTCCCGGGAAGCCCGACGACAGTCTTGTCATTTCCGCAATGAAATACGATGGACTTGAAATGCCGCCCAAAGGCAAACTGCCGGACGAGGTGATCGCTGACTTCGAAATGTGGATTCGCGATGGTGCGACGGACCCCCGAACTGAAAGTCGACCCGCCAAACTTCGCCCTGTCGACTGGAATGCAGCAAAACAACACTGGGCTTTTCAACCTCTTGCGGATCCCACGCCACCGCACATAGCCGGGTACGAGCAACACTCTAATCCGATCGATAGATTTGTGATGCAGCGTCTGGTCGCGGAGGGATTTTCCCCCGCACCGAAGGCCGACAAGCGGACATTGATTCGTCGAGCAACTTACGATCTGATCGGACTCCCGCCAACGATTGAAGAAGTCCGTTCATTCCTTACTGATGATTCAGAAAACAGCTTTGAGAAAGTTGTTGACCGCTTGCTGGCCTCTCCGCATTACGGAGAACGTTGGGGGCGATATTGGCTTGACCTGGTTCGCTACGCAAACACCAACGGTGCCGATGAAAACCATGGCTTGCCGAACGCCTGGCGATACAGAGACTGGGTTGTGCGAATGCTCAACCGCGATCTTCCGATGAATGATTTTATCGTGCATCAACTGGCTGGAGACCTGCTTCCACCCCCTCCCGATGAAAGCTCGGCCGGAGATCTGCTGACTGCCACGGGCATGCTGGTGATTGGCCCCAAGATGCTGGCCGAACAGGACAAGGATAAAATGATCATCGATATCGTCGATGAACAGATCGATATGGTCTCACGCACGATGCTCGGATTGACCGTAGGATGTGCGCGATGTCATGATCATAAATTCGATCCCGTCAGTACT
>CAIXQV010000366.1 GCA_903921605.1 uncultured Planctomycetaceae bacterium | reverse complement strand
TCCTCCCATGCACCTTGGCCTGCTCATGAGTACCTCTCGGTGAGGGATTCGCATCAGCTCCGCAACCGATCGCAATTAACGCCACCGCGCCGGGGTGATCGGATTCGAGCATATCTGCGGCGAAACCGGCCCAGTCGCCGCTGATCTGATTGAACTCGCCGGTTTCCGTTGTGCAATGACACGCATAATTCGCGAGTACTGCGATCAGTTTTCCTTCGATATCATGAGCTGCCAGCACGGGAACTCGTTTGTCCGTCGGCCCATCGGGTACTTCACCGAACCCCGACCATTTGCCATTCGCGAGGGCTCGTCGATTCATCGCAAAGCCCGCTTCGCCGAAACCGTAAGAGAGATGACCCGGCCGCTGGCTGGCAATGGCTTTTTCGACGACGTCGACAAGCTTGTCCGTCAGTTCTTTTTCATACTGAGCCAGATGAGCCGCATGGTCATCGGGAATCTCCGCAAAGATATTCGGCGCGAAACCTCGCAGCCACGGCGCCGAGTGAGAATGCGAGGATGAAATCGCAAAGTTCTGACGCGGGATATTGTACTTCTGAGCGATGCGTTCGTAGACAGCTTCGGTCATTTCAAGAGGAACGCCGCAATTGTCGACGGTGATCAGAACAGTGTAGCCATCTCGCTCCGCCGAGATGAGCCTTGCAGTGTTCGCCTGATCCGCCGATACCGCGTTATCAGTTGCCGAATCGCTCGCTGAAGCTGCTGGCGTTCCTGTGCTCTGCGGCGTTGATAAAGGCTCGTCTCGGCGGAGCGAGACGACTACTTTGGGTTCCCCAATCACCAACGCCCTCGCGTGAATCCTGGCCGCCACGCCTTCTGACTCTTTCATGCGGTTGCCATACCCAGTGAGTCGCACGGGATAATCGGGCGTGATGTCCACAACAGCCGCGCCGATTGGGACGGCGGAATGCTCCGGCGAACGGTTGGGCGCCAGCTCATCGGCCGCACAAAGAGTCATCGCAGCCAGACAAGAAACGAGTACGAGGCTCGATCGCAGCATTGCTTAAAGTTCCCTGCAAGGGCGAATGTAAACAGCGCAAAACAGGCATGTCGCCTGCAAGTTTTGCAGTGTACCGAATTACGGTGCGGGTTTCATGCGGCCTAATGAAGCAGCAAAAAAAGAATCCCGTCGACGGCGCGACGGGTGTACGGTACACCCGTCGCTCCGTCGACGGGAATTCCTCAAGCACTCGGCCCCTTCTTCACTGGCGGGGCGGTTAATGGATCCTCTGGCCAGGAATGTTTCGGGTAGCGTCGTTTGAGTTCCTTGCGAACATCTTCATACATATTGGCCCAGAAGCTGGCGAGATCATCGGTGACTTGTTGAGGTCTCATGTTTGGCGCGAGCAGATGCAGCAACACGGGAACACGACCGCCGGCGATGCGAGGCGTCACCTTCATGCCGAAGATCTCCTGAATTCGTACGGCCAGCACCGGCGGACGACCTTCTTCGTACGTCAGACGCATGCGACTGCCTGTCGGGACCGTGATCCGTTCCGGGGCTTCTCGCTCAATCGTTTGCACCAAAGCATAGTCCATCTTCGACTGCAACGTCGACAACCACGGCGCGGACTTGAGATCGGCGAACGAGCGGCGACCATGACATAACTCGTGCAGCACTTCCAGCATCGTCGATTCATCAAACGCCGGCAGCGGCAGATCGGGCATCCATTGTTTCAGGCAACGAACTCGAGCCAGAAAATTTGAGAACGCATCGTCGTCAGAAGGAATCACGGACTCCAGTTGTCCTTTCGCCGCGTCAAACAAGACTTCGGCTGCTGCCTCGCGATCGGTGATGGCCGTTGGAGATTCCTCCAGAATCAAATCGGCGAAGGCAACTCGTCGACGAGCCACCACCTGTTTCTGCGTTGGATGGAAAAACAACTCTTCACCGCTGCGAACCTGAGCCTGCGGCAACCATTCGCGATGTACTTCGGAAGCTTGCCGGACTGTGGCTTCGATGCCCGCTCCATCAATGTCGACACAGAGAAACAAC
>CAIXQV010000365.1 GCA_903921605.1 uncultured Planctomycetaceae bacterium | reverse complement strand
CCGAGGGCAGCGAACGAAGTGTGTCTTGAGGAAAGTGTTGCGGAGCATCTACACGCAGAAGTGGGCGATGAGATCCGGATTGGCGCTCGTGGACTTCCCTGGCTGCTTTCGAAGCAGGTAACCGGAATCCTGAAGTTCGAAAAGATGGCCGCTGTGGAAGAGACGGCATCGATCTTCATGTCCATGGCCGATGCGGCCAGGCTCGGTAAGGCCCCTGGGAAAGCAACTTCGCTGCAGGTTCTGTTAAAGCCAGAGACTGATGCCGATGAACTTTCGGGCATGATTCAAAGAACTCTGCAGCCCCCGCTGGTCGTGAATAAGCCCGCGTCGGCGGCCGATATGACACGCCCAACGGAAGCTATTATCAACATCGGCTTGAATGTTGCGGCTTTGTTGTCAGTCGTGGCGGCAGTCTTCATTGTCATCAACACGTTTCAGATTTCAGTCACTGAGCGACGCAAACAGACAGCTCTGATCCGAATCGTGGGGGCCACGACAGACCAGGTCCGAGCATCGATGTATCGTGAAGCTTTTGTGCTGGGCAGCATCGGCACATTGGCTGGAATCATCTTCGGCGTTCTTGGCAGCGCGGCAATATCAAAGGGAATGGATGGCATCTATGGATTCGATCGTCCGCTGACGATTCCGATCCATCCCGTGGCAATCATTGCCGGACTGATCTTTGGCCCGATCGTGACGTTGATTGCGGTTTGGTATCCGACGCGCATGGCGTGTGAACAAAGGCCGCTGGCTGTTCTGAAATCGACCTCTGCACCGCATCGCGAGTTTCCTGTTCGACGAACGATGCTGTGGGGATCAATTCTGCTGTTAACAGCTCTGGCCATGTTTGCCTCTACGGCCAGGAAGATTATGCCGGACGTTACTTCCATCGCAGGCATTGCGTTGGTGCAAATTGCGGGTGTCGTCTTTTTGCCGGGGCTGATCAGACCCATTGCGGCGGCTCTTTACTTTTTTATCGGTAAAGCGTACCCGGTAGAAGCCCAGCTTGGACATCGCCAACTGTTGGACAATTTTGGCAGGACCTCGTTGACGATTTCGGTCATGTTTATTGTGTCGGGGACCAGTATCAGTGTGGGCAACACCACTTTGGCGATCACTCATGATGTCCAGTCGTGGCTGGATCGAACACTCACCGCCAACTATCTGCTGCGAGCCAGCAAGCCGCGTGTGGACATGTCCGAAGCTGAACCTCTTTCGCCAGAGCTGGCAGCAGAAGTTCTTGCGATTCCGGGCGTGCAATCCATCGACCCGGTGGCTTTTTCACTCGCCTCGATCGACGGCATTTCCGCAACATTGATGTCACGAGATTTGACTGGGCTGGAACCACTGCCAGTGGATCTTGTTGAGGGGCAGTATTCCGGGCTGAAGGCGAAGATGATGGCAGGCGAGGCCGTGGTTGGCAGCGTTCTTGCGCAGCGGCTTGGGGTGCAGTCGGGCGGAGAAATTCGTCTGGAGATTGGAGGAATCAGCCATGTTCTGCCCCTGGCCGGTATTGTTCGAGAATACACGGCTGGTGGCTTGATGGTGATTATGGATTCCACGGCTGCGGCCGAGTTGTTTCCGGTGCAGCCAGCACAGATTTTTGGCATTAAAGCCAGTGCCTCAGCGACAAACGCAACCGGAGAACAATTGCGGGAATTCTCCCGCGATCACGGTTTGATCTATCAGTCGTATACTGATCTCAAAGAGCTGGTGCAGTCGCTGATTCTGGGGCTGACGGATCGCTTGTGGATGATCCTGATTCTGGCGTTGGTCATCGCCGGATTTGCCATCGTCAATACGTTGACCATGAATGTGATCGAGCAAACTCGTTATCTGGGACTGCTTCGAGTTGTCGGGATGACTCGTACGCAGGTCATCCGCATGTTTTTGTTTCAGGCGTTTGTGCTCGGCAGTCTTGCGTTGTTGCCTGGGGCCATCGTCGGAGTCGTGATGGCATGGCTGATCACTGTTTCTTATGCGGGCGTGATCGAGCATGGCGTTAAGTTCGCCATCAACTTCCCGCTACTGGGTCTTTACCTCGCGGCGGGAGTCCTGCTTTCCGTCCTCTCCGCCGTCCTGCCCGCCATCCGCGCCGGACGATTGAAACCCCTGGACGCGATTCATCAGGAATAACTCATTCAGTAAGCCCTTCGAATGTACGACTCCGCGCGAAATGAAGTGTGCAACCTGTGTCATTCGGCCCAAGGGGTCATCAACATGTCAGCCCAGGGCAACGCCTTGGGAAGGAGATCTACTGGAGTGTTTGAGCCCTGAAACGGCGGAACAAATGGTGTTTATGATCTCATTCGTCAGTCTATCATGAATTTGTACTGCCCCGTTGGGGCTTGGCATATTCTTTGATTTCATACCTGGGGCGTTGCCCCTGGCTGAGTTGTGGTTGCCCCATTCGGGACGAAATCGCACTGCATGTCGCGCAGAGCCCAATGTACTCATCTCGATCAGCGAGATGTTGCATTCCTGTTGTGAACCGTCAATAAGACGGTTCACCAGCTTGAATGTCAGACTAATACGTCTGGGCTGACTTTTCGTCGCCGATCTTTTCGAGAACCTGCTTCATTCCGGTCAGGTTCTGCTGCAGGCTTTCTTCGGCGTCAAGTTGTTCGCGGTGGTCAATGATTCCGATTGGTCCTGTGTAGCCGGACGTTCGAATCATTCCGATCATCTCCACATCGTGTTGACCCTGTCCGATCGGAAGAATCTTAGGTTGAGCGTTGTCGTTCATCCCATTCAGATTGAGGCACAAAAGATACGGCTGCAGCAAAGCGAGTTGCTCGGCGAAGTCCGCAATGTGTTCGTGACCGTGATGCAGGTTGTAAACAATACCGACATGGTCGCCCTTGTGATTCTTCCGCAGATACTCACAGACTGCGATCATATTTCGAGGCTCACCGCTCCAGCCGCCATGGTTGTAAAGCGCCAGCTTGAGGTCGTACTTCCGAGTCTTCTCGACGAGCGGCAATAAACTTTCTGCGGCCGCCTTGATCTTCTCCTCTTCGGTTCCTTCCTGAGGAGCACCAAACATCATCCAGATTTGCGGATGGATTCCGTGCTTTGCAATCAGCGGTTCAAACGCATCGTGCCAGCCCCAGAAGGCAAAGAACTCGATCTCGTGCTTCTTGTACTGCAGGATTTCTTCTTCGAACGTCGGCACATGCACATCACGCCAGTCGTAGGCTACTCGAGTCATCCCGAGGCCACGCACCATGATCGCTCGAGCCTCCGGCCCGCGCTGTTTGGCGTCGAAGGGAACGATGCACCAGGCGACCAGTTGATCGCGATGAAAATTGGTCTGTTCCGCCTTCTTTTCACCCGCCGCGGCGGGCAACACTCCACTGGAGACTCCAATGAGTCCGACCAGTGTGAGAACGCAACACATCTCTGAAATAATTCTGCGACGCATGAGCCTGCCTTTATGTCACGTTACCGTGAATCTTTTCCTGTAGATCTCCCGACGCTTGTGACGACATCGTCACCGGCCACGGGTTCCCCGGTACCGCTGTCGCGATAGAGCACTTCCACGATTTCGAATCCGAGCGAACGATACAGCCGAACAGCCGCTTCATTCAAGGCTGTGACTTCCAGCATCGACCAGCCCATACCGCACTGAATAAAACCACGCAGTGCCTGAATGACCATAGCCCGACCAATCCCCTGGCCGCGATGTTCCGGAGTCACCCCAACGTTCTGGATCGCTCCGATGCCGCCGTTGCGAGTGATCCCCTGGATGGTTCCACAGTCGCACGCTGGCCAATCCGGCTCCGGCTGATAAACCACCATCCACGTCGCTGCAGCACAGAACGTATTCTGAGAAGCGATTTCGCGCATGAGCTTCAGGCAGCCCTGCGGTGCGCCGAGACACGAGAAGACTTTGCCATCCAGGTCGTCTCGAAAAGCACGCCACTTAACTTGAGCATGACGCTCCAGCAGCAATGAACGCCATGAGAGCCAGCGATATCCATCCGGTAACTCCGGAGGATTTAAAAACAGATGCCGCATTTCAAGCTGCATCCGAAATCGCTTGTAAGCCGTCTTGGACATTCACGGACTCAAAGAAACACGTTCGTGCGGGGGTCGGTCTATTCTGCATTATGCCGACAACAAGTGTTCACCGGAATTGCATTTCGCACGGCTTTCTCGCATTTCACAGAAGACGAACAAGGCCACTGTG
>CAIXQV010000364.1 GCA_903921605.1 uncultured Planctomycetaceae bacterium | reverse complement strand
GTTCAGTCTCAGGACGGCGGCCAGATTCTTGTCGACGGGCAGGAAAAGAGATTTGGTTCCGTCAGCGATGCGATGAGCAATGGAATTGCCATCATTCATCAGGAACTGAATCTTGCTGACAACCTCGAAATCGGAGCCAACATTTTTCTGGGCCGTGAGCCGAGAACACTTGGCCTGATCAACAACAACCGCATCAATCAGGACGCGGAGAAGCTGCTCGACCGAATCGGACTGAAGGTCTCTCCGAGAATGCTGGTGAAGGAGCTTACCGTTGGTCAGCAGCAAATGGTCGAAATCGCCAAAGCGTTGTCGATCAACGCGCGGGTGTTGATCATGGATGAGCCAACTTCAAGCCTGTCGGCCGGCGAGTCGGCGAAGCTGTTTCAAGTGATTCGTGATCTTCGCGCCGCCGGTGTCAGTATCGTTTATATCTCTCATCGGTTAGCGGAGGTTCAGGATCTTTCGGATCGAGTCACTGTTCTTCGGGATGGTGAGAATGCCGGAGAACTTGTTCGCGGTGAGGTGACTCATGACAGTCTCGTGCGATTAATGGTCGGTCGGGATATCTCGCGTTTCTTCGTCCGTAATCCTCACAAAAAGGGTGATGTGGCGATCGAGGTGAAGGATGTTGTGACCGCCACCTGGCCGAAGCATCGATTGAATCTGAACGTGCGAGCCGGGGAAATTGTTGGTGTCGCCGGACTTGTCGGAGCGGGCCGTACAGAAATGCTGCGGACACTGTTCGGAGTTGATGCCCCGGTCAGTGGAGCGATTGAAGTCGGTGGAAAGCCGGTGGATCTGAAGTCTCCACAGCAAGCGATTGCGGCCGGGGTGGCTCTGGTGCCAGAAGATCGCAAGCAGCAGGGCGTTGTTCTGGATATGGTGATTCGCCAGAACATTGGGCTCGCATCGCTCCATCAGCATTCAAGACTCGGCGGTTTTCTGAACTTTGCAGTGGAGAAACAGCAGTCTGCGGAAATGAGCCAGCGACTGCGAGTCAAAGCTCCGCATGATCAGTATCGAGTTGGAAATCTGTCCGGCGGAAATCAGCAGAAAGTCGTGCTGGGAAAGTGGTTGGCATTGAAGCCTCGAGTCCTCCTGTTGGATGAGCCGACTCGCGGGATTGATGTCGGCGCTAAGCAGGAAATCTATCAACTGATGGATGAGCTGGCAGGGCAGGGGATTGCGGTTCTATTTGTCAGCAGTGAGATGGAAGAGATCATTGGAATGAGTGATCGCGTGATCGTGATGCACGAAGGACGCATCACTGGTGAACTCACCAGAGAGCAGCTCTCCGAAGAATCGGTGATGCATCTGGCCACGGGGCATAATTAGCCCTCAAACAACTGGACCCACGGGTTTATCGGGTTGTTGATTTAGTCGAGTATTGAGGGTTTCGTTTAACGGCGAGCCGCGGGCGTAGGCGAAAATGAAAAGGTGGCGAACTCGGAGGGCTAACGCTCTGCCGCTCGCCTGGAACTGACTGAAAAGTGCAGGATAACGATGAAGGGTAAGATACTCGGGATTTTTGGTGTGCTGGTTGTGCTCTGCACGTACCTGGCATTTGCTACGTCCGATCCGTGGTGGAATTTAGGTACGTCCAAGTTTCTGCAACCCGGCAATATCCAGAACCTGCTTAATCGTCTGTCGTTGTTCGGTATCTTGGGGATTGGCGTTGCCTTCGTGATCATCACCAGCGGGATTGATCTTTCGATTGGCTCCACGGTCTGTCTTTGCGGCGTATTGTTGTCGATTCTGCTGAAGGTTGATTATCAGCCGGTTGAGCAGATCCCAGTGAGTCAAATTGTTGCCTCGGAGAAAATGATCTTTGCGGACGCAGCGGCGGGCGAGCTGAAGCCCGGGACGACGTTTCGATATACCGGTGGAGTCGGCTCAGGTCTTGTCCTGACAACAGAATCATCCTCGATTTCCGACGGGGCACTACGGATTCGCATCAAAGAAAATTTGACTCGCAATGAGAAAGATGGACGTCTTGTTGTGGCATCGCCTGTCACTCGCATTGAAGCCGGGGATGCCGTCGTTGCGGAAGTTAGCTCTGACCTGAATGTGAATGTTGGCGATCAGCTCCAACTTGTGAAAGCCGATGGAGCAGTGACGACTCAAAAGGTGTCGAATGTTGAGACGGCCGGGACAACAAAGCGATTGACGCTGGCGAAAGACCCCGGCGAAAAGTATCGAGCCGATGCATTCGCAATTGTATTACAGCGTCATCAAAGAACGTCGATCCCTGTT
>CAIXQV010000363.1 GCA_903921605.1 uncultured Planctomycetaceae bacterium | reverse complement strand
GAGCGTTCCGCGCCGATGTCCTTGACGTCGCCGTTTAGCGTGATGCGTACGATGGGTTCTTCTGAGCGAATTCGTGCCATTGTCGTCTGTCCTTGGAAGTAATTAGAAAGTGCCCAACACTCGCCCCTGAATTGATCAGGGGCGATAGCAGGAAACTCGCCAATCAAGTGTGCGTCGCCCAATGGCCCTTGGTTATGTCGTCGCGATCGTGGTGGTAAATCAACCCGCCATTGTGACAAAACCCATAACAGACGTATTCGCGTGAGTAGTATTTTCGATCAGTGTCCCACGTCGGGAAGTAACAGCGATACTCTTCCAATTCCTGCCGGAGTTTCAGTTTCGCTCGTGCCTCGCCAAGTGCTTCTTCCCACACTGGACCGGCCTGTTCTGAGTTCAGGGCAGCGTACGATTTCGCGTGTCGTGCCATCGCGTGCGCCTCGGCCAGTGACTCGGCGAGTGCCATCATGTCTTTGTGGGGAACCGCTCGGAACCATGCAATCGAGAATGAGCCGATTCCGCCATCGTCGCCCAGGGTAACACGATACGCCGGGAATTGGAGCAGCGTGCCGTCTGGTCCTCCTGTCCGTCCTTCGGGGGATTCCATTGTGCCGCCGTATTCGTTGAGGTAGTCCAGATACTTGCACAAACTGTCAGCCAGTCCGTATGCACGTTCCGGATCGAAACAGTGAATTCCTTCGATGAAGGCGATCGTGTGTACCAGTCTCATCTTGCCGGTTTCGCTGAAGACGAGTCGTCCGTAGGAACACATGGATTGCATGTAATCCGATGCGGTCAGCCGGTTGAAGTTGACTCGGGAAACGCCTGTTGCCGTGTGTGTCGCTGTCGTCATTGTCGGAGATCCTTGTTCGTACCAAAGAGAGAAGTGTTCACAAGACCGCCACCCCGCAGGATGCCGGATTTGAGATCACTAAAACCCTGCCAGCAATAGTGCTTTGAGCGTCGCGCGGTAAGTCTCAATAGCGACCGATGCGTGTGTTGGGATTCCTCTGATAAACGTCGCATCCGTAACGCTCAGGTGGTATGCGACAGACATACCGTCTGGGGTGTCATCCTCATGCCAGAGATCCCCATTCAACCGGTAGCAGGGACACGGGACAACAATGTCATCGCCATCCACGCGCGGGGTTTCATGCACTCTGTGAAGCGGGCGAAACTCTGCGTTGATCGTGCCACCATCCCAGCGGATCACAGTGATCCGATAGCCGTCCTGTTCCACTTCGCCCAGCCGTGACAGACGTGCCAGTGCTTGCAAGAACGTCATCCCGTTGTGGTACGAGTGTGAGCCGTTTTCCGATGTCCGCAAACTGCCGATGTTTGGTGTTGTCATGGTCGAGTGATCCTTAAAAGAACCGAGAAAGAGCGAGGATTGAATTGTGCGTCGCAATCAGTTGAGAGCGATATTCGGGGCTGAGATCCTGTCTGGTGACTTGCGCCGCCAGTCGGATTGCCAGGGCGCGGAGTTCATCGAACTCAGGCGGGTTTGGTGGGAGCGGTGGTCGTGAGATCATTGCATTGAAACCGTTGTTGTTGTGTGCCATTGGCGGGAGGATCCTCTTAGAACGTTGCTGGAGACTTGTCGAATTCGTGGCACAGGTTTGCCATCTGTTGCAGGCTTTGCCCTTGGCACAACCAAAGATCCCATAGGCGATCCGGGACGGTGTTGATGTCCATCCGATAGCCCATCCGATGTATCTTGTGTTCGACTCGGGATCGAATGCTGGCGAACCGAGGGCTAACGGTCGGTTCAACCTTCTCGCAGTCGTCATCGTCGTATTCGGGGCTATCGAGATCGACAGGAGTGCAGTCGTAAATGATTCCGCAGGCGTCAGCGATCTGGCTCGTGCATTCCTCGCAGGTACAACCGTTTCCCAATTGGTCACAGGGAGTACGCTCGACGAACAGGGAGTTGATGCGAGAGAGCGAGTTGTTGATGGTTGACAGGATCAGCAGGGCTTCAGCCTTCGCTTCGAGAAGGGCAGTCTTCAATTCTTCTGCGGTATTATGCTCGCAGGTCTCAATCAGCAGATTGGTGAGATATCCAGAGTCGTTTGAGACTGCCAGGCATTCGCAAGCGATGTCAGCAATCAGTTCGGTTTCAGTTAGCATTGTCATAAACTTTCAAGTGAGTGAGGAAACCCGCCACTGGCGGAATTAGGAGAGTCGAGCCAATTGGTCGTTGATTTGTGAGATGATCGTCTGAGCCGCCTTCCGCGCTTCTAGCAGATTTGCTTTCAGATCCTCCATCGTCTCGCAGGATTCCACGTCGGTCAGATTCGCAGTCAGGTCGACCGATTCTGACGATGCTTCGCCGATTTCAGCCTGGATGTCTTCCATGAGTTCTTGTTGCGAGAGAGCCATTGTTTGAACCTTTCAAGTGAGTGAGATCCGCCAGTGGCGGGGGTTAGAATCCTGCCATCAGGAGATCGAATAGGGTTTGCTCGTAGCCATCAAATTGTGCGACGTCCTGAGATGCGTACCAGCAAGCTCGCAGGACATCTTGGCGAGTAGGTATTAGCCACAGAGTGTGGATTTCGCCGCAAGCTCCGAACACTCCGAAGTAGTCAGGGGCGGTGTAAGCAATTTCGATCATTGTCGTGAGCCTTTCGAGAGTGTTAGCGAACAGCAAAACAGCCTAATTTGGATACCGCTACGATTGCGGCAGAGTCGATTTGAGAGCCGTCGACCGTAAACCCGTCGGAAACCTTGGGATCGCAAGAAACTTGCATTACAGGGCGTTCTCCGCGAACCGGAGTGATGTCAGAGATGGTCCCGGTGATCCATTGGCACACCTGACGGGCACCCGATCGGACTTCGGCAAGTTGTTTGCCGGTTGCGTGTTTGAATTTGGCATCAACCAGCACGATGGATTCCACATATCCTCGTACCAGTCCGCCCTGACGAATCGAGAACAAACATCCGGGTTTGTTGAGGTTTCGGTAAACCTGCACGGGCTTCGAAAAGTCGATGTTTTCCAGTGTTTTCATTTCTCGCCCCGGTTAATGTGGTCCTCATAACGATACAGGAGTCTATACCGATATCGGGATGACGCAATCCCCAGTTCAGACAATCGGGATAGATTTCTGGAAATATCTCCTGATGGCATAAAACACCAGCAATTTGACGGGCTGACGGAAGCGTGACG
>CAIXQV010000362.1 GCA_903921605.1 uncultured Planctomycetaceae bacterium | reverse complement strand
TGTTTAGGCCGGGGACAAGGGTAACAGTCGTTCGGGAACATGGGTAACAGGTTCAGAGGGGACGAAATGAGACGTAAACAGGGTAAGAACCGGGCGAGGCCGCCGGAGAGAGTGTAGGGAGCGCAGCGACTGAAGCGAACGGAGGCGGCCTCGCCCGGTTTGGCGACCACAAGACTCGGGGCTGGTGCAAAAGACAAGTCACAGTTCATGAGTGAGATCCGGCAGATCATTCGCTGGCAACACGAGGGATTCGAGACATGGCCAGAGTCTTTCGACCGTCGCGAGCACTTCCGTTGAGGTTGAATTGCCCCACGGCCTGATGACCGTAGAACACTTCGTAAACATCGGTCTCTGAAGTTGCACGCACACCGATCGGTTCGCCAACGAAGGCAAGACCGATCCGGATGGAACAAGAAGAAAATTTAATCACTCCGCGAGTCGATGCTCGGCGAACTTTCACGTCAGGAGCGTAATCGATCTGCGGCAATCTCTCCGGAAATACACGCGGGCTAATGCGATAGCGGCTGATCGGCACCTCAAGTCTCAGCGCATCGTGAGGCCGCTGAGTGTTGTAAATCTGACGCCAATGATCGAAGGCCGTTTGAGTTTCCACAAGGTCAGTAAAACTGCGGTCTCGTAACACTTCCGCCGCCAGAGTGCGATGGAAACGTTCGTCCTTTCCCTGCGTCTGTGGATGATACGGACGACCGTGGCTGATTGAGATCCCTAACCGCACCAGCCATGCGGTTAAGCGTGTCCACGGTTGATCTCCGGCGTCGCCCCATGGCGAGCCATTGTCCATTAA
This sequence comes from uncultured Planctomycetaceae bacterium, assembly GCA_903921605.1. The sequence goes on along the minus strand of CAIXQV010000362.1, from coordinate 3,206 downwards.
CATTCGGCGAGGCAGTCCATGATGGCGGAACATTTCGACCAGTTCATGCTGCACCGTTTCTGTTCTTTCGTTATCGCAGGCACGCAGCCCCAGAGAGTACCGCGAGTGATCGTCGAGTACCGTTAGTGGATGACATCGCCCACCGCGAGTCATCGAGAAATGCCCTTTAAAATCCATCTGCCACAAATCGTTGGAAGCCGCATGCTCGAACCGCTGTATGTTTGGCTTCCCCGCGCCATCGCGTTCATTGAGTTGCCCATGACGTCGCAGAATCTCCGTGATTGTGCTGGCCGCCGGCACTTCGATTTCATTCATATCCAGCAACCGACGACGAAGCTTTCGGCCTCCCCATGCCGGATGCTCACGACGCAATGTCAGAACTCGTTGCTCTACCTCGGGAATCGTCTGGCCGGAAGGTTTTAACGGCCGACGAGACTGGTCGGCCAACCCCGCCACTCCGTTAGCGACATACCGAGCCAGCCACTTGTATCCAGTCTTTCGACTCACGCCGAATCGACGACACAGTTCACTTAAATTGGCACCTTCAACCGATGCCAATACAACAAACTCTTCTCGCTGAGACATCGAGGACACTTCTTTCCAAGCCATTCCAATCCTCCTTTCCGAGGATCAGCAGCTTGACATAAATGTGTTACCCATGTCTCCGAACACCTGTCACCCATCTCTCCAGTCTAAACAACGGAGCGAGACGGCTACGTTAAATCGCGAAGGAATTGCCCGGCAGAATTTACCGGGCGTTGCTTAAGAGCGACCTTCGTCAATTCCATTCGGCGTTGCGAATATTGTGAGGAAGCAGCCGGTTGGCTCGATGCAGCCGTCGAGTACATACTTCCCACATACCGTAGATGTCTTCTTCCAGAACCAACGTGCCGTCGGCTGGCAGAGTATGCCAGTCGCCACGAGCCAGTTCGCTCTCCAACTGACCTTCGCCCCAGCCGGCGTATCCGGAGATCAAACGAAACTTGACGCTGATATCGGGCTTCTTTCCGTTGCGGACAACTTCTTCAAACGAATCTTCACTGCTGGCAAGAAAGAGTCCGGGGGCGACTTCCTGATCGGTCTTTCCCAGAGCAATACAGTTGTGCAGAATGAACAGAGAAGTGGGTTCGACGGGGCCGCCAACGAAGACGGGTGAGTCGTTGACATTGGAAACGCCCTGTTGTGACAGTGCCTTACCAATTGTCATCGCCGACGGACGATTGATGACCAGTCCCATGGCACCCTGATCATTATGGTCCAGCATCAGCACGACACTGCGATAAAAATTCGGATCTTTAAGGTGGTTGGCGGCAACCAGAAAGCTGCCTTGTAGAGAAAGCGACACTTTGCAACTCCTGTAACCACCAGACACTGTGTTTTCGAATCATCAGCCGGAACGCGTTAGCGTCCGGTTAGCATGCTATTTCCTTGAGGAACCGGGTGCTAACGCACTGCGGCTGATCAGTACTAATTGCTGTGTAGATTAGAGCAGCATGACCAGCCCATCCATTCCGGACAGCCGACTGTAAACCGCCAGAACCTGTTGAGAAGACTCACACATGGGTTCAATCGTGACCGCCACGTGTCGCCCGTGTTCCGTATTCCGAAGCGAAAACGGCGGATCACTCTCCAGTTTTAGTTCATCACGAACACACGACAACACCCGAGCCGTAAAATTTCCGTCGGCGTACCCAATCACTTTGAAGGTGTAGTGGCACGGGAACGAATGTAGTTTTTCGAGCAGGTCGATGGCTGGAAGGTTAATCACACAGTCCTCATGTTTCTCTTAAGCACTTTGATCAGCCGCATTGTCCCTGTGAGCAGCAGCCTCCGCCAGCCGAACCATTATTCAGCGAACGGTTCCATGGGGCTTTTGCCAGAAGTATTCCCATCCCGCAGGTGTTGCTGAGACCTGCGAACGTCAGGCCAGCACCGATGAATGCCGGCACGACCAGAAATCCGATGTGCCAGAATGCCAGCAGAGAACCGATCAGTGTCAGCAGACCTGCACAAATTCGAACCTGTCGCTCCAGAGACATCATCTTCTTTTGACCGCGGTTGACCGGCAGACCAACTTGTTCCCAGGCCAGGGTTCCGCCTTCGACATTGACGACATTACTGTAACCCGCTTTTTCGAACATCTGGCAGGCTTGTGCCGAACGTCCCCCGGAGCGGCAGATAATGTAGAGCGGTTCAGAAGCTTTCGCCCCGCGAGATTCCATGATGGCATTGGGATTCAATGTATCCAATGGCGCGGACAATGCCCCCACGGCATGGACTTCGTAGAACTCCATCATCGACCGCACATCAATAAGGTCAAAACCGCCTTTGCGACTGAGAGGGGCGAATTCCTGAACGGAGATCTTGCTGGACATGGTTCACTCATCCAAAACCGAAGGCGCGGACTGTAAAGGATTTATCAGAACGGATTTGCAGGAAGTATACCGTCGAGCCACAGAATTTTGCTCCAGAATCTGCCGTTTCCCGCATCGCCGACCATTGGTGAGAGGAATGCGTTGCCCGTTGTCTTCTCGATCTGTTAGTTTTCGTCTTGACCCACGGTTTGTGGCTCAACTGTCCATTTTTTGAACGCTCTCCTTAGGCCGTATGATGTCTGCCATAGGCCAATCAAATTCAGAGACTTCAAACTTTCCCGTTGTCTTTTTTGACGGGGTTTGTGGTCTGTGCAGTCACAGTGTGAACTGGTTGTTGGCCCGCGATCCCGAGCATCGGCTGCGGTTTGCTCCGCTTCAGGGGGCAACGGCCGCGGCGATGATCTCCTCTGAAATTCGCGACCGGCTTGATACTCTGGTTCTTGTCCGCAACGGCACAACCTACATCCGCACAGCCGCGGTGAGCCGCATTCTGATGACGCTCGGTGGCCGATGGCAGATGCTGGGTGCTATGCTGTGGCTGATACCATTTCCCGTGCGTGATCTGGGCTATCGACTGGTGTCTCGGTTCCGTTACCGAATGTTCGGGAAACACGACGCCTGTCGCCTGCCAACCCCAGCTGAACGCGCGGTGTTTCTGGATTAGCAGATTGCTCGGCCGAAGAACTCGGCGAATCAGGAACGCCGATTTTCGAAACAGGCCGTGGTCTTCATGCTTCAATCACTCATCAATCCCTGGCTGCTGATTGGGCTGGCTGGGATTGCGTTGCCGGTGATTGCTCATCTGCTGAATCGACGGCGCTTCGATGTGGT
>CAIXQV010000361.1 GCA_903921605.1 uncultured Planctomycetaceae bacterium | reverse complement strand
GTCTCTGTCAGTTTCACGGTGCCACCCTGGAACGACTGAGCCTTTGCCCCATCCGGAAGCGTCATTGACGTCATGTTCCGAATGTTCTTGGCAGCACCGATCGCCCACTGTGAGTGAGCGATCCAGATGTACGGAACCAATGCCGTCTGCCGTTGCTGGACAGTGGCATAAGCCTCTTTCCGCACAGCCAAGTCCGGCGAACCCCGACCCTTATCGAGTGCTGCGTTCAGTTCCGGATCGTTGAGTCGAGCGAAATTCAGCGCCAGCGGACCAGTGGCGTTCTTGCCCGTCCACCACACGTAATCGACAGCGGGATCAGCCGCACTGAACTGACGAGTCAAGTTGGCCTGGTAGCCGCCAGTCGCCATATCGAGGATGAACTTGCTCTGTTCAGTGGTCGTTGTGGTGACGCTCACGCCACAGGCTTCCCACTGCTGCTTCAGAAGTGCAGTGACATTGACGTTTGCAGGCACGGGTGTCGTCCCGAGGGAGAACGAGATGGGTCCCTTTTCCGCCTTCACCTGCTCGATCAGAGCTTTACCTGCCGCCGGATCATTGGTTGTGAAGCCTGAATCGAAATACCAGGGCGAATCTTTTTGGAACTGACTGACTGCCGCGCGATCCTCGGGAGTTTCGCTAATCAGACGAATCTTTGCAGGATCGGTGCAGAGTTTCAGCCCTTCGCGGACTCGAACATCATTGAGCGGAGCCTTCGCTGTGTTGAAAATCACGAAACCTTCCTCGGAATCGCTCCGATCAAAGACCACTTGAAGAGCTCCCGATTGCGCCTCACTCTTGAGTTTTGCCATCGCGGGGAAGTCGGTGGTGTGGAGCATGTTCACATCGCCTGCAAGTAACGCGTTCACCCGACTTTGCGGATCGGTGATTGGGCGGAACTCAAGCGAATCGAGATACGGAAGCTTGTTGCCCTTCGCGTCGGAACGCCAGTAGTTCGGATTCTTCGTGCCGCTCCAACTGTTGTCCGGAATCCATTCTTTTTGAATGAATGGACCCGAGCCAATTGGTGATCTCGTATTCGCTGGAGGTGCTGCGTCAAGTTGTGCGGGGGAAACGACATATCCGACCTGCGTCGTTAGTGCAGCGGGCAATGACGCGTCAGGATCGATCGTTGACACCGTCACACTCAATGGACCAGATGCAGCAACAGAAGCAATGTTCGCAAGCGCAATACCAACCAATACATCTTTCTTCATTGCGTTGAGCGACTTCGCCACTGCTGCACCATCGACTGGCGTGCCGTTAGAGAAGTTCACATTCGGGCGAAGTTCAATCGTCCAGGTCTTGTAATCCGCACTTGGCGTGAATGACTTCGCGAGGTACGGCTGCGCATCGCCGTTTTCGTCATAGGCGGAGAGTGGATCAAAGATCGCCGAACCAACCGTGTGACCAGAAACTGCCCACCGGTTTGTAGTGGGGTTAAAACCGTCTGACTCCGCCTCGACCGCGAACTTCACTGTCCCGCCTGGAGTGGGGTCGCCCGCGACCTTCACTGTGACATCGGAACTTGCAGTTGCCGAATTATCGCCGCCACCAGAACTGCCG
>CAIXQV010000360.1 GCA_903921605.1 uncultured Planctomycetaceae bacterium | reverse complement strand
TTTGCTCTGTGGCTATGGGGCGGCGGACTTGTGTTGCTGGCCGCTGGCTGGGCCATTGGTGGCTGGCAAATGGGCGCGTCTCTTGTTGTCTGGGGCATGTGTGTACGAATGGTTGCGGCGTATCACAGCACCTGGTTTGTGAATTCTGCGACTCATCTCTGGGGCTACCGCAACTACGATACTCGCGATCATTCTCGCAATCTGTGGTGGGTCGCAATCCTCGCGTACGGCGAAGGCTGGCACAATAATCACCATGCTCATCCGGCGGTTGCTCCTGCTGGTCACAAGTGGTGGGAATTCGATATCACATGGTGGTCGATCAAAGCTCTTCGGGCTGTCGGATTGGCTTATGACGTTAAAGACAAAGTGCCAACAGGCCGAACTGCAGATGAATCCGACCAGGAATCAGACATGATGGAAAAGGCTGTGGCTGGGGCTGCCTGAACGAATCGGCCGTGAGTGTTCCGGCCGTTTTTGGCGAGGGTAAGTCTCTCCATTCAGAATCCTGACGCGGGGATGGTTGCTTTGGCAATCATCCACGCGTCGTTTCATTTGGCGAGTGTGTTTTGTCGGAAATGCGGTAAACTCAGGGCTTTCCGCAGCGAGCTTCGTGAGGAAGCTTGCACCGTTTTCTTTGGGTTAGCGTAGTCGAACGATGGCAGAACGAGTCGTGCTGGCAATGAGTGGTGGAGTTGACAGTTCCGCCGCCGCAGTCCTGTTGCATGAACAGGGATATGAAGTCATCGGTCTGTTTATGAGATCCGGTGAAACCGAAACCGCCTGCGCACTGCCGGGCGGAAATCTGCTGCCCATTGTTAACGCACCGGCTCATCGGCAGGGCTGTTGCAGTTCGGAAGATGCTGCTGATGCGCGGCGTGTGGCGGACCGCCTCGGGATTCCGTTTCACTCGCTGAACCTGCAGGATGCCTTTCGCAGGATCAAAGACTACTTTGCTGACGAGTATCTTGCGGGGCGGACTCCGAATCCCTGTGTGCAGTGCAACAACTGGCTGAAGTTCGGAAAGCTCTGGGAGTTTGCTCAGCAGGTTGGTGCGAACTATATCGCGACTGGGCACTATGCTCGACTTCAGCAGAACGAGACGACTCAGCAATGGGGCTTGTTTCGTGGCGACGATGACAACAAAGATCAGTCCTACGTGTTGTTTGGGATTCGACGAGAGCTTCTGCCTAACGTGCTGCTGCCGATTGGAACATTTCAGAAGCCGGAGATTCGAGAACTTGCTCGCCAGTCCGGACTTCGTGTTGCAGACAAAAAGGATAGTTACGAAATCTGTTTCGTGCCCGATCAGGATTACGCGGGATTTTTAAAACGCTACCGTGGCCACGACGGAACGGCCGGAGACTTTGTTGATCTGGAAGGTCGCGTACTGGGGCAGCATGAGGGCTACGAACACTTTACCGTCGGCCAGCGCAAGGGGCTGGGAATTGCGTTTGGGGAGCCGCGATTTGTGATCCGGATCAATCCCGAGAACCGACAGGTGGTCCTTGGGCTCCGCGAAGATCTCGCGACGAAATCGATTCGAATCCACCAGCTCAATTGGCTGGCTGATCGTCCCGGCGACAGTTTTCGCTGCGAAGTCAAAGTGCGTTATCGGCAGGCTTCAGAAAGCTGTACGGTACAGGTCGAGCAAGACGACCGGGCCACGATTATTCCGGACGATCCCATCTTTGGCGTAGCACCGGGACAAGCGGCCGTCCTGTACAACGGCGACCACGTTCTGGGTGGCGGCTGGATCCTCTGATTCTGCTCCGCTTGCTCTGCGACACTAACTTAGCCTGCGTTGAGCACCTCGCAAATGAGGCCGACGCATTCTCGCGTCCTGTCACTCATTTTAAAGATTGCTCGCCGCTTGCAGGAGACCCCGTTTGCTCTCAATGTTGTGCGCAGCGATGCCTGATGGGCGGTATGATGCCTGGAGCCGGCTGTTTAAAACGGAGCAGATTCGTCAGCCGGGCCGAAGTCGGGTTCGTCGTCAGCGACTGCTGAAGCCGATGAATCACCGCCCGAGATCAACTGAAATCCGGTCGCTTCCGCGCTGAGGAAGAATTTAACTTCGCTCATCTCGTCCCGCTGCCATTTGCGGCCTGTGAGTCGGTAAGACACCTTCACCTTGTCGCCGAGCTTCAAGTTGTCGACCGAATCACAGGCGTCAGAAACGAACTCCAGCGGGAGGTAATTCGTAAAACGGCCGTTGGTCTGCTCCAGCACAACCATGCGTTTACGGAAGCCTTTTTGTCCAAAAGTCTTTGTGGGTTCAATCAAGTGAACCTGACCGGTGACCGTGGCGTCGGCCATGGAAATCATCCTATTTTCTGCTGATATTAATGCGTAGAGACTGCATGGTACGCCACCCGACAAAGAGTCTCAAGCAGGCCGCCATTTTCCTCGTCCGGGAATCAAAAACAACTGATTCGTTCATGACGCTCGACGGGCGACGATTGGGACGGGGCGTCTCGGGAGACCTCGGGAATGGCCGCGTTCTCCAGCTCAGCAAGATCATACCCCTTTCGGTCCAGGATACTCCTTTACGTTTTTTGGTTCAAACAACTAACCCTTTCCCTGATAGGGAACATGCGTCAACTTCTGTCAACGGGACGGCCATTCTCGCGGCACAAAAAGCAATTTTCCCAAATCAATTGCTGTTAACGGCGAACAATCCGCACGGTACAGTAAAAAAAACCAAGAAGTTTCCTGGCCAAAAGCGATGACCGCCGTGACTAAAGACAAAATCTGCGAAGCCGCAATCCGGATCGCCAGCCGAGACGGGCTGCTGGCAATGACACTCGAGAACGTCGCTCGTGAAACAGGCATCACAAAAGGCGGTGTGATGTACCATTTCCCCAGCAAGGATGAACTCATCCGGGGGGTGTTAGAATACTTCAGTCAGCAGTGCGAAACGATGCTGATGCGGCGAGTCATCGATGACCCGGAGCCGCGAATGCGATGGGCCCGTTGCATGCTGGACTGCCTGTTTCCGCAGTCGCCAGCAGAATCAAAACCCAACGACGTTGACGCCGATGTGCTGGCTCGATTCTTCGTGGCCACTCTGGCCGGCGCTGTGACAAGTCCCGGCGCGATGCAACCTTTAAGAGACCTGGCGATTCGGATGAGGAACCGCTGTCTGAGTGATCCACGAGATGGGATGGAGCAACTGCTGGTGTGGCTGACGATCGATGGCTTATTGCTGTGGCAATTTATGGGCCTGATCGGCCCTGACGATCCGCTGATTCATAAGGTCGCGGAGAGCCTTCGGGTACGTATCGCAGCTCAGATGCAGTTGTCCTCCTCAGCAGAAGAGATCATTACAGAACGCGTTGCTGTTCCGGAGGTGCAGCAATGAGCAATCCTTCTCCTCGAAAGACAACTCGCGGTCGACTTCGCCTCCTGATGACACTTCTGCTCGTCGGTGGCAGTGTCGGCGGTTGGTTTTATTATCAACATGTCCAGGCCCAAACCGTGGCGGCGAGGGCTGCCGTAGAATCACTGAAGCCTGCGAAGCGAGTTCAGGTGCATTCGCTGGGACGACTTGAACCGGCCGGTACGATTCTGCAATTGTCTCCCAGCTCCGGCAACGAAGGCGCGGTGATTGAACGACTGCTAGTGAAGGAAGGTGACGACGTGGATGCCGGTGCAACGCTGGCAATACTCGATAACCAAGCGCGACGCATGGCGGCTTTGGACGAGGCCCAGGCTCGGTTGGCCACCGCGGAAGCTCGCCTGCAACAAATCAAAGCCGGCGCGAAAGCAGGAGACATTGAAGCCCAGCAAGCGGCGGTCAACATGGCGGAATCCCAGTCGAAAGTGGCGGCTCGGGATTTGAACCGAGCCAAAGAGCTGCATGCCAAACAAGCGATCTCCATCGAGTTAGTTGATCAGCGGCAATGGGAGTTTGATCGACTACTGCTCGAACAGCGTCGAGCCGCGGGAACGCTGGAAAGTCTTAAAGAGATTCGAAACGTCGATGTGGCCGTGGCGGAGAAGGAGATCGCGGGAGCGAGGGCTTCTGTCGCGCGGGCCCAGGCGGACGCGGACGCATCGGTCGTTGTTGCTCCGGCGGCTGGTCGAATTTTGAAGATCCATACTCATCCCGGGGAGAAGCTGAACGACCGCGGAGTGCTCGAACTGGGAAATGTGCTGCGAATGCAGGCCGTGGCGGAAGTGTTCGAAGCGGATGTATCGCTGGTCCATTTGGGGATGGCGGCGAGGATCAATATTGATTCGTCAGGTCATCAGATCGACGGGAAGGTCGTTGAGATCGGGAACCTGGTTTCTCGCAAAGTTGTGCTGACCAATGATCCCGTCAGCGACACCGACGCGAGAGTTGTCGAAGTGAGAATTGATCTGAATTCTGATCAGATTGAGTCCGTCACTCGACTTTCGAACGCTCGTGTCGAAATCACGATTCTGCTGAACATTGCGGACTCGCAGCAAACCGATGCTGCTGGTGGATCAGTGCAGGCCATCAGCCATCAGTCAGCGAGATAAACTTTATGTTCTCCGCGTTCTTTGTGGCATGGTGCCAGCTCACATACAACAAGGTCAAACTTGCGGTTGCCGCGGCTGGCGTTGTTGTGGCTGTGATGCTGATGCTGGTGCAGTTGGGAATTCGCCAGGGCGCCATGGATAACAGTGTCGCTGTGGCTCGGCGAGTTACAGCCGATCTGGTGATCGTCAGTCCTCGGACCAAGACAATTTTTGCGTCCGCTCAGTTTCCGCGGCGGTTGCTTTACCGCGTCGGCTCGGACCCCGATGTCTTAGCCATTTCGGAGATGTACATGGGGCAGGGGCGGCTGCGAAACCCGTGGAACAAACTGGAGTTTCCTGTCAGCCTGTATGGTGTCGACCCCAATGCGGGCATGATGAAGTTACCTGGGATCGAGCGATTTACAGAGGAACTCAACGATATTGATCGACTGCTCTACGACGGGATGAGCCGAACAAACTATGGCCCGATAAAGCAGTATCTGGCGGAGAATGACTCGATCGATGTCGAAGTCAATCTGCGGAAAGTGCGATTGATCGATTCGATCGACGTGGGCATTTCGATCAACACGGACGGTAATCTGTTCACATCGCACGTCAATTTTTTGCGGCTATTCCCGGACCGCAAGCCTGGCTCCGTGGATCTGGGTCTGATCCGTCTTCGTCCCGGAGCTGATACTCAGGCTGTGCGAGCCTCATTGCGACAGTATGTCGGCACGGAAGCCAAAGTCCTGACTCGCGAGGAACTGGTCGCCGCAGAAGTCGTCTTCATTCGCGAGAACGCACCGATTGACTTTATCTTCGGCATGGGAGCAGCCGTCGGATTCTTCATCGGGTTCGTTGTGGTGTATCAGATTCTGTATACCGAGGTCACCAATCATCTGCCGCAGTATGCGACAATGAAGGCGATGGGCTTCAGCGATCGTTACTTGCTGCAGGTGGTGTTGAGCCAATCAGTGATTCTGGCGTTGCTGGGTTACCTGCCGGGATTTGTGTTGGCTCTGGGATTGTATCGAGTTGCCACGAAAGCGATTCAGATGCAATTCTCGATGACCGTGGAGAGAGCCATATTTGTGTTTGTACTGACGATCGTGATGTGTGGATTGTCGGCGATGATTGCAATTCGCAAGGTCCGCACGGCAGATCCAGCGGATGTGTTCTAGCAGAGTTATCCAATTTCGAAGACTCGAACCGACAATGGTTGATGACGCTCAAAATTCGACGGCTAAAACGGGAATCGCCATGGCGAAAGCGACTCCTGCGATCTCTGCGCGGCACGTGAACTTCGCGTTCGGCGAAGGAGACCTGCAGAAGCAGATTCTGTTTGACATTAACATGGAAGTAGGAACCGGGGAGATCGTTCTGCTGACCGGCCCCAGCGGCAGCGGCAAGACAACTCTGCTAACTCTCATCGGAGCGTTGAGAAAAGTTCGCGACGGCGAGTTGGATGTCCTGAGCCATCATCTGCACGATGCCAGCCTGGAAGAACTGGTCGAAGTTCGGCGCGATATCGGGTTCATCTTTCAGCAGCATAACCTGCTGCCATTCCTGACGGCTCGACAGAACGTGCAGCTCATGTTTCATCTGCATCCGGAAGTCAACCCTGATGATGCGTCACGACTGACTGTTGAACTGCTGACCAGCGTCGGCCTCGGGCATCGTCTCGACTATTACCCGGCTCGACTTTCCGGCGGGCAAAAACAACGAGTCGCCATCGCGCGAGCACTTGCGGCCAATCCGAAACTCATTCTGGCGGATGAGCCCACAGCCGCATTGGACAGTCAATCAGGCCGCGACGTAGTCAACCTGCTGCAGGAGCTTGCTCGTGGGCGAGGCTGTCCGATCCTGATGGTGACTCACGACCCACGAATTCTGGACGTGGCCGATCGCATCATCAACATGGAAGACGGTCGAGTACACCCGGGTGAAAAGTAGAACGCAGCGTCGTCGTCAACATGGGATGTTTAGAACTCGGCCATTTATCGGCCAAGCAAGAACGCATCCGGAATAACATGTTTCCCCCAGCAGGAACGTCAGCCGCAAAGAGCTACTTCTTTTTGCCCTTCTTCGCTTTGACACCGCTGCTTTTCTTAACACTGCTGCTCTTTGCCTTTGCAGCAGATTTTCCGGCAGCCTTTTTTGCTGGCGCATTGCCGAAAACGTTGTCCCAGCCACTAACAAATTTCTTGGAAGCTCCCGTGTGTACGGTATACCCGGTCATCGTTTTTCTTTCCTTGATTCAGCGTCACAAAAGCAGAAGCCTGCTATCTCTTAGGATGCAGGGTTCCGCAGGATTCGTCAAGTCTTCGGGGTTGCTCTGGCACAATTGGCCAGATTGAAGCTTCAGGCGATTTCTTACAAGCCATCGCCCGATACTGGCGATGTTACAATGACGCATATCCCAGTCGTTCTGAGACACCTGGCCCTTGCCAGATGGCAGTGCTATGCCACTGATTGTTGATCCTTATCGCACAAGGAAGAACTCGGGAGTCATAAAGATCGCCCAAAGGACGTCTTCGATTTCCTGGGTTGTTGGCGGCGAGCTGAGTGATTCGTTCAGAATCGCCTTTTCATCAGGCAATGGCTTTCGAGACAGCGCGAATTCATACAGATGATCGATAAGCGCCGTCTTGTCGGAATACTCCCCGTTCGCCAGATTCGCGGCTCCAGTGCTCAGATAACCCGCCAGCGTCGCTCCGTTGGAAAGGTCAATCGCTTCCAATGTTGTCAGTTCGGTGGGACGCATGGAAACGATCTGTTCGCGAAATGGTCGGCCGAGCGATCGCATCAGGAAGTCATTCTTCATCAGCGAGGCTCGAATCATCTGCAGATTGCCCGTCAGCGCCTGCATCAGCAGATTCGGAGCTGTGGCGGCGACGGAATTCGTCCAGACATCAAGGGCCGGCACAATCGTGACCGGTTTCCAATCTCCGGTGATACGTCCCAGTCGGCCTTCCTTTCGAGCGGGGACATTGGCGGTCCATTCCCAGCTTTCATCACTGACCACGGTCATGACTTCGCCGTTCGTCAGTTTCACGCGTGATTCGAAGAAGAACCCAGCCGCATTGGGACCGTTTCCAGCATTCGTGGCGATGGCGACAACAGTGTTCTCGCCCTTCTTCAGAAGCCCTCGCAGAGGCACAGCTTCGGTCTTTGTCCATTCGCTGCCGGACTTCACTTCACGGCCATTGATAAACAGAGTAAACCCGTTATCGCAGGTCAATACCGCGCCGCCCTGCTCAACGTCGTCCGTCAGCTGGAACTGACGACGAAGTAAAATCGCCTCGCCGGACGGAGGAACACTGCCACTGGCTGCGGAGTCTCCCCAGATCCATTTGGCCTGCAATGCGACAGGTTCCGCCCCTGCCGCTTGAGGTGCACTCCGAATCACCGGAGCATCAAAGGCAGTCGGAGCAGCCGATGTCATCTGCCACACCGAGTCCAGAAATTGCTCGGCCGTCATACGGCGCGGCAGTGGCCCCTGATAGACAAATTTCCCTGTGGAGCCTTCTGCCGATTCCACTCGTCGCGTCACACATTGCGACTGATAAGCTTCCGAGGTTGCGATCAGGTACAGGACCGATTTCAGATCGTATTTGTTATCCGCAAGATGCACGGCAAGATGATCCAGCAGATCCGCGTTCCATGGTTCTGACTGCATAGCATCCAGCGGATGCACGATGCCACGCCCCATGAGCTTGTACCACAAGCGATTGACGATCGTACGAGTAAACCGGCCGTTGTCGGGATGAGTCATCAGCGCCGCGAGTTGCTTCAATCGCTCTTCACGCGGCGCAGCGGCATCGACCTGACCAAGTTCCGGAAACAGCCATTTGGCTTCGGCTTGTTTTCCGATCGGCTTATCGCAGCGATGAATCTGCATCGGCTGAGCCGAGTAGATGGCCGCCAGACCGTAAGCTTCTTCCAGCTTCCATCGATCAATAAAACTATCGTGACACGACGCACATTTGAGATTGATGCCAAGGAACGATTGAGACACGCTCTGAGCAAACTGGATCTCAACCGTCTGTCCTGCACTCACTTCGCCACGCCAGCGAATACCATCAATGTATCCCTGACTGGCCGGAGTCGGCGGAGCGATCAGTTCACGAGCAAACTGGTCGAATGGCTTGTTGCTGAAAAGTGCTTCATAGAGCCAACCGCTGACCTGTTGCCGTCCTCCGGTAATGAAACCCGTGCCGCTGTAATCGTTGCGGAGCAGATCATTGAAGAACGAAAGCCAGTGCTCGGCGTAACCAACATTGTCATCCAGAAGATTGCGAACAATCCTCTCGCGCTTGCCAGGAGTGTTGTCGGCGACAAAAGCCTCCAGTTCCTGCGGTTCAGGAAGCAAGCCGACCAGATCGAGCGAAACTCGTCGCAGGAATACGGCGTCATCTATTTCTGCCGGACGAGCAATCTGATGCGACGCAAGATCAGCATCCAGTATTCGGTCAACCGGATTTGAACGTCCGTCGACAGCCGCAGGTAGTTCAGGCCGACGAGGCTTCAAAGGCGGTTCATAACTCGCGGGAGCGAAAGAGAAACCTTCTTCCCAAGGCAAACCATCAGCGATCCACTTGCGGATGACATCTTTCTCTTTTTCGGACAAACGTTCTCGATCAGCCGGGGGCATTTGAGTTTCGCGGTCTGTCGACAGAATCAGATTAAGCAGGTGAGATTCTTCAGGTTTGCCAACGACAACATGACCCGAATCGACGACCAGTTCTCGATGATTCATCGAGAAGCTGCCCTTGGCTTCTCGCCCACCATGACAAGGGACGCAATGCTTCTTCAGCACCGGAAGCACGTCATGAGCAAAATCGGACGGCTGCTGAGCGATGGCCGAACGAGCAACGACCGCAAGGCACAAACAAACCGCAAAATGAAAGAGACAGCTTCGAAGCACCGGAATTCCTCAGTGGGGACTTGATTGAGTCGTTTACCGCTGTTGATTTAATCAGCCGGAACGCGTTAGCGTCCGGTTTCTTGCCGCAGAAACCCTTCAAAAACAACCGGGGGCTAACGCCCGGCGGCTGATGACACAACTAAATCGACAGTCCGCAGCAGCTGAACAAGTCAGGCAGGTTATGTCCGGGGGGCCGGGTGTGACAAGCGAGAGCGGAGCCACGAACTTTGGCCAAACCCTTGACCTGAGGCGTTTGAAAGGTCAACCTCTTGCGAAACCAGCAGCAGAAATGGCTGCCATCCGCCCTGAATCCCGCCGTTCCTCGACGAGACAAGAAAGCAGAAATCATGGATAAACGGACACAGACTTCAGACGGCACTCGCCGTGAATTCCTCGCCACAACCGCTTTGAGTGCCGCTGCTGTAGCCGCGGTGCCAGCAACGCTGAATGCCGGAGCCTACGCAGGTGGCAGTGATCTCCTGAAGGTTGGACTTGTTGGTGCGGGTGGTCGCGGAACAGGCGCCGCTGAGCAGGCTCTGAATGCAGATCCGGGAACCGAACTGGTTGCTCTGGCGGACGTTTTTGAAGACGCGGTCACTCGAGGCCTGCGACAGCTCAGCCGAAAATTCAACAAGGACGGCGCGGCGGCACGAGTTACTGCGACGGAAGATCAGTGTTACACCGGCTTCGATGCCTACAAGCAGGTCATCGAGAAGTGTGACGTAGTCTTGCTGGCTTCAACTCCTCACTTCCGACCTGAGCACATGCGAGCCTCGGTCGAAGCCGGCAAGCATATCTTCTGTGAGAAACCAATCGCGGTTGACGCGCCGGGCGTGCGATCAGTTCTTGAATCTTCAGCGAAGGCCGCCGAAAAAGGACTGTCTCTGGTCTCTGGGCTATGCTGGCGATATCACCCGGGTAAGCGAGCTGTCTTCGAGCAACTGAAGAGCGGCGTAATTGGCGACATCGTATCGATGCAGTGTAGCTACATGTCCAGCGGCGTCTGGGATCCTCGTCGTGAACGCGATCAGTGCAAGAGCGAAATGGAGTATCAGATTCGTAACTGGTACTACTACACCTGGCTGTCCGGTGACTTTAACGTTGAGCAGCATATTCACAGTCTCGACAAGATGATGTGGGCGATGAATGACGAAGCTCCGGCCACGATCAGTGGTTCCGGTGGTCGTCAGGTTCGTACGGATGCTCGCTATGGCAACATCTACGATCACTTCGATATCGTGTATCAGTGGGCAAATGGTGTGAAAGCGTTCGCTCGCTGCCGCCACTGGCCGAACTGCGAGAATGAAGTCGAAGACTATATCTTTGGCACAAAGGGTATGATCGATGTGATGGCCCACAAGATTTCCGATTACAAGGGCAACGTGATCTGGAAGTATGATGGCCCGGATGGGGACATGTACCAGATCGAACACAACGAACTCTTTGCCAGCATCCGTGCAGGTAAGCCGATCAACAATGGCGACTACATGTGCAAGAGTACGATGCTGGCGATTGCTGGCCGCATGGCTGGATATACCGGTCAGAAGCTGACCTGGGATGCCGTCATGAACTCCAAGGAAGACCTCAGCCCTGCCAGCTATGACTGGGCTGATAATCCGGTGCCACCTGTTGCTGTTCCGGGGAAGACTCCGTTTGTCTGATTTGCTCGGACATCCGAAGCCATTCTTCTCGCTGCTTGAGTTACAGGCCTGCGATGCAGATCGCTACGGCTCGGCCATTGCTCAACTGCGACAAGGATCGGTAACGGGAATTGTTGTCCGCAATGTTTATGACAGCGCGCTGATGCAGCGGATCGTGGCACGCCTGGAGCGACACGATCCGCCGTTTTTGAAGACGTGGTTTCCGGAAAAATTCAAATCCTGGTTCTACGGCCAGAATTTGAATCTGATGCAGACAGATCCGGAAACCTACTTTCGGCAGGCGGAAGAATTTCATCAGCATATGGCCGAATTGTTTCCTGCGGGACAGGGAATTGATTCGTGCGTGATGCAGTTGCTTTCACGCCTTGATGAGAACCGGCCCTATCGTGCGGCTCCGGGGCCGGATCCCGAGCAGTCTTATATGCTGACGACCTTTCGTGGGCATGGCGAAGGCGGCTACATCACGGCTCATTGTGATAACGAACAGTCCCTGCGACCGGCGTATGAGCATTTGCAGACGCTGGTTTCGAGCCATATGTATTCGATGGTTTTACTGATTGGAAAACCAGAAGACGGTGGGGCTCTGGAGGTCTTCGATTATCGAGTCGAGCCGGAGAATGCTCGCCTGTTAAACGATGATTCTGCGACCAATAAGCCGGATCTCAGTCAGCTGTCGTCCGTCGCATTTTCTCTGAATGCCGGCGATCTGATTATTGTCGATTCTGGCCGTTATCTGCATCGTGTTACGCCTGTTGTCGGCCAGAAAACTCGCTGGACCGCCTGCAGTTTTATGGCTCACGCCAAAGATCGAAACGCGGTGTATTGCTGGGGTTAGCGGCGAAATTTCACTTAACTATCTGGTGAAGAACTGTGTTTATGGCCAATCGTATTTGCACTTTGGTGGCTTCTGTTCTGGTCTTCAGTTTTCTGCCCACTGAAACTGGCTTCTGTGGCGAAGTCAAAGTGCCGGCCTTTACGGCTTATATGTTGCCCGATCCGTCTGCCGCCCGAATTTCCGAGGATCAAGGCATCACTCATTGGGATGACCCGACTCAGACGGTCAACTGGTTTGGGCGATTCGAGGTCGCCGGTGAAGTCACTGCAAAAGTTTTGATTCGACTCGAGA
>CAIXQV010000359.1 GCA_903921605.1 uncultured Planctomycetaceae bacterium | reverse complement strand
GTGCCATTCAGAATCTTCGTATCATTCACCGTCCAGACTCGAACCTTGCGGCGAGCCAGCACAAAGTCACGCTCTCCTTTGTCTTCACGATAGATCCGGATCTTCATCTGGCTGCCATTCGTTCCCTTCATCAGGTCAACACTTGTAGCCATCTTCATTCCGGCAATCTCCTGATTGTTGATGCTCAGGATAATGTCACCTGTCTGCAGACCCGCTTCGGCAGCTGGACCACCTCGCAGCGGCTTTACGACCACCAGACCGTCAGCATGTTCGCGAACTTCAACACCCACACCCACGATTTCTTCTTCCAGAGCGGCACTCTTCATCCCGGACAACTCTGCACCATTTCGTGAAGCAGGATCGGCAGGTTCCAGAGCAGAGAACTTATCAAGAGTATCGATACTGGCGTTAGCAAACTCGAAACCCACCACGCTTGGAGTCAGTCCTTTTACAGCTGACGCCTGGTTCATCACCGTCTTCATCACATTTGATGCATCCGTGTAGCTTCGAACCTGATCAGCACTGGCCAGACGAGCCAGAGTATTCCGGAATCCGTCCATCTGGAACGAATCCGTTGACAGTCCAAGGCCGTTCACAAAGGCAGGGTTGTCCAAAGCAATCGACAGATTTCGCAGAGCACGTCGAACTCGAACATCGTAGCTGGTAGGTTCCAGTGATCGTTCGTCAATTTTCTGAGATACTTCGGCGAACAATGATAAAGCCTGATTGTTTGACATCGCCCGGATCGCACGGACCGTAACCGGGTTCTGATATCGGATTGTCAACAATTCGTCGATCTTTGAAGCTTCGTCATCCTGTCGGCTTTCTGGCAGGGGAGCAGGAACGAAAGGGTCGCGTTCATCAAGTGGGCTGTAGCGATCATCGTTTGTTCGTCGAACAGGCAACTGCTCGAATCTCTGATCAGGATCCGCTTCTGATCGAGGATCATAGGTGCGATCGTAGTTGGTTTCTCGACGAAAATCATCGACTGGGTAACCATCGTCCGAGATCGGACGATCCGTACTTCGTGAATCAAACCGATCCACAGGCATGATGCTGTAATTGTTTTCGAGTGGAACTCGATATCGCACCTGTTCTCCGTCACGAGAGCGAGGGTCTCGACCTTCGCGATTCATGCGGCGAAACGGATCCGATGGAGTCACCGTTGAAATGCGACGACTTGAGAATTCTGAAAGGCTGGCTGGAAGCTCAGGGAAGTCCTCCGATGTGGAGCGAGCGACCGGGCGAGCAGATCGCTGGCGGCTTGAGTAATTGTCTTCGTCAGGAAACTGGCCGAAGACTGAAGAAGTTGTTGCCATCGTCAGGACGGCCAGAGTCATCGTGAGTCGTGTTGAAGCGTTCATGTTTCTATTCTCCTTAATTGAATCCGTTCGATTTTTTGGCAGGACTAATGAATGTGTTGAAGGTTGAGTTGAAGTTGCGTTGTTTTGGATTTCAGAGTTTTAGATCAGGCCACATGCGGGTACTGGTCTGAGACAGCTCGCGTAGCCACACTGAAAGTGGCTGGGATGACAGGGGCTGGTGCTTCGTCCTCCACCAGCTCGCCTCGCATGACGCGGACGTTAGCGGGAGCTTCGATCCCAATCTTCACGGTGCCTTTCCCTGTCTTAATCACTTTGATAACAATGTCTTCGCCGATTCGGATGATTTCTGCCGGTTTTCGTGTCAGTACTAACATGGCTCACTACCTCCTGTGTTTCCCAATCTTCCAAGATTCCAGTTCTGTCGACTTCGATCAGAATCTGTTGTTGTCATGTTGAATTTGATAATGCGAGAAGTGTGCCAATTGTGATTCAGATTGTTTCTGATGCCGATAAATTGACATAAGTTATTTAACAATATGCCTTTATGTATTTTTAATTGTGTGGCAATATTTGCCGGTTGACGAGTTTTGGAAAACTTTCACTGGCAAGCCTTTCAAATCCCTGTTTTTCCGGCGTCGACAGAATTGTCATTTTGACAAAGCGCGTAACCAAACGGAGTTTTTGTTTAAGTTGAAATATGGATTTGCCGACACCGCGGCCCGAGACACGGGAAGAATCGACGACACGTCGGCCTATGCACGTCTGGTCAGTAACGTGATCTGGCCTCGCCCGATGAGTTGGGCTGACCGGGAGAAGTGCGTTGAAGTAGACTGACGCCTTCGGAATCCCGGAGTCTATTAATCTTCCTGCAGGCACATGTCGTGACTTTTGAAATCACTGATGAGCGTCAGACGTTTTGCTGGCTGCGGATGAAACTGGAGCCGAGATACCGCGTCGTTGCTGAGCCCGATGCGAGTTATTACTCCGAGCACAAGTTTTGCTATCGCGTGTATGACGGTGAAAAGCTGCTGCGTGAGTTTCGTGGAGACTTTCGAACTCTTGTTCCGCAAACGCTGTTGTCCGCCGCTCGAGCCCTGGTCGGGCAGTTGGAGGCTCAAGGTGCCATCGCTGCTGCGAACAGCGAAGCTCGGGCTGTTGATGGGGCGAATTCGCAGCCGGAGAAACGCCTCATTGCGAGTCGACTGGTCCCATTGCGACAGCAGCAAACTTATTTTAGTTCTGGTCGAGCTGCGTTCACGTGGCTGATTCGAGATGCGGTTCGTCCAAAGCGAGTCTGGTTACCAACCTTTGTCTGCTGGTCTTTGATCCAGGCCATGCAACAACGTTTTCCGCAGACACCGATGCTGTTCTATTCCGTGAATCGAAAGCTGCAGTGTCAGTGGCCACAGGATGCTGAACCCGGGGATGCATTGGTCTACATCAATTATTTTGGCCATGTCAGTGAAGCGCCCCGGGTTTCTTCAGAGTGTGTCCTGCTGGAAGATGTCTCTCATCAATTGATTCCAGGCGTTAATGTTGCCAGTTCCTGGAGGTTCGGAAGTCTTCGCAAAACATTTCGTATCACTGATGGAGGCGTTGTACATGGCCTTCATTCACCGGTTTATGAACCAGATGATGGACTTTCGACGTGGTTGCGAGGCTGCTCACGAGACTGGCGTGACCTGCGCGAAGCAGAGAACATGATGGATCGAGGCTGGCGAGTTTCAGATATGTCCAGCCAGTCGCTGGCTCAGATGCTGGCCAGTGATCTCGTAAAGATGGCTGAGCAACGGTGTTCAAATCAGCGTTTTCTTCAGGCTCATCTTGCTATCGGGGAGCCACTGGTCAGTTTTCGCGAAGACGAAGTGCCGTTACTCCACAATATTCTGATGCCAGATGTTGAGCAGCGAGATTCCTTGCGATCGTTTCTGGCCTCGCGCGGAATCTTTTGTTCAATCCATTGGCCATTACATCCGGTGCTGCGGAACTCGGCGAACGTTGACAGCGAGGATGCTGCGTGGCTTGAGAGTCATGTCCTGTCGATTCCGGTAGCGGATGACTTCGATCTGAGCGACATGACCCGCATTATTGAAGCGGCCAAACAATGGTCAGAAGCTGGCCAATAAGGCCCTGATCATTGGGAAGACACGAGCTGGGTGTTTTCCCGTAAAAACAAAAAAAGGACCAACCTGGGGGTCTGGTTCGTCGATGTGAACAGGAGGCGTGCGCCAGGAGGGTGCGCGAATGAGTCTTGCCGTTCGATAGCGGCAGGAATTGCCTCCAGGCTGTTTCAGGGACGAACCGTGGCGACCACAAGCATTCAGCGCCGGCTCAGAAATGGGTACGAGCGCCATGTTGCCGGTGACACGAACGCTGCCGCAGCCGCGTACCTGGAGATCCTTCAGGAAGACCCAACGAATGCCGAAGCCTGGCATTTGTCCGGGCTGATTGCCTTCCAGCGGAAACAGTTTGACGACGCGGCTGAGTTCATCCGTCACGCATTGGATGCGTCGCCGGGAAATGTTGTTTATCAGGCCAATCTGGTCGCCGTACTGCTCGCCCAGAATCAGGCTGCAGAGGCGGAATTGATCTGTCGCCGGATTCTGAAACAACAACCGAAACACGTCACCGCTCTCAAGCATCTGGGCACCGCGTTGAGGAAACAGAATCGTCTGACGGAAGCATTATCAGCACTTCAGCAGTGTGCGCAGTTGACTCCGGATGATTCCGAACTGCTTTGCAATCTGGGTGCGATCTATAGCGATCTTGGACGAGTCGACGACGCGCTATCGGCCTTTCAGCGTGCCTGCTCTCTGAAAGCGGATCAGTCAGAGATCCATCTGAATCTTGGTGCGGTCTTCAGAAAACTCGGACGATTCCAGGAATCACTGACATCGCTGAATCGTTCCAT
>CAIXQV010000358.1 GCA_903921605.1 uncultured Planctomycetaceae bacterium | reverse complement strand
GGCGCCCCTTGTGGCCTATGTCTGCCGGTGGCTCGGAGTCGTGGATAAGCCCGACGGACATCGCAAGCTCCATAGTTTTGCGGTTCCGCTCACTGGCGGTCCAACGGTTTTCCTTTCCATTGTGCTGGCGATCGTTTTCACAGGTTACGCGTTCCCTGGAGTCCTTAGTGCGAACGAAGGCGATATTCGTTTTTTGTTGTCGCTTGCCGTTGCATCGCTGGTCATTGTTGTTGTCGGCATTTTTGACGATCGGTTTGGATTGCGTGGTCGGCAAAAACTGGCAGGTCAGTTTCTGGCCGCCCTCATCATGGTTCCGTCCGGAATTCTGATCCAGCGGATCGAGCTGTTTGGCTACCCGATTGAGTTTGGTGACGTTGCTCCTTTCATCACGGTGTTCTGGATTCTCGGGGCTGTTAATGCACTCAACCTGATCGATGGTGTGGATGGTTTGGCCAGCACCACAGGGATTATTCTCAGCTTGTCCGTGGCTGCGGTGACATATATCCTGGGAGGACGTCCGGACGGTCTTTTGATTTCTCTGGCTCTGGCGGGCGCTCTGATCGGTTTTCTGTTTTATAACTTTCCGCCGGCAAGAATGTTCCTGGGTGATTCCGGCAGTATGTTGATAGGGCTGGTCCTGGGCTGCGTGGCTTTGAAGTGTTCTTTGAAGCAATACGCGGCTGTCGCACTGATCATGCCAACTGCTATCTGGGCCATTCCTATCTTTGATGTGGCGATGGCAATTCTGCGTCGTCGTCTTACTGGTCGCAGTATCTATACGACTGACCGAGGTCATCTGCATCATTGTCTCGCACGACACGGTCACACAGGCGGCCGTTTGCTGCTGGTAGTGGGTTCGCTTTGCAGCCTGACCGGGCTGGGTGCGATTGCAGCGGCTGCTTTCAACAGTGAAATCCTTGCTGTCGTGGCTGTGGCAACAGCTCTGACTTTGCTAGTGGTGACGCGGTCGTTCGGTCATGCGGAACTCAACTTGCTGACCAATCGTGTGCGCCGGTTTGCAGGGTCACTTGTCAAGAAAGGGGCCGAACCAAATCCTGTCTTACACGATGAGCAGGTGCGTCTGCATGGAGGGCACAAATGGGAGCACCTTTGGGAAACACTGACTCAATTTGCTGAGAAGCACGAATTGGTGGGTGTGGAATTGATGGTGAATATGCCAAGTATGGGTGAGGCTTATCATGCCACCTGGAGAACTCGAGTTCGTGTCGAGCAGCACGATACATGGCGTTCCGATATTCCCCTCGTGATTGAAGGCATTCGAGCTGGCAACGTAAGGGTTGTTGGTGTGGCGCCGGACGAGTCCTTCTGCGACTGGATGAATTGGGTGACGGAAGGCATGAAGCCCTTTGAGAAGCAACTTCGCGAGATCGTTCTCCATCTTCGTAGTCAGCGAAGCAATGCGAATGGCGTGCTCCGAGATTCTAACGGACCCTTCAGATTGCCTGCTGTCCCTGAAGAAGTGCCTGTTTGAGGTTAGATGTTCCGCAGAGAGTTCTGTGAGTTTTTCCTCGATGAGTTTTCGGGCCGGATTTCGAAAAATGAACTGAAATATGCTCCGCGAATCGTTCCAG
>CAIXQV010000357.1 GCA_903921605.1 uncultured Planctomycetaceae bacterium | reverse complement strand
GACGGGAACCGTGGCCGGGGTGATCCAGAATAAAGAGCGAGGAAAACAGATTCAGATTGATGCAGCGATCAACCCTGGCAACAGTGGCGGCCCTGTGGTGAACGGGGCAGGGCAGGTCGTCGGAGTAGCCAGTGCAAAGCTTTCAGGCTCCTCTGTCACTTCCGTTGGGTTTGCAGCACCAGTTAACGAACTTCGAGCACTCGCGGCGACAAAGGGATTTCAACTCGCAAATGCACCTCGAGGTCAGGATCTCGCCGGCCCCGAAGTGGCTCGGCGAGTGACACCGGGCGTTGCATTCATTAAGGTCTGGGGGAACAGTGGCGGCAAGATGTATGAAGTCGCATTCAATGCCAACTTCCACGAGCAGCCTCAGATGCGTCGCTCCAGAGGAGGATTTCCAGGCCCACCTTCGTTCGGTTCAAGTTCGATAGATCGTGGCAAATTGACTGTCAACGCACTGGGAGAAGTCCTTGAATTCCAGGGCGAAGAGCAATTGCCTGCGGTCCTCGGCCCAGTTGGCGTTTTCTTCATGGAACAACTGGATGCGTACTCCGAGTCTCAATGGCACGTTGAAACCGAATCAACTTTGCAGCGAATCAAACGTGATGATAGTCCGTTCGGGGGAATGCCCAGGTTTGGTGGTCGTATGCGAGGCTTTGGACCTCCGGGAATGTTCGGCGGACAGCAGGATCAGGTTGTTGAAGAAATCCCTGCGATTGAAAGAGTTTCTTACCAGGTCGGCCAGACACTGAATAACAAGATTTCAATCACAAAGTCTTATGAGTACACGGCAACGCGATCCAACAGCCAGCTGTATATGAACATTCGAGGCACCGGAACACTAGTATTTGACACGGTTCAGGGTATGCCTTTCAGCCTTGAATACAATTCGACCGTTGAGCAAAACAACGAAGACGGAAACATTAAGGTTCCTGTTCGAGTGTCCTACACTCTCCGTGATCAGGCGGAAGTCCAGCGAGAGATTGAACAGGCTCAGCAGAAGATGGCTACCGATAAGAAACAGCGTGAAGACGAACAGAATAATCCGAATCCAAAACTTGTCGATGACCTGATTGCAGAAATCCGTAAGGCCGAAGGTGGCAATGGGGCCAGTCAGCCGCTGTCACGACTCAGCCAGATTGCAATTGTTGAAGACAAGCGTGACGAAGTCCTGAAGATTGCTCGAAATCATATGAAGAACAGCAATGGCTTTGTCAAAAAGGGGGCGACCGAAGCCTTCTGCCGCTGGGCCACCGCTGAGCACTCCGAAGAACTAAAGAAGGTTCTTGCAGACTCTGACGGCTTGATGCACGACGCAAAAAAAGTTGCGGTGAAAACCCTCGCGAAAATTGCAAAGCCAGAAGACTACCCAACTCTGATCATGTCAATGACGGACCACGTTGTTCGTGGCGATCTTAAAGAAGCACTGATCACCGTCGGTGCTCCCATCGAGGAGCCTATCATGAAGACGTTCCCGCAGATCACTGATGCCTCGGCCAGGAATGATCTTTTGGAAGTTCTCAAGAAAGTCGGAACCGAAAAGTCCGTCGACTTCCTTGAGAAGTTAGCCACATCCAACGATTTCTCTGTGAAGAACAATGCTCAGCAGGCATTGGACGCGATTCGAGCGAGACTATAGTTCTCAGCTTGTGCTACTCATGCAGTTCCAGCGTCGCTTCAACCTCGACTGGAACGTTGTAAGGCAGTGAACCCATTCCGACCGCGCTTCGAGCCGCTTTCGCCGAATCTCCGAAGATTTCCACCATCATATTGCTGAATCCATTTACAACAAACGGATGACGCTGGAAATCAGACGTTGAATTGACCATCCCAAGAACTTTTACAATTCGCTTAATGCGATCCAAAGATCCCAGCGAAGCTTTGATGGTTGCTAACATTGTGAGAGCAACCTGACGAGCAGCAGCGACTCCCTGTTCTTCCGTCAAATCTGAACCGACTCGGCCGACGATCATCTTGCCGTTTGTATCAAACGGGACCTGCCCGGAAACGTAGGCAATTTTGTCCACAATCACCACCGGGGTGTAAACTCCACCCGGAGCGGGAACCGGAGGAAGAGTGATTCCAAGCTCGGCCAGTCGCGCATCAATACTCATGATCGTCCTCAAAAAATGAAGTGTGAATCAGCGGCACCAAAAAGCTCACGCTGAGGACTCTAATGCCTGACAAGGATTCGTGGAACCGTCTCATTGTACAGTGTCGGATCAATTGCGAATCGACTGGGGGATCCCGTACACTATCGAGGTCGAAGTCAACTGTCCGGAACGGAGAAGGCAAATGCATAATCTCAATTCAACCATTCTGCTGGCTCAGGATCTGCCCGTTGCCGCAAGCGGCGAACTGGATTTTGTTACTGTCCTGTTGATTTGTCTTGCCGTGATTTTCGGCATGATTCTGCTGGTGTTCGTCGGGATCTTCGCTTCGGTCATGTCGCTCTGGTTTCGAGCTTTCATGTCGGGAGCCTACATCGGCCCGCTACAGATGGTCGTGATGAAGCTGAAGAAGGTGAATCCGCAGATCATTGTGGATTGCCGGGTCATGTCTGTTCAGGCCGGAGTGGCCAACATCACAACCAACGCCATGGAATCTCACTATCTCGCCGGGGGCAACGTGCCTCTCGTCGTGCGTGCCCTGATCGCTGCACATCGAGCCCAGATCGCACTGGACTGGAACACGGCGGCAGCAATCGACCTTGCCGGAAGAAATGTTCTGGAGGCGGTCCAGACCAGCGTAAAAACCAAAGTGATCGACTGTCCGGATCCATCACGAACAGGACGACCAACCCTTGATGGTATCGCGAAGAACGGCATTCAATTGAAAGCCAAAGCCCGCGTTACAGTGCGAACCAATATTACTCAACTGATTGGTGGAGCCACTGAAGAAACAATCATCGCGCGAGTCGGCGAGGGAATCGTTTCTGCGATCGGGTCGTGTGAAAGTCACAAAGACGTTTTGGCCAATCCGATGCTGATCGCCCGAGCCGTTCTGGCCAAAGGTCTGGATTCTCAAACGGCTTATGAAATCGTCTCAATCGATATCGCCGACATCGACGTTGGCGACAACGTTGGCGCACGTCTTCAGGCCGATCAGGCGGAAGCCGACATGCGTATCGCTCGGGCTCATGCAGAAGAACGTCGAGCTGCGGCTGTCGCCGAAGAGCAGGAAATGAGAGCGTTGACGCAGGAGAATCAGGCGGAAGTCGTTCTGTCTGAATCCGAGATTCCTAAAGCCATGGCAGCGGCTTATCGCGGGGGCAACCTGCGAGTATCAAAAGAATCCTGATAAAAGGTCCATGTCATCGCTTTGGTGAAAAGCACGATCAAAGCAAGCAACGGTTACACGGCAGCCTCCGGAGGATTCCCCCCGGAAGATAACCCCGGGGAGAATGATTGCAGAGAGTTGAATCAGGCAACACCCTGGAATCCCATAGCAGTGAATCGTGCCATCTCGATCGCGTCCAGGATTTTCACGGCCACAATCGAATCGAAGCTCATGATGACTCGTCGCGAACCCTGGGCATCGGGAGTCTTTCGTTCGACCAGGATCAGGTCACCGGAAATCATATAGCTGACAAACTGAATCGACTCACCGAACGTTGTTAAAATCAGGCCGGTGCGAGGAATGCTGGCGGGCCATTCGGCGAAAATCCTTCGCATATCCTTCATACCAGTTGCTCCCATGAAGTTTCCTTTGCACAAAATCGTCTCACGTCACCTCGCTGATTATTCGGCTGAACTAACGGCTGCTCTGTAATGCAACACAGCCGACCTTTGATCGCGTGGATCACTATGAGCGACACCATGGGTCGGATCACTACAATCGGCGTCGCTGTTAAATTCACCTGCCACGATTGTTTTGCCCTCGTTGATTTCGCCAGTGAGGCAAGTTTTTCCGTTCAGTTACGATAAGCCGTCCAGCAAGCAACTCTTTTCTTTGGCCGCAGTTAGTCTCAAAACATACCGGGCCATGAATTTGATGTCGCGGGTGTTCACGGAACGTTGCTCTCTCGAGTTGTGTTCTGACAAAAGCTCAAATGCAAAAGGTAACGGATTATCGTGGCTGCTCCGACTGCTGCACCTTTCGACTGGAAAAACCTAAGCCAACGC
Organism: uncultured Planctomycetaceae bacterium; assembly: GCA_903921605.1. The sequence goes on along the minus strand of CAIXQV010000357.1, from coordinate 13,341 downwards.
TCTGTGGCTTCGGTCAAAGCCGATTTGCTGCCAAAGTCGATCGAACTTCCGGCTCTCCCGCATGCGGTGACAGAGTTTGTACAGGCTTCGGCCAATCCGGATTACAGCACCGCAGATCTCGCAAAGATTGTTGAAAAGGATTCCGCGCTGACCGTGGAACTTCTGCGACATGTGAATTCAGCGATGTACGCTTCGAGTTCTCCCATTCGCAGCGTCAAAGGGGCGATCAATCAGATAGGACTCAGGATCGCGAGGATGCATTTGATGGCCGTTGGCATGAAAGCCGCCAATCGTGCACTCAAAACGAAATTGATCAATCAGAGAAACTTCTGGAACGAATCGCTCCAGAGGGCTTTGTTCGCAAAAGAGATCGCAACACGCATGCATCTCGATCCAGGTCTGGCCTTTCTTGGTGGCCTGCTACAGGATTTTCTGCTTCCAGTGCTGACAAATACATTCGACAAGCAATATCTCGAATACATGGACACATCGTCTACGCCCGGTCAGGGACGAGATCTGGTCGACTGGGAGCGAGAAGTTTTCGGATGGGATCATGCGTCGGCTGGTGCTTACTATGCGGCCCAGTGGAAGTTTCCCGACGATCTGTTGTGTGCGATTTTTTTCCACCATTCACTTGAGTCAACCTTGCAGGAACCCAACGCCGAGTTCTTCAAACTATTCCCGGTCGCTTTGGCATCACTTCTTCCAGATCAATTGCATCAATCACCTCGCGGATTTCAGACCCTGATCAAGGTGGCTCGTCAATGCAGGGCGATTGAACTGGAATCCGTCTGCAGAGCCGTCGATGAAGAACAAATGAAAATAGCAGAGGGTTACGAAATCCCCAACCATCTCACGCAACTCCTGGAGCAAACTCAGCGAACGATGGACCAGAACCACGCCTGATCACTCTTTACGCCGAAGCATGCGCGTAGCTCAGTTGTGCAATCCTCTGGAAACGCCTGTCGGTACTGAACAAGGTTCCGCCCTCCATCCGTAAAACAGGCCGGTCGCGGAAAAAGGAGACTGATTGCAGTCGACGAATGATGTCCGTCGACTTATGCTGAACGTCCCGCCCAACGCTTACCCTGCCTATGTGACGATTCTCCCTGCCAAATGATTCGTCAGGAGACTCTCGTGAAACGCCAACTTCGGTCTTCCCCCGAGTACAGCATCGGTTCGCAATCGCGTCGAAACTGGATTGCTTCGACAGGTCTCAAAGCTGCAGGGCTGAGCACAATCCATCGATTCTGGGGAAACGTGGCACAAGGAAGCGTGCAGCCCACGAATTCATCGTTGGCGACAAAAACACGTCGCGCCAAATCGGTGATTATGATCTTCAACTGCGGCGCTCCCAGTCATATTGACCTGTGGGATATGAAGCCACAGGCACCATCGGAGATCCGCGGCAGTTTCGAACCGATCGACACCAATGTCCCGGGAATTCAGATCTCTGAACTGCTGCCCGAAGTTGCAAAACGCATGGACAAGCTTTCAATTGTCCGAACACTCCACCATTCTCATGGTGGCCACAATTCCGGGATGCATTGGTCGATTGTTGGGAAGCCGTACCGCATCGACAGCACCCTGATCAATCCCGGCCGCGCCGATATCCCGAGCTTCGGCACTCTCGCAGGTTGGCTCGCGCAGCAGGATGGCTATTCCGCCAATGTTCCTCCCTACGTAATAACTCCCTTTCCACATTGCGACAGCACGAAGTATCTAACCCCCGGACAATTTGGAGGTTGTCTTGGCAGCCGTTTTGATCCCTTCGTGCTGAACGCCGATCCCAACACAAAAGGCTTTCAGGTTCCCGGGCTTCAGCTTGACGCCGCCATCAGCCGTGATCGCCTTCAGGATCGTCAGTCATTACTTCAATCTCTTGATGAGCGGGGAATTCTGACGGCCTCGGAATCGACGGCCGACATTGACGTGCAGCGTGCGAAAGCACTGGGGCTGATCGGCTCTGATGCGGCCAGCGAAGTCTTTGATCTGTCGAAAGAACCTGATTCCGTTCGCGATCGCTACGGTCGACATAGCTGGGGGCAATCTCATCTTCTGGCCAGACGCCTGATCGAAGCTGGCAGCCGATTCGTCACCACTGTAAACGGCCCAAGCATCACCTGGGATACTCACAAAGACAATTTCAATCAGATGAAGAATCGTCTGGTTCCTCCCATGGAAAAAGCCTACGTAGCACTGATCGATGATCTTTCTGAGCGCGGCCTCCTGGATGAAACTCTTGTCATCTGGATGGGTGATTTTGGTCGCACGCCAATCATCAACAAAGAAGCCGGACGAGATCACTGGCCTCAATGCTATTCCATGGTGCTGGCCGGTGGAGGCATCCGCGGCGGACAGGTCGTTGGTGAATCCGACAAAACTGGTGCCTATCCAAGACTGCGCCCGATCCGACCGGCCGACATTCACGCCACCGTTTTCGACGCACTTGGCTACGATGCGCAGCATATCAACTACCATATGACTGATGGCCGTCCGATGCCGGTTTCAGACGGGCAGATCATTCAGGAATTGTTGTAACAACTTCGGCAGCATCTGGCATTCATACAGGTTGGTCACTCTCCTGTCTGGATCCGTACATGAATCACGAGAACGATCCACTTTCCCTTTGAACGTCGAAAGACAGTCCGGCAAAAAGGGTGAAACAGCCCCGACAATTCCAGTCGAATCGGCAGATTCTGGACAGCAAAAGACTTCGGAACGTCATGTCCTTGAAGCCGCCAGATGGGATTGCCAGGAACCGAACATCAATCGACCGTCCACCGGACCGTGAAGCAATCGAGGGCCAGGGGTTACTTGCCGCCCAGAAGGTCGCAACAAAGATGACATTGTCTCATTCCGGGAAACAACGCCCATTGCTGTGCATTGCCGTCACCAGTTCACTTTGAAGTCTTTCGACTTCACAAAGTAACGCATCGCCACCCCGATCAATATCCGATCGTTCTCCGAAGATGCTCACAAGTTCTAATTGTTGAGCCGCAGCGTATGTTGAGTCGGTTAGAAAATATCGAACGGACCCTTTCATGGAATGAGCAGCGTCGCTGATTTTGCGAGGGCAGTCCTCAACCATCGCGGCCTGCAGTTCACTGAGTCGATCAGGCAAAGTTCCAATAAACAGCGCTGCCAGATCGCGAAGTAGTTCAACATCCCCGTCCAGCTTTGCAATCGCTCCGGCAAGGTCACAGCATGAAGAGGTTGAACAGGACATTGATGAAGGAGTCATAGAATAGCAATCAATGGAGAATTCAGAAGATCGCGAGAGGCAGCCCTGCCATCTGAAATAGCGGACCTTCTCAAACGAGAATATTGCAGAAACAAATCTCCAGGCTAAAACAGCATCAACTTCCGAGGAAATGAATACAGACTCCAATGTTTCTCGAAGCCTGCCACCGAATTCAAGTGTGCCTGTGGCCCCTGCCATTGACATCACTCTTCTCAGCGAGTTGTCAACGAGAGTTGCGTGGCATCCGTGAGACTGACTTACCTGAACTGCCATTCCATAAATAGCGGCAGGTGAAAATTTGCCAGCAAGTAAATTTCTCAACTCACGTGCTGGTATTTCGCAACGATCTCCGGGCAAATCCATCACAGCCGGTCGCGTAAAAGAACTGTTTTGTATTTCCGAGCTTCAAGAGTTCCCGGTAGATGAACATGAATATCTTCTGGTGGCTGATCGCAGGTCATTCCAGCCAACCCCATATTCTATGCTCACACATTTTATGAGACAGGTCGTTCCCGTGTTTGTGGAACACTCAATTGTGTCCATTCATGACAAAGCTTCAGCAGCTGGGATTTTGCGATCGGCTTTGTTGCATAGTCACTGCATCCAGCTTCAAGACACTTTTTTCGATCCTCCGCCATTGCATGTGCGGTCAGGGCCAGAATCGGGCCCTTGTATCCTTGCTCCCGCAAACGCCGAGTTGCTTCGTACCCATCAAGAACAGGCATCTGCATGTCCATCAAAATAAGATCGTAGTCACGAAGCGACGACTCGGGGTCTCCATGTCGCTCCATTGAAGTGGACACTTTCTCAAGTACAGCCATACCGTTTTCCGCAACATCGATCGTTGCACCAGCACGCCGCAAAATGGTCTCCAGAAACCATCGATTGACAGGATTGTCTTCGGCAAGCAGGAACCGACCATTCAGCCTGAGTTCGCCCGCCACAACCTTTTCCAGCCCCGCATCAGAGGCCGCCAGTTGAAACGATACGGATTCCAGCAACTCCACCTCTCCAAGCGAGCCCATTGCGATTGAAACGCTGAATGTGCTGCCTAATCCCAGTTCACTCGTTACGCTGATGTCTCCATCCAATAGATGCGCCATGCGACGGCAGATCGACAGACCTAATCCCGTTCCGCCGAAACGTCGAGTAGTCGATGCGTCGGCCTGCATGAAAGGCTGAAAGAGCCCCGCGAGTTGATCGGGAGCCATACCGATTCCAGTATCGGTGACGTCGAATGCCAGTCGGTCAATTCCATCGGCGGACTTCGGTGCGATGCGAACAGTCAGATTGACACTTCCCGAATCCGTGAACTTAATGGCATTTCCGAGCAGGTTGATGAGAATCTGCCGAAGTCGAACCGCATCGGACACAATGACTCTGGGAATTGGCCCGAGTGACTTAGCTCTGATAATGAGATTCTTTGCAAGTGCCTGAGGCTCCAGGGAAGACAAGACTTCCGAAATGAGCTGAACTGGAAACACTTGCCTGAACTCAAATGTCATTTTGCCTGCTTCGATCTTTGAAAGGTCCAGCACATCATTGATGATCGTCAACAAATGGTGTGCAGAAGACTGGATCATACAGACATGACTGTTCATCTCTTCCGCGTTCAGGCCGGGTGAAGACAGAAGCTCCGAATAGCCCAAAATCGAGGTGACTGGAGTTCGAATCTCATGACTCATATTCGCCAGAAACTCACTCTTTGAACGATTCGCGTTATCAGCAGACTTACGGGCTGCAATCAGCTGTTTCTCCGCTTCTTTCCGCGAAGAAATGTCTGCCATTGTCCCCAGCATTCGCCGCGGATTCCCGTCTTCATCTCGTTGCATCAAGCGGCCACGAGACTGTACCCATCGCCACTCGCCGGTCTTCTGGAGTACTCGAAATTCAGCTTCAAAAACAGGCGTCAGACCATCGAAATGATTCTGCGCCCGGGTCTGCACGTCAGTAATATCCTCAGGGTGCACTCGCTTCGTGAACGTGTAGATATGCGGATCAAGATCTGCTAATTGCTCACCCAGTAAACTAGCCCAGCGAGAATCCCAGATCTCTTCGCCAGTTTGAATGTTCCAATCCCATGTTCCCAGCTCACCGCCCGTCAATGCCAGGTCAAGGCGTTCACGTTCGAATCGCAACACTTCAGCGGCATTGCGAGATTCAGTTATATTCGTCGCAATCCCAATGAACCCATTGATCGCATTGTGGCTGTCACGGGTAGCCGTAATGACCAGCCTGACGATGAGGCGACTGCCATCCTTTCGGATGTAGATCCAATCAGCTTCGCTGTGCCCCCCATGTCGAGCCTTGTGAACAAATGTCTCAAACCCTTCGATCGGACAACCGAATTCAATGCTGAGTTCCTGACTGCGACGTTTGACTTCCTCGTGACAATGAAAGATCGCTGGGTTCTGCAGACCAATCATTTCCGAGGCCGAATAGCCCAACATCTGCTCGGCGCCGGAGTTAAAGACTGTGATCAGGCCATTAACGTCACTGGCAATAATGGAAACATGGGTCGATCCCTCCACAACTGCTTGCATCCGCGATCGCGAAAACAGCAATTCTTCGCGAGCATTTACCTGATCCGTCGAGTCCATGATGTAGCCGTGCCATCGCACGGATCCGTCTTCCTGACGACAGGGAGCCGCGTTGCCGAAGCACCAACGAACGGCACCGTCAGAAAATCGAACACGGTATTCATGACGCCACCGCGTAAGATCATTCGCCGAACGTTGAATCGATTCAACAACTGCCGAATAGTCATCCGGATGCAGAATGTTGAATACTTTTGCAGCATCATGCCGAACCTCTTCCGGTGAGACTCTGTAAATCTCCCGAATACCTTCGCTCGCGAACGGAAAACAACTAGTTCCGTCAGCACGGAGTTCAAATTGATAGACAACGCCCGGAACTTGTGCGGCGATCTGGTGTAACCGATCGTGAACTTCCTTGAGCTGCGCCTGACTGCTCGATAAAGATCGATTGAGTCGTCGAAGCTCCAATTGAGATGCAACCTGTAGAGCCAGCGACTGCAGATCGTTTATCTGCTGGGCCGAGATTTGACGCGGCTTCGTGTCAATTACGCAAAGTGTTCCCAGTGCAAATCCATCCGCTGTTTGCAAAGGCACACCTGCGTAAAAGCGAATATACGGTGCCTCGAGTACCAACGCGTTGTCGCACGTGCGAGGGTCAGTCAGCGCGTTGGTGACGATCAGGGGTTCAGTGCCAAGAATTGCATGCGCACAGAACGCAGAATCTCGATGAGTCTCTTTCGCGCCGATGCCATGAGCCGACTTGAACCATTGGCGTTCGGAATCCAAAAGACTGACCAGAGCAATCGGCGCTTCACAGAGCCGTGCGGCGAGTGATGTCAAATCGTCAAAGACTCTCTCGGGCTCAGTATCGAGGACGCTGCATTCAATCAACGCACCAAGGCGTTCGCGTTCATTCAAGGGAAGACATGCACGTGGCATTTCGACGGTCCGGAGTAGCAAGGGGCATCAACGTAGTCGACACACGGCGGTTATAGTCAATCACGCGACTGAAACAGAGTGGACGCGGTGTGACAATGCAACCTATCGTTGAAAACAAGCAACGGTCGGACATCAATGTTGATTTTCCCGATGCAAACACTGGCCACTCTCTTTGCCAGTCGTCATGGTCAATATCATCGAAACAAAAGTTCACCGCAAGGTAGGAAAATTGCTCCGAGGAATCCTCCTGCTGCGTCTCCGCGATTTGCCCTGATTCTTCAGGACTTGAAGCCGCTTTTGATCGTTCGCTCAATTCGCCGATCGGCGATCTTCCGGATTTTTCAGAATAACTCAGATGCGAGTCACAGCATTCTCGGACTTCGCCGCAGGGGGTTCAAAAGGAAATCGGGCCGGAGCGGTCTGTCGCCTTGGTCCCTGAAGCAGACTCGATTTGCCTGAACACTACTGTTTACTACTGAGTGTTTCTCTGACGTAGCCTGGCACTTACACGATTCAAAATTGCTAACTCACGATCAGACAGTGCTTCGCGACCTTCGGTGTGCAATTTTTCGAGGATGATATCCAGCTGCTGCTCATCCATTTCGCGAACCTCGGATTCGCGGACCGCACGCTCGTCGTCGCGACGGCTTTTCCAGCGTTCCAGAATCCCAAAGCTGGAGTCTTCGTCCTGAGTTTCACCATCTGAAAACTCAGCTCGATTCAGACTGGTATAGCCTTCTGAAAAATCGTAACCCATGAATGAGTCATCCGGCTCCGGCGGCGGAGTCCACTGGCTCACCTGATGAATGTGCAGAACCAACAGGAACGAGGACAACGCTACCAGACTGCTGATGTCGAATACGAAGCCAGCGAGGATTCCGAAGAGCGAAACGACCAGTCCAATTCGCAGCATCAGGTCATGAGTTTCTGATTCCAGAAATCGCAGATTCAAAAATGATGAAGCGATCTGACCAGCATCCAAAGGACGAACCGGGATCAAGTTGAACAATGCCAGACAATAGTTGACCAGGAACGTCACTCGGAGACAGTTCTCCGCAAGTGTCAGTTGGGATCCAATCGAAAAAACCTCGAAGGGATTCAACAAGTTGCCCAGCAGACCAAGCTCATGGAGACGCCAACCGCACCCGACCGCCACAGAGGCATTGACAAGCGGACCGGCCAGTGACTGCACCAGCGATTCTCGAAACGTTAGCCGCGAGCCACCTTCGGACATTCCGCCCAACGGCCACAACACAACAATGCCTGGTGCAGAGTAGTTTCTTCGGGCGACCAGCAGATGAGCGATCTCGTGTCCCAGCAGACTCAGTAACAGGACCGCGCTGGTGATCGCTCCGAAGACAACGTCCTGCATTCGCCACATCAATGCAATAGCAACGACTGGCATGAGAAAACTCAGCCGAAGCGGAACTCCCAGCAGCCGTCCCATTGGGAACGAAAATGTCAGTAAACTGTCAGTGCGGTACATGGTGAAGATTGTAAACACGGCATCGACCGCAAAAAACACCCGAAGGCAGATTTTTTTCTCACTGCTGGAAGTCCTCCAAGCTTCACGAGGGTGCCGTGAATACTGATACCAAAGCCCGGCAGGCAAGAGCCATGTGCACTTCAGTGCTTCATTCTGACGGCATAATGGCCCAAAACAGCTCGTTCAAGACGTCCCGCCTGTACACCCGACAACAGAGTGGACTGGGCTGATGAGGGGGAAACCGACTGCTTTCTGACGAATAATAGGGTCTCATGCTCAGTGATTTTGGGGTTTGACGCTGTGATCCGGCCTGGTCGCTTGTTTTGAGGGGATTGCCCTGGTCCAATTCGTGTTCTGCGTGCAAATCAGGTCTGGTTGAGCTCTTCTCGCTGGACATGTGCAGCCTGCGGTCCGCCTGAAGTTGTTGCGAACGGCGAGTATTTCCACCTTATTTGTGTCAGACAGGAATTTGAAAGATGGCGGTTAAAGTTTATTACGACGACGATGCAGACCTGAGTCTCCTCAAGGGCAAAACGATTTCCATCATTGGTTATGGAAGTCAGGGCCATGCTCAGGCTCAGAACCTTCGTGACAGTGGCTGCACCGTGCTTGTTGGGCAACGTCCCGGCGGTGCCAATTATGATCTCGCCATCAGCCACGGATTCAAACCCGTCTCGGCTGCCGAAGCCGCTGAAAAGGGAGATCTGATCAACATCCTGCTGCCAGACGAACTGCAGGGCGACGTTTATCGCAACGACATTAAGCAACACCTGAAGCCAGGCAATGTGCTGATGTGTTCTCACGGTTTCAATATCCATTTCGGTCAGGTTCAGCCTCCGAAGGGTGTCGATGCCGCACTTGTTGCACCAAAAGGCCCCGGCCACCTGGTTCGCAGCGAGTACGAAAAAGGCGGCGGTGTCCCGAGCCTGATCGCACTCAGCGAAGGTGCCTCGGAGACATCCCGCCAATTGGCTTTGGCCTATGCCAAGGGCATTGGTGGTACTCGCGGCGGTGTGATCGAAACAACGTTTGCTGAAGAAACCGAAACCGACCTGTTCGGCGAACAGGTAGTTCTGTGCGGCGGTGTCAGTGCTCTTGTAAAGGCTGGATTCGAAACTCTGGTCGAAGCCGGTTATCAGCCGGAAATGGCCTACTTCGAATGTATGCACGAACTGAAGTTGATCGTCGATCTGTTTTATCAGGGCGGTCTGAATTACATGCGTTACAGCGTTTCCAACACGGCTGAATACGGCGACTATACTCGCGGCAACCGAATTGTGACGGATGAGACCAAAGCCGAGATGAAGAAGATTCTGGAAGAAATCCAGAGCGGAAAATTTGCTCGCGACTGGTTGCTTGAAAACAAGGCCGGTCAGGCTTCGTTCCTCGCAACTCGCCGTCGAGAACGCAATCATCAGATTGAAACCGTCGGTAAGCAACTGCGCAAGATGATGAGCTGGATTTCCTCCAAGGAAGTTTGATTGTCCATCTGATGCTGATTTTTTGAAGCCCGCCTGTTCATCCCGGTGAACAGACGGGCTTTTCTCCTTTTTACCGGAGGCACATTTCAGATGGCAAAGAAGCAGGTCGACATCTTTCCAACCAAACTGATTCGGCAGCTTGGCAAAGCGACAGATGCTGCTCTGGCCGATGAGTATCAGGTACCAATATGGCGAGTCCGCACGGAACGACTGCGTCGAGGTATCTCAAGAGCCCAATCAGGCAATTGGACTCCCCAGCAGATCGCTCTGCTTGGAAAAATGTCCGATAGTGAAGCCGCACGACGCGCAGGATGCACCACGACCGCAGCTTTCGTTAAACGTACTTCTCTGGGAATTGCCCCATTCGGAAAGTCTCTGGAGGAAACTCGTTTTCAGTGGAAGGCTTCCCATCTGAAAAAACTGGGAAAGGTTTCTGATGCAACGCTGGCTCAGGAACTGGGGATCTCAGCCAGTGTGGTGGCCAGCAAAAGATATTCATCCGGAATCGCCTCAGGAATCTTTGAAGCGACGATTCGAAAGCCCTGGACCAAAACAGAGATCTCTATGCTGGGCAAGAAACCAGATACCGTCGTTGCAAAACTTACAGGAAGAGGACGCCGACACATTCGAGCCAAACGCGAATCTCTCGGAATACCGGCCTTTCAAATTCAACGGTCCATTCCGTGGACGAAAACGATTCTCAAACAACTCGGCACAATGCCGGATGCGGAACTCGCGAAATCCATCGGCGTCTCGCTGGGAACTATCGCATTGCATCGTCGACGCCTCGGGATCAAACCTTTTGGTCGCTCAACAGCTGACGATTGACGCTGACATTCTTCGGGCGGCATGAATTGAGGCCGGGGGTTCGCGGAATGTATCATTCAGATCATTCTTAATCGTGGCCGCGCACAGAACAAATGTTTTCCTACAGTCAGAAGTTCTTCCGAGAACACTCATGAACTCCATCGAAATCCAACCCGTTGATTCGCCGATCAGGGGCTCCATTCGCCCGCCGGGATCGAAAAGCATCACCAACCGCGCCATGATCCTGGCTGCGCTGGCTGATGGACCAACAACACTTACCGGAATGCTCGACAGCCAGGACACGCGAGTCATGGTGGAGAGCCTTCGACGCCTTGGCTTCACGGTCGATCAGGATATTGCGGAATGCCGCTGCACCGTAAATGGTCTGGCTGGAAAAATTCCGGCGAAACAAGCTGATCTCTGGCTGGAAAACAGCGGGACCAGTATTCGCTTCCTGACCTCTCTTTGCGCACTCGGAAGCGGACAGTATCGGCTGGATGGTGTTGAACGTATGCGACAACGCCCAATTGGAGACCTTGTGCGAGCACTCCAGCCGCTGGGGGCCAATATTCGTTATGAAGTCCCCGACAGCGATTGTCCTCCGATTATCGTCGACGGTCTGCTGAGCTACTTCACCGGTGGATGGACTTCGATCCAGGGCAGTATCAGCAGTCAGTTTCTCAGCAGTGTGCTGATGACAGCCCCAGCGTGCCAGAAGGATGTTCATGTTCGCGTTGACGGCGAACTGGTTTCAAAGCCCTACGTCACCATGACTCTGCAAATGATGCAGGCCTTCGGTGCAGAAGTGTTCTGGCCTGATGATCTTTCTGAATTCCACATCAGTGCGAAACCATATAAGGCTGGGACTTACGACATCGAACCGGATGCGTCAGCAGCCAGCTACTTCTTCGGCGCTGCGGCCGTGACAGGCGGTGAGGTCACTGTCACGGGGCTCTCGCGGAATGCTTTGCAGGGAGATGTCGGCTTCGCCGCGGCTCTGGAACAAATGGGGTGCGAAGTGATCTGGGGCACTGACCGGATCACCGTGAAGGGGAAACCTCTGCATGGCATCGACATCGACATGAATGCAATCAGCGATACGGCGCAGACGCTTTCTACCGTCGCTGTGTTCGCTGACAGCCCCACGACGATTCGCAACGTCGGCCATATGCGGCACAAGGAAACCGACCGCATCGCAGCCGTCGTAGCGGAACTCAAGCGAGCCGGCATTCGCGCGGAAGAACATGCCGATGGGCTCACAATCTTTCCCGGAACGCCTCAACCGGCCGAGATTCAGACATACGATGACCATCGCATGGCGATGAGTTTTTCATTGCTGGGGCTGCGAGTTCCCGGCATAAAAATTCTGGACCCGGGCTGCACCGCCAAAACGTACCCCAATTACTTTCAGGATCTCCAGACTCTCTGCACGGGAGAGCATCTGGCAGGAACCAATTTATGAGCAATGGCGGATGGCCGGAAGGCAATCGATCGGGAGATCGAGGACGACGACCTCAGTACGGGAACCGAGATCAATCAGGTCCACGACATCGACGTCCTCAGCACGGCGCCAATCCGTGGGACAAATCTCAGAACTCACGCAGCAGCGATGAAGCCAGCCTGTTCGTGCCTGAACCGTACATGAATGGCCGTCATCTGGCCTATGCGGTGCTGCAGGAGTATGACCGTTCCGATCGCTTTGTGCAGGATCTCTTCGCAGAACTTGATCATCGTCATCACTTGTCATCACAGGATCGCGCGCTGGCGGTGGATGTTGCCTCCGGAGTTGTTCGCCGCAGCAGAACGCTGGATGTCCTTTTGGAATCCCGTATGACTCGCCCACGTCATAACGTGGAACCTGATCTTTGGCGTATTCTTCGAGTTGGGGCCTATCAACTACTGTTTGCACGCACCCCTGAACATGCGGCCGTGGATTCAACGGTTGATCTGTGCCGAGATTTGAATCGAGCCCGCTGGACGGGTTTTGTGAACGGCGTGCTACGTAATATCGGACGTCTTTTGGCCGATACGCCCTGCGATGGACCGTCCGCTACTTCACTTCCGACAGTCAACGGGCTTTGGCGTTCACTCAACGAGTCCGTATTCGCCGATCCAGCAGTCGATCCTGCTCAGTATTATGCGGATGCGTTTTCATTACCGATTTTTCTGGCCAAACGCTGGGTCACAAGATTTGCCGGTTCGCCCACGAATACCGATTTGCTGGCGATCTGCTTCCAATCGATTAGTCCACCATCGACGTCGCTGCGAATCAACTCAATGAGATCGACTGCGGCGGACGTACTGACTTTGCTCACGGAAGCCGGATGCAAGGCAAGCCTCGGACAAGTTGCGGGCAGCATTCATCTGGATCAGTCTGTTCGCCTTGAATCGCTGCCCGGCTACGCCGATGGACTGTGGAGCGTTCAGGATGAAGCCGCTATGTCAGCCTCACAGCTGCTGAATCCGCAACCCGGTGAACAAATTCTTGACATGTGCGCGGCCCCCGGTGGCAAGACAACGCATCTTGCGGAACTCAGCGGGGATCAGGCTCACATCACGGCGTGTGATGTTGCAACGGGGCGGCTTCAGCGAGTCCTCGACAATGCCGCACGGTTGCAATTGCATTCGATCAATCCGCAACTGATCGGGAAAGACGGAAACAGCCTGCCTGACGGACCCTTCGATGCAATTCTGGTCGATGTTCCGTGTTCGAATACCGGAGTTCTGAATCGTCGTCCGGAAGCCCGCTGGCGGTGTGATGAAAACTCCCTCCAGGAACTCGTGGTGCTTCAGACGCGACTCCTGCTGCAGGCCTGTGAGCGAGTTCGCTCCGGTGGTCGCGTGGTT
>CAIXQV010000356.1 GCA_903921605.1 uncultured Planctomycetaceae bacterium | reverse complement strand
TCCCGCGCCGGGAAGAAATACTTCCGTCCAGGCATGCAGATCGGTGAAGTCAGCCGTTGGGCCTTCAGGACCTTCCAATGGTTTGAGATCCGCAGTCAGTTGAATCAAGTATCCCGAAACGAACCGCGCGGCAAGTCCGTAACTACGGAGTAGATGCACAAGCAGCCACGCGGAATCACGACAGGAGCCGGAGCGAGATTTCAGCGTTTCTTCCGGAGTCTGCACGCCGGGCTCCAGGCGAATCAGATAACTGATGTCCTTCTGAAGCTTGGTATTCATGTCGATCAGAAACGAAATCGTGCGACGCTTTTTCGCATCGAACGTTGCTCGATAATCCCGAAACGCAGCGGACTTTGAATAAGGCTGCAGGAACGGCTTGAGATCCGTCGCCAATTCTTCGCAATACTCAAACGGAAACTCACCCGCGTCATCGTCAAGGAAGAAATCGAACGGATTGACGACCGTCATGTCGGCGACAACATCGACCGACACTGAAAAGGTTCGTGTCTTCTCCGGAAAGACCAGACGCGCAAGATAGTTCCCGTGAGGATCCTGCTGCCAATTCAGAAAGTGGTTCTCTGGTTCAATCTTCAGAGAATACGAATCGATCGGTGTTCGTGAATGCGGTGCAGGGCGCAGCCGAACCACCTGAGCACCGAGAGATACCAATCGGTCGTACTGATAAACAGTTTTGTGGTGCAGGGCGACTTTGATGGGCATATTAGAAAGGTGTCGTCTCGTTAAAAGGTCTTTGGTCCGGTTGTCCAACCGATCGAACCAGGCTCAAGATCTCTGCCTGGGATAGGTTCGACATACTTGTCCGACTTGTCCGACTGCAATTCGACGGGCAAGAATGCCCATCCTACGGTTCATTCGAAGCCGTGCATCACACTAATACATTGTCTGGACCTGACTCATTGAGTTTTCTATGGTTGGGGTCGCAATCTGGAAGAATGTTTCGGAGATGGCCTGGCCAACAGAATTCAGGCGAGTCTGAAAGTCATCCACAAACTGATGCAGGCCATTGCCGATGATCTCTGTCGCTCTGGCGTAGTTCAGTTGAGACGTCATCTGGCCCAGCAACTGCTCGGCCGGATTACTGAACGAGTGAGACGGTGTTCCGGAGATCGCTCGCAGACAGCTTTCCGCCTCGCGAACACAGAATCGCAGTGAACGTGGAAACGAAGAATTCAGAATGAGAAAGTCGACCACGTTGGTCGGCTGAATTCGTCCGTAGGCCCGTCGATACGTTTGCAACGCACTTGTGGATTCCAGCAACGCGGCCCACTGGACAACATCCACCTGCGAACCCACATGTGATGTATTCGGCAGCAGAATAAAATACTTCACGTCCAGAATTCGCGATGTCTTATCGGCGCGTTCCAGAAGGCTGCCGATCATTGAAAAGTTCCAGCCTTCGCCTCGAGGAGAAGTTGCCACGGCAACACCGCTGGTCTGATGAGCCGATCGTTTGATCTGTTCGAGAAATCGATGAGGCTGCTGAACAACCTGAGCCTGTTCCTGCGAAGCTGCACGGACTCGCAGATAAAATCGGTTGATCGACTCCCAATATTCAGTCGTCAGGTTTTCCTTGATTGCTCTCGCGTTCTCGCGAGCTGCCGCGAGACAGCAGGAAACAGAGTTGAGATTACGGCGATCAAAAAGCAAATACTGAATAACGTTTTCGCGAGTCGTTTCTGCGTAATGCTCCTTGAAATTCTCGGCATCACCACCTGCGTGCAGGAGTGAAGACCAGAGAACATCTTCGCTGCCACGATATCCCAACGCGATATTCAGAGTCACATCGATGAATCGAGCTTGATTCTCAGCTCGTTCCAGATATCGACTCATCCAAAACAACGAATCCGCGACTCGGCACAACATGGGGGTATGTCCGTTATGTTTTCAGATACTGCCTGGCCGTTCACAAGTGTAACCGTACACCACAGGGAACACACCATTCAAGCGACCGTAC
>CAIXQV010000355.1 GCA_903921605.1 uncultured Planctomycetaceae bacterium | reverse complement strand
GAGATTTCTCGGCGGCCGAACGATCATTTCGCCGAGCCCGTGACGAAGATGTCTGTCCGCTGCGAATGACGACTCCGCTGGAAGCAACACTGCAGCAGGTTGTCGATGAATACCGTTTGCCGTTTCTGAATGCTCATGACCTGCTGAAGGCCCGCACGACAAATGGTATCGTCGGAGATAATGTTCTTGTCGACCATGTTCACCCTTCTTTCCGCGGGCATGAAGAAATCGCCATCGCGATTGCCGACTGGATGTTGTCTGCTCAGTTCGCCTCCGCTTCCAATCCCGACTGGAAACAGGCGACTCATCAGGAATGCCAGCAAAGACTGCAATCGCTCGACAATCTCTACTTCCTGCGCGGCCAGCGTCATCTTGAAAATCTGAAACTCTGGGCCGCAGGTCGATCCGGAGGACCGCCACTGAAGAAGGCGTTGCCTTGAATTCCTGATCCGAGCTGATCAAGATTTCGTACCATACAGTCAGACCGTTTCTTCAGAAAGGGCTTTTGCAATGCTGCTCGGCTACTCCCGATTTACAATTCCCGGAGTTGCGCTGGTGGCGATTGCTGTCGGAATTTTATCCGGCTGCAGTGAACGAAAACCAGCAGGGCCACTCGAGGGGACGACGGCTACTGAGTCGCAACCCATGACTCCGACAGCAACGCCGGCAGATGCAGAGACAGAAACGAAGTAACCCGATCACTTCAAACTCGCCAGTCGATCGGAGTTTCACCGACGCTCTGGAGATACTTATTGATCTGCGAAAATGGTCGAGTTCCAAAGAAACCTCGATGAGCAGACAACGGGGATGGATGCGGGCTGCGAATCACAAGGTGGCGGCTGTCAATCAGGCTGGCTTTCTCCTGAGCCGGGTTACCCCACAAGACACAGGCCACATGAGGTCTTTGATTGACGCACTGAATAATTCGGTTGGTAAATGTCTCCCAGCCACGATTGCGATGGCTGTTCGCTTCGTGAGCACGGACGGTCAGGACCGTATTCAGCAGCAATACTCCTTGACGTGCCCATGACTCCAGACAACCGTGGTCAGCAGGAGCAATCGCAAGGTCACTTTGCAGCTCTTTGAAGATGTTTCGCAATGAAGGCGGCAACTTGATCCCGCGACGAACGGAAAAACTCAGCCCGTGAGCTTGCCCCTCGTCGTGATAAGGATCCTGCCCCAGAATCAGGACTTTGACCTGATCCAATGGGGTCATCTGCAACGACTGAAACACGTCGTGCTCAGGTGGAAACACCGTGTGTTCAGAGCGTTCCTGCCGCACGAATGCTTCGAGTTGCAGCCACCATGGCGAAGTGATCTCTGTGGCTAAGGCCGCTTGCCATGAGACGGGAAGGTTCTGGAGTTTCACGGGTTAAAGGAACCTCGCAATGGCATTCTCGGAACTACTTTCACGATCACTAGTCGCGGGAAAACTCCATCTGCAGCCCGCCAGTCATGCCGGACAGAATGTTGTAGATAAAGGCATAAATCACGCCGCCGATAAAACTCCAACACGCTTCAGTCGAACTGTGCTTCGAGTTTCCATCGAAGGCATCGACTGAGAGTCTGGCATAGCAAACGGATTGGACATGGTAAGGCCTTTTGAAGAAGCTTCGTGAGAATCGAGCAACATGGGGTCTTTAAACGGACTCCCTGACGTTGTCAAACCAGTCGCCCCACAGGAAAACAGCCGCGTTGAGCCTGCAACGGGCCCGTTTCGTGGCACACCTAGCTTTGCTTCGCGGTTTCCCGATTCAATCGCAACTGCCCGCAGGCCGCGTCAATGTCCGCGCCTTTGCGTTTGCGAACAGTGGCCGTGATGCCGCACTCTTCCAGAATCATCAAAAACTGTTGCGTATCCGGATCGCGAGGAGCCGTCATGATTAACTCATTGACGCCATTCATCGGGATGAGATTCACGTGAGCATTCCGGCCACGCAGCAACCACGCCAGCTCTTCTGCATGCTCAGGCCGATCATTAATGCCGGCCATCAACACGTACTCATAAGAAATCCGCCGGCCGGTCACTTCAAAATAGTCGTCCGCCGCCTGCAGGATGTCCTGTATGCCAATGTTCCTGTTGACCGGCACAATCTCAGTTCGCAACGCATCATTCGGTGCATGCAATGAGACCGCCAGATTGTATTGCTGTCCCGACTGAGCCAGCTCGCGAATCTTCTCCGGCAAGCCCACCGTCGATACCGTGATACGACGAGCACCCAAACCAAATCCGTCCTCTGCAGTGAGAAATGTTAACGACTGCATCAACGCTTTGTAGTTGGCCAGCGGTTCCCCGATACCCATAACGACGACGTTGGTAATGTGCTCGTCGTCTTTCATCAGCCGATGCAGAACAAGCACCTGCTCAAAAATCTCCGTCGGGGTCAAATTGCGTTTGACTCCCAGCAGTCCACTCGCGCAAAACACGCAGCCCATCGCACAGCCAACCTGAGTACTGATGCAGACCGTACGACGATCCGGATCACGCATCAGCACGCATTCGACCAGTTCGCCATCCTGCAGTCGAAGCAGCAACTTTTCCGTAAGGTCTCGAGCAATCTGGTGACCGACGACTTCGAAGGG
>CAIXQV010000354.1 GCA_903921605.1 uncultured Planctomycetaceae bacterium | reverse complement strand
GCCTCACAAACGGTCTCATCTCAGGGCACTCTGATAGTGCTTCCCCGGGCTTGCTGATGCCGCAGGAATTCGACAAACCGGCGGTTCTTTTTCAAATGGCATAGATGCAGCAGACGCAACGGCTTAGACTCAGCGGCACTTTTCGAGAGTGACGTCGGGAATTCTGAAGGAATGAGAGCAATGTTGCGATACTTGCGCGCGCTGTTGATGTTGAGCGTTATTGGCTTCTGTGTGCCGATTAATGTTCAGGCAGATGAAGAGAAGACAGACGCCTCAAAAGACAAAGCGGCAAAAAAAGTTCGAGCGGACTGGGCGGAGATTCGAATCTCCGGAAGCTATCCCGAGGGCATTCAGATGCCTGGCCTATTCGGGGATCTGGTGGAAGGACTTCCCGTCTGCATGGATCGTCTGCATCAGGCGGCGAAGGATAAGTCCATCAAAGGCGTCTTGTTGAAGATTGAATCTGTCGAAGTCGGGTGGGCCAGACTGAATGAACTGCAAACGGCCATTGCGGATGTTCGCAAAGCCGGTAAGCCGGTCTGGGCCTGTATGAATGACTGCGGAAACAAAGATTATCTGCTGGCTGCGTCCTGCGATCGCATTCTGATGCCGGAATCCGGGACTCTGATGCTGACTGGGCTGCGAGCGGAAGTTACGTTTTACAAGAACCTGCTGGAGATGCTCGACATCAAGGCTGACATGCTTCGCGTGGGAGCCTTCAAATCAGCTGCGGAGCCTTACACTCGATCGGAGATGAGTGCTGAGTTTCGTGAAGAGATGGAAGCGATCCTGGATGACTACTATCAGGATATGGTGTCGCAAATTGCGGCGGCTCGAAAGCTTCCGGAAGACAAAGTGAAGAGCATTATCGACGAGGGGGTGATCAGTGTGAATCGAGCGAAGGAGATTGGACTGATCGATGAAGTCGCTTACGAAGATCAGCTTGTCACGCTGCTTGCGGGAGGTGATGAGACTCTGGATGTCCGTATTCGCGAAGATTACAAGAAGAAAAAGGTCAACACGGATCTGGATCTGTTTTCACTGATGGAACTGCTGTCTGGCAGTTCGTCCGATACCGGCAGTACTCGGCCTCGCATTGCAATCCTGCGACTGGAGGGCCCTATTGTTTCCGGCGGTGATCCGATGGGTTTTTTGTCCGAGTCGACCATTAACTCTGACAAGATTGTGCCGTTGATTCATAAGATTTCAAAAGACGCAAATGTGAAAGCGATCGTGTTGCGAGTCGACAGCCCAGGCGGCAGCGCGCTGGCAAGTGATTTGATCTGGCGAGCTTTGGAAGCCAGTGGCAAGCCGGTCGTGGCCAGTATGAGCGATACAGCGGCCAGCGGAGGCTACTACATTTCCATGGGGGCGGAGGCGATTTTTGCAGAGCCAGGGACGCTGACGGGATCGATCGGCGTGGTGGGTGGCAAGGTGGCTCTGGATGGACTGATGAAGAAAGTCGGAGTCACCACGACGGTCATCAGCCGCGGCAAAAACAGCGGAGTGATGAGCATCACGGAAGGCTTCTCAGATTCGGAACGTGACGCTATGCAGGGCATGCTGAACACGATTTACGAACAGTTCACGCAGAAGGCCGCGGCAGGGCGAAAGATGGAGCATACAAAGCTGGAAGAGCTGGCTCGGGGACGAGTCTACACCGGACGCCAGGCCAAAGCGCTGGGCCTGGTGGATCATCTGGGAACGTTGGCTGACGCGGTCGCTCACGCTCGGAATCTGGCGGGTGATGCGGAGAGCAAACTGGAGCTGGAAGACCTGCCTCGTCCTCAAAGTCCTCTGCAGTTTCTCATGGGCAAAACGGAATCCGCCGATCGCCCGTTTGAAGTCTGGGCCGCACTCCTTCCCGCAAAAGCACTGCCTGCGTTGTCGCATCTGAGAACGCTGCGTCTGATTGCGGATGAGCCCGCGTTGACCATTCTTCCTTTCGATGTTCGG
>CAIXQV010000353.1 GCA_903921605.1 uncultured Planctomycetaceae bacterium | reverse complement strand
TGGCATCAATTCTGTCAAATCAACCGGATTCTGGGACTCGGAAACGTGGCCCGAATACGTGCCCGGACCGCGATCAATTTGATCGCACCTGCGACGCTCGTCCCAATTCGTTCGCTACACCAGTCGATGTGACCGGAGCAGTTTCGAACTGCATGGGAAACTACTCCGTGCGGTCTCACCGGAACAGGATCTGGCGACAAGCCGCAGTGTCCGGTCTGTTGGATCGACGCTTCGATCGATGGTACAAATCTGACTCATGACACGCCCACATGAGCTGTTCGGCATGGAATCGTCGCGGGCTGCGCCACGATAAACTCCTTGCTCAGCCAAAAGGCAATGATGTCAATTTGATTACGCCAATTGATGCCGTTTCCGCTGGCTGCGAACGCGGAACTCTTGTTGCAGGCCTTCAGGTAAGCGACTTAGAATTCATCGAACGAATTGTGGATGCCAGTTCTCATGTGCCTGACATTGATTTTGTCATGAATCCAAAATGATGCGATGGTGAATTCTCGTGAATCTGGCTGCGGAAAATACCGCTGCAACCAATGACGCGAATTATTCGCGACCCACTTCGAACTTTTCAAGACGCCGTTTCCTCTTATGTTGCACTCGACGTCGTCATTCAACCCGTGGCGTGACTTCCCACACCTTCACGGTCTTGTCATCACTGGCCGACGCCAAACGCTTTCCATCTGGGCTGAACGTCACGCGTTGAACGAGCTTGGTGTGCCCTTGCAGCGAGAGCGACTCCGCGCCGGTCGTGGCGTCCCACACTTTGACCGTCTTGTCGCCACCGGCCGACGCCAGTCGTTTTCCGTCTGGGCTAAACGCCACGCCAATGACACCGCTGGTGTGACCTTTGAACGTAAGTAACTCCGCATAGTTCGTGGAGTCCCATACTTTCACCGTTTGATCAACGCTGCCCGATGCCAGCCGTTTCCCATCGGGGCTGAAGGCTACACTGTAGACCGATTGTGTGTGCCCTTTCAACGTGTGCGACTCCGCACCGCTTGTGCTGTTCCACACCTTCACCGTTTGATCCGAGCTGGCCGATGCCAACCGAATTCCGTCTGGGCTGAAGGCCACACTCAAGACATAGCTGGTGTGCCCTTTCAAGGTGAGTGAGTCCGCACCGCTTGTGGAGTCCCACATCTTCACCGTTTGATCAACGCTGCCCGACGCCAGTCGTTTCCCGTCGGGGCTGAAGACCACTGTGATGACCTCTTTGGTGTGCCCGTTCAACGTGAGTGAAACAATCCCGGTCGTCGCGTCCCACACCTTCACGGTGTTATCCAAGCTGGCCGATGCCAGACGTTTCCCATCCGGGCTGAACACCACACTTGTGACGATGCCGCCGTGTCCTTTCAATGTGAGCAACTCCGCGCCGCTTATGGCATCCCACACCTTCACTGACTGATCCACGCCAGCCGACGCCAAACGTTTTCCATCTGGGCTGAACGCCACGCTGTAAACCGGTCCGGAGTGCCCTTTCAACGTGAGCGGCTCGTGTTCCTGACCCAAGACCTGTCCGCTTCCATCACCACCGACCAAGCCGAAGACGACCGTGATTCCCAGCAGCATAGCCGCTCGGTGAGCCATTCCACATTCCATCAAGACTTCGCTGACGTGCTTCATGTTGGCTCCATTGCTTCCGTTACTTGATGACAAGGTCGGTATTATTCGGTGTGGATTGGACTTCAATCCTTGCGAATCGCAGCAGATCACGTTCGGTTCCGTCACTGCCGATTCGCTAACGGTCTCAAGAATGTCGTCTGGGGTTGGATTCTGCGTCACTGGCCTTCAGGGGGCTGCCATAACTCGATCTTGCTTCCCTCCGGGTCCATATGCCAGCCAAGCTTTCCGTACTCGGACTCTTCGATCTTCGTTTCCACATCGCAGCCTTCACTCCGGAGTTGAGCCAGGAGGGTGTAAAGGTCTTCCACCCGAAAGTTGATCATGAATGTTGACTTTCTGTCCCGTTCCGCCGACGGTTATCACTAGATCTTTAACAACAGCAATACAACGACATGGATTCTGAGACTGAGTCAACAATGATGGCTACAAATCGAGCCAGGGAACAACATCTCCGCTTGAGCTTCTTACCTTTGCCCAAGCAAGCAGAATCCAACGTCATGGCTCAAGAACCTATTTCAGCACCTTGCAGTTGGGCAATGACGCCTCAAAATCCTCCACGGTCTGCGACGTCACTGCCAGCCCACGTACGTCGAAATGTGTCAGATGCTTGAGACTCTTCAGTGTCTGCAAACCTGCGTCCGTCAGCTTCGACCCGTTCAACAAAAGCTTCTTGAGCTTCGTGAGCCTGGCGATCTGCACCGCATCCTCATCCGTGATCCCGGTCTCCTGAAGGCTCAACGATTCCAGTTGGTTCAGCTGGATGATCGAGCCAAGCATCTCACTGGATACAGGAGACTTGTAGATTCCGAATCCACGCAACCGACTCAAATGCGAAACGGCGTCGAGCAGTTCCGATGAGACCGGCACCTCGCTGAAGTACAGGCTCTGTAGTTGAGGACAGCCCTCCAGGATCGCTATCCCCTTTGGAGAGACGCTCGAATGCCCACTGAGAATGAGTCCCACAATTCCCGGATGTTGGGATATCTGTTGAAGCGTGGCATCTGTCGTAAATGTTGGGCGAATGATGACATGACTCAGCGATGAGACAATCGCCCATAATTCTGAAGACAACGTTCCGTCCACTGTCTCCGGAGGATCGATGATGACAACGTGCGTCATTCCGTCTGCAACTCCGGCCTGTCCCGCGACAGAGTCCATCATCGCAAAGACCTTCATGGCCTTGAGCTTTGGCTCGGCAGTCTGCCACGCCTTCATGTCGAACTGTGTCTCGGCCAGAACGACTGTCGGAACGCCTCGCTGAAACGTGAGGATGATTTGAGTCAGAGCCTTGTCCATCTTCATCTCTGCGGGGCGAACGGAACCTTCCTTCAAGTCCATACAGAGCTGCCATGTCTCCCCAGTGATGGCGTAGATACCGAGCGTGGTCTTACGCAACTCTCCACTTTCCAATCGAGTCATGTCGATGGCCTTTGGTGTCTGTGAAGGAGCCAGTTCGATCGTCCACGCGGTGGCAACTTGAGGTGTTGACATCGTCAGGACGTCGCCCAGGATTGACCATCGCGACTGCTTCATGTGTGCGATCACCTGTTCCGTTTCTTGTGCCTCCGGATGCATCGCCACGTCGTTCACTTGCCACGTTCCTTGAACCCATTGGAGGTCGTCCGCAGGGGCGGGCGTAGTGGTCGGAGCGGTTTCTGTGTTAGTAGAGTTTGGACTCGCCGAACCAACACTAACGATCGCCGGGGTTCCCGCGCCGTTGCCAGCGGGAGCGTCCACCACGACATCCGGCTTTGACGGCCAGAGCATCCAGGCCAGGATCACTACCACCAGCACGCCGCCCCCCGTTCCCAATCCGATCAGCAGCCCGCGATTGGAGCTGGATGACTTCTTGCCCTTCTTCATTGCTTTACCACGGGCGCGAGACTTCTCGCGAAGCCGAGATTTCCGGGGAAACTCGTCTGGCTCATCGGCGAACTCGCCCTCGGTAAACTCATCGGAAGCGGGAACGTTCAGCGGCTTCTGGCATGCCGGACACTTCACCTTGCGCCCCGCAAATTCGTCCTTGATTGAGAGAGCCTTGCCACAGGAACACTGCAGTTTGATCGCCATCCTGATTATCTCCCCATGGTTTTACGTATCGCAACGAATCTGGTGAGTATCGACGTACAAAGTGATGAATGATGCGTCACATCACACAAGCGGTGATTGGAACGCTGACTCGACTGGTTCGGATCAGCAAGGATGAAAAATGCTTATCAGTTTAGTCAAAAGTTCCGTCTTGTTTCAATCTGGCCAGCCCGTTGCGACACGTGGACAGGTGGCGGGTTTCCGAATTTTTCGCGCGTGGCCGTGGGTCAGGTTGGTTGCTGAGTTTTCACGAATTGCGTTCATCCTGTTCGGGGCGACCTTCGTTGACATGGCGACTGACCGAATGGGACGGTCATGGATGGAAAATAGAAAAGCGGCTCTAGGAGGCTGTTGTGACTGGTGAGAGCCGAGTGAGCAAGTAGACTGATTATCCTGCAACGAATGGCGTTCTGCGAGACGGGGAGAGATGAGTCTCTGGTGACATGTCGCATTTGGACTTTCCCCTTTATGGCATCAGTATTTTCAGTGAGAAATTGAAGACATGAAATGCCCTGCCTGTGAGTTAACTGCCCTCGTGGAACGTCCCGCCAAAAATGGTGTGCTCATCGAGCAATGCCCCGGATGTCGCGGTGTCTGGCTGGACCGAGGCGAGATTCTGCTCTTCAGCCGACAACCGCGCAAGCTGGACGCTGGACTCGCGGCGTCGAATTCATCGGGCCGTCGCTATGATCGTCAGTGTCCGTGCTGTAAGACCGCGATGGACAGCTGCGACTTTCTGAACGCCGGGCTGGACGTCGAAAAATGCCCGGAATGCGAGGGACTGTGGTTCGACGGTGGAGAACTGAAGAAAGCCGTTCAGCTGGACCGACAGCAGTTCGGCCTTGAACTTGATTCAGATGTCGAGTCGAGCCAGATTCAGGTGAATGACGATGCTTCGTCCGGTGGGAAGGATCGTAACCACAAGGCTCATCAGCGGCTGTCAGCCATTGCTGCTGGAATGGTTCCCCTACCCAACCTGTTCCTGCGTTCGGCCGCAACACTCGCTTTGCTCTACGGACTCCTCGGCCTTGTGTTGATCGCATGTGTTCAAATGGAAGCACTGCCCGCAGGACTGGCAGTTGGGATTGGAGTGGCAGTTATCTTACTGCAGTACGCTCTGGGCCCATGGATCATGGACCTCACCTTGCGGTGGCTTTATCAATTCACATGGACACCGCGCGAAGACTTGCCCAGTCATTTGCGGTGTTTTGTCGATCGAGTTTGTGCCGAACAGAACTTGCAATTTCCGCATTTTGGCATCATTCATGACGGAGCGCCGAATGCGTTTACCTACGGCCATACGCCCAACAACATGCGGATTGTGATCAGTCAGGGCATTCTTGACCTCCTTGAACCTGAGGAGTCCGAGGCCGTCGTCGCCCATGAAATCGGTCATGGCAAGCACTGGGACATGGTCCTGATGACCATTGCGCACCTGGTTCCGCTGCTGCTGTACTATCTGTACCGAACACTGTTTAGGATGCGCAGCCGCGGTCGCGACAATTCCGCAGCGGCCCGGATTGCAATCGCCATTGGGGCGTATGTCCTGTATATCGTCAGTGAGTACATTGTACTTTGGTTCAGCCGTACGCGCGAATATCATGCGGATCGCTTTGCCGGCAGGGTCACGGGAAACCCAAATGCGCTGGCTTCTGCACTGGTCAAGATCGCCTACGGTCTGGCATCGCGCGGGGAATCCAAGGACGCAAAACGTGGCACAGACGACAAGCAACGTTCACGGAGTGGTACCTTCGACTCGATTGGAGCGATGGGAATCTTTGATCCCGGTGCTGCCAAATCGCTGGTGATGAGTGCCTCCGTCAGTCGTCGCAATGACGCCTCAACAAGCGTCGGAGTAGAGAATCTGAAAAGCGCGATGCAGTGGGATCTTTGGAACCCCTGGGCCGCGTTCTATGAACTGAACTCCACACATCCGCTGATCGCTCACCGCCTGCAATACCTGGCTGACCAGGCAGCGGCGATGAATCAAACGCCTTACATTGTCTTTGATCGACACAAGCCGGAGTCATACTGGGACGAGTTCCTTGTGGATTTGATCGTGCTGTTTCTGCCATTGATCGGGCTGGCCGCTGCCATCAGTGCATCCGGGTTCGCTTTGGGAAGTTTCATGGATGCACCTCAGAAACTGATTGGTTGTGCGGTGGCGGGGTTTGGCGCAGGGACACTGCTGAAAACTCTGTTCTCGTATCGCAGCAATTACTTCGTTCCGGTGAGCGTGGCGGGACTGCTGCATAAAGTCAAGGTGTCGGCAGTTCGGCCGGTTCCGGCTCGACTGAAGGGCCGAATCATAGGGCGAGGAGTTCCCGGCCTGATCTGGTCCGAAGATTTCGTGATGCAGGATAAATCGGGAATCCTGTTTCTGGATTACCGTCAACCGCTCAGAATCTGGGAGTGGCTGTTCGGGCTGCTCCGAGCCGGTGAGTATGCAGGCCAAAACGTTGAAGTGACTGGTTGGTTCCGACGTGCCCCGGTGCCATATCTGGAAGTCGCGACGATGACTGCTGATGGCCGGACTCGACGGTGCTACTCATACCACGTCAAACTAACCTTCTCCCTTCTGATGATGGTCGGTGGATTCATCTTTGCTTTTTTGTCCTGAATCCATACGTCGGTCAGGGCGTGTTGAAGAGCGTCATTGCAATGTCAGTGGTTTGCAACCTCCGGCTGCTGACTTTGCGCAAGCCACTTCGAAAGAGCCCCTCTGACGGCAGTTCGAGCCCTCGTAAATCAGATTGCTATGGGCGTCTGGTCACGACCGAATCGTAAAACCCAGCTTGACCTGCGCGCGTCGGTCCGACACGCCGGAGTGCCCGACGAATTGATTTGCAAACGCTCGAAGTGCGGTCAGACTGTGCAGTCGAAATTACAGTGCATGCCCTTTGAGGAAGCGGTGAGAATGACGGTGAACAGGCTTCAGGGAGCGACATTGCTCAAGTCAAAAGAGTAATTCACCAGCAAATGTGCCGCACGGTATTGACCGCGAAGAGGCACGTTGGACATGAACGCCGACGGCAAATATCTCGGTTTCGAAGCCCGTCGGGAGTGGTGGAGTAGGCCGCGTCATTCAGAAGATTCTGGTCGGAATGAACGCTCAGACGGAATCGTAACTCCATGGCTTCCGCAGCTCACGCCGAAGCCCGTGATTGGCATCGCCGTCGTCGAAAAATTGCTCGGTCTCGGGATTCCATTGCCGCTTTCGGCCAAGGCGGAGCGATAGAACTCGCAGATGGCAAAGCGAAGCAAAACAGTGACCGATCTCGCCTTCACAAATGGGCGCCTTCCTTGTGCGAATACAGTCAAAGAAATTTCCCATATGGTCGTTGCTCTCGTAGAGTCGAATCGCATCGCCCGCCAATGGCGTCTTGAGAAACTCCGGATTGCTGGCTTCAATCGAGCCGCGTGTGACCCAGATCCAGCCATCGGCTCCTTCAAATTTCACGCCATGCTGTTGCCCTCTTGGATCTTCGACTGCGCCATTCCATTCGTTGGCCGCAGTGCAATGGCAGGAATCACCTTCCGAAAGTCTTTGTACGTCTCCGCGTCCGGCCGGAGCTTCTTCGCTTCGGCGAGCTGGCTGTCATCAACATCGCACAAGGCGACGATGCGGCCAAATTGCGACGCGTTATTCGCGTCACCTCTCCCCATGCCTCCACAGCCGATCAGCGCGATCGCCGGTCAATCGTCCTTTGCCGATGCAGCAGCGGCTGATTGAGCCAACTCGTTCAGGTACCAGTTCGGCAGAGATGTTGCTGCTGCGGCCGCTGCGGCTGTTCGGAGAAAACTTCGTCCGTTGGTACTCATGATCAACCTGTCCTTTCGCATCAACAATCAACTACAGGAGGTCACTCAATTCCCCGGTGCTGTCAGCGAAGGCCGAGCATTCGATGCCGGCTCGGTTCAGCATGGTAACGAACAGATTTGACATCGGTACCTGATCGCTGAACTTCAGGAAGCGACCATGCTTCAATCCCATTTCGGAGCCACCAGCCAGAATCAGCGGGTAGTTGTTATTGTCGTGAGTGACACTGTTGCTGCTGCCGTACAGCACCAGCGAACGATCCAGCAGCGTGCCTTGTTGTTCCTGTGCAGACTCGAGGCGACTGAGGAAGTAAGCGAACTGCTCAGCCATAAAACGGTCCCACTGGCCCAGCCGCTCGGAGCCGCCCGGCTTGTCCCAATCGTGCGCCAGAGTATGCAGCGAATCTTTGAAACCCTGCAACTGAGGAAACTTGGCTGCTTTGGACGAACAGTCGGCCATGTTCGTGATCTGATACGTGGCTACTCGTGTCGAATCCGTTCGAAACGCCAGATAAATCAAGTCGTACATCGTGCGAATGAACTGCAACGGGGCCTTGTCGTCAGAATCAAGGTGCAGCAACGTCCGATCCTCATCACGCAGCTCCGGGCGTGGGATTTCAAGCCAATGCTGAGACCTCTCGACACCTTGTTCGATCTGTCGCACGGCCGCCAGATACTCGTCCAGCTTCTCGCGATCCTGATGGCCCAAACGGTTTCGCAGCGAATGAGAATCCCCCAGCACTCGGTCCAGCATACTGGAAGCACTCTTGAGTCGACGTCGCTGGGCGATCGTATCGGGATCACCTGCACCAAAGAACCGATCGAAAATCTGCTGCGGCTGATGAAGTGCAGGCAGCGGACGACCTTTGTCGTTGTAGGAAAGTGTGCTGGAACGAGTCGGTTCGCCCACGCCGCCGTCGGTCGACATCACGAGCGATGAAAATCTCGTCTGATCGCCTGTTGACTGAGCCGCCAGCTGATCAACCGAAATCGTGTTGATCAGATTCTTGTTGTTCAAATACGCGCCGGTCAGAAACGTATCGGCCGTGTCGTGTGCTCCCATCCGACGTCCGTTGGGATGAGAGAGACCGCCGAGGATGGTCAGCTTTTCGCGATGACCTTCCAGCGGCTTCAACGTTTCGGTGAACTGGAATTCGCGATTTTCCCCCTTCGGGAACCATCGCCATTGCGCATGTTCGTGATCCTCTGCCGGCAGGGCCACGCCGAATCCAAAGTACAGCGCACAGATTCGACGCGGTGGCTGATCCACGCGCGCGGGCGAATCGTCGGCTTTCGCCATGCATTCCAGCCAGGGCAGCCCCAGCGAAACGCCTGTGCCCATCAGAAACGTGCGTCGATCCAGATGCCAGGATTTCCTTGCCATGATTGGGTCTCTTTCTTGTAAGGATCACTTTGTCTGAAACGGTTCGCTTGCCACGACTTTATGGACCAACCCCTTCAGCCGATAGTCGTCTTGTGCAAACTGATCGAGCACTTGATCGACCGCTGCCTGATCGGTCAACTCAAGTGATCGGCCCAGTGCATAAGTCAACAAACGCGAAACCAGTGATCTGGCGAACTCCCGTCTTCGTTCATTGACCAGGTACTCGCGCATACCATCGACTCCGGACACCTCGCGACTTTCGGGCAGGACGACAGTCGCATTGACAGGTTGCGTCGTTGTACCGTCCGCCGCGGATCCGGAAACATCGGTCCGCCACTTTCCGACCGCATCAAAATTCTCCAGCGCGATCCCCCAGGGGTCCAGTGTCCGATGGCATTGATTGCAGGATTCGACCGTCCGATGAAGCTCCAGTTGTTCGCGGACGGAGAGCTTATGGAACTCGGGGTTGGCCTCCGCCAGCGATGGGACATTCGGCGGCGGTGGTGCCGGAGGATCGTTCAGCAGTCGATCACGAATCCAAACCGCACGTCGTACAGGATGCGAATCGGCTCCTGTGGAATTGCTGAGCAGAATACTGGCATGACTTAAGAGTCCACCACGATGCAATTCGGGCGACAACGGCACACGTCGAAACGACCTACCGAAGACTCCCGGGATTCCATAATGCTTCGCTAGAGGCTCGTTCAGCATTGTGAAATCGGACGATAGCAGGAAAGTGCTACTCAGGTTTTCACGCAGCAGTTCTGCAAACATGGCATGGGTCTCGGCACACATGTCCTGCTTCAGGCGATCGTCAAAGCCCGGATAGCGATCCCTGTTGACCGCCACATTCTCGACTTGGTTCAGCTTGAGCCATTGATCGGTGAACTGTTGAACGGATTGTTCAGCCCGGCGATCCGCCAGCATTCGTTCTACTTCACCGGTCAGGTTCGCTCGCAGAGTCCCGGACGTCGCCAGTTCCGTCAGCCGTTCGTCGGGCATTGTGCTCCAGAGAAAGTATGACAGCCGCGAAGCCAGTTCGAATTCATCGATCGACCGTTTTTCGTCTCCGGCAGGTTCCAGCAGGTATAAGAAATCGGGTTGAATCAGCACCATCGCCAGCGTCTCGCGGACGGCTTCCTCGAACGACGGAAACTCGGGCCGAATCTCCTGATAAAACGCTGTGAAACGGGCGACTTCCGCTTCGGCGATCTTGCGACGAAAGGCTCGAGTCAGAAACCGACTGATCACCTGGCCTACGTAGACCGGGTCCTCGCGATCCATGCCAGATGCTTCCGGAAAAATTCGGTGATGCAACTGGGGTGGCCATTGCTCATAGTCATTTCCGTGAAACTCAACCGACTGAATGGTCAAGGATGGCAGATGATCTTCGGTCGGGAAGGTCATCTTGTTGCCTTCGCCCTTTTGTCCGGCAGGCAGAGGCGATCCGTCGTCGTAGACATTTCGAACTCGCACCACCAGTCCCGGAAACTTGCCTTGTCCACGCACGGGAAGAGGGAAATTCTCCAACCGCCCACGAAACTCGAAGGTCTGTGATTCCGGCGACATGACTTCCATCAGGGCAAATTCACGCATGAGGATCTCGGTATCGATTTGATAGCCGACCGAAACCTCCAGCAATGGATAACCGGTTGTGGGTTTCAGATCCGCGGTCAACTGAACTCGGACTCGAAAGTTTCCGTCATCTGGATACTGATCAACCATCTTGACGAGGAATTCCTGACGTCGTCCCAGGCGATTGGATCGTTCTGCATCGCCCAGCCAATTGTCGATACTGACGGCTGAGAACGTATGATGGATCGCAGGTGGCTGATCGCCCTGAACAATGACTCGATCCAGGGCTCGACGCGCCGTGGACAGATAGTACTCAAGCTGCAAAGAAGACATCTGCAGCGAGTTGCCATTGTTACGGAAACCATCGGCCGACATGGCATCGGGCGGCAGGTCGCGAGCATAGTCCATCTCCAGTCCGAGGAGATCCTGCATCGTGTTTTGATACTCAACTCGATTCAGTCGTCGCAGAACGACGCGACCATCGGTCTTCTGACGATCAGCCAAGGCGACTTTGATGGACTTAGAAACCCAGTTGGTGAATGTCGATAGCTGCTCGGTAGACAACTGAGGCTCATCTTTGGGCGGCATTTCGCCGGCTTGCAGAACGTTCAGCACTTCGTGCCACGTTTCAGTCGCCGCACGATCTTCGCTCAGATTGGTTGAAAGGTTGTCGAGGCGAATCTTCGCTTCCTGAACTTCGGGGCCATGGCAGCGAATGCAATGAACCTGCAGGACAGGAAGAACATCTCGTTCGAATTGAATCTCATCCGCCAGCAGGGAACGACTTGCCAGGCCGCAGCAAACAACAACAGTGAAGAAGAGATGCCTGGCATGCATAGGATGGAATCGGATTTTGGAAGGCGGGGTAGGGCCTCAGCGGGCGTCTTCAATTTTTTGGCGGGGCTGTGATGATAGTCTGATTCACAACCATCAGCCACACGGAATCCTCAGGAAATGCCTCAATCGGCTACCACCTCTTTGGCAAACGCGAGGAAACGCCAGACCGGATCTTTCCTGTTCAAGAATAGAGATCAGCAGACGTCAGCCGGCCTGTATGCGTTTCTTACGGCCTTTTGCCATCGTTTCCTTCTGCAGCCAGGGGCAACTATGCTGCGACTCGATGTTTTTTTAACAAGCATCAACGGTCTTCGCGGCGCAGCCGTGGTCAAACAGATCGCGGCCAACTGGGTTTTCTTGAAGGTTTGGCAACCCCCAAGATGCCGCACTCGCGTCCATTTCACCCGTTTGCTTCTTGCTTCACCACCTCGACAGGCACGAGATTGGGTTTGACATGTCGCCCCACAGTAAAAAAAGTGCTCGTCGCTTGAAGTGAAATCGACGTGAACCACGTCTTTTTTCGAGACGCATTTTCCTGAACGGCCTGGTCACTTCCCTACTTCGCGTTTCGAACTAAAAACGTCCTAGAGGCTGTTTCAAAACCTGATTGTAGATATTTCAATGGCAGGGAGTTTGCATTTGAGTGAGAGCGAAAGGAGTAGCTCTCATGTTAATCAGTCTGTCCTCATGGCCGAAACGACGTCGACCAAATACCACAGGATCCAGGACGGCTCCAAAGCCATTTGTTTCCGACACCCAGTGGAGAATCATCAAGGATTTGTTTGAAGACCCCGGTCCTTCGCCGGAAGGAGGGCGTCCACGAGTTGACGCTCGAGCTTGTCTCGAAGGCATCCTGTGGATGCTGAAGAACGGAGCTCGTTGGCAAGATTTACCAGAAAGATACCCATCCCCCGCGACCTGCTGGAGAAGACACAAGGCATGGACCGAAGCAGGGCTGTTGCTCAAGGCTTGGGAGAAATTGATTCGAATCATGGATCGGCGAAAGCTGCTTGACTGGTCGCAAGCCATGGGCGACGGGACCTTTTCGCCCGCAAAAAAGGGGGTCTTGAGGTGGGTAAGACCAAGAAAGGCAAAGGCACAAAGCTCATGCTGCTGACTGAAGCTCATGGGATACCCATCTCAGCTCTGACCACATCGGCTCAGGTTGCCGAGGTGCATACCATCGAAACACTTGTGGACATTCGGGTAACAAAGAGGCGTCCGAAACGACTGATCTATGACAAGGCCGCTGATGCAGACTGGATACGAGATTCGTTGTCATGGCGTGGTATCGAACAGATCACTCCACATCGCAAGGGACGAAAGAAGCCACCACGTCAGGACGGCAGATCGCTTCGTCGATATCTCCATCGCTGGAAGATCGAACGAACAATCAGCTGGCTCCAATACCAAAGACGGCTCCTTGTCCGACACGAACGACACGCTCATCTCTTCGAAGGCTTCTTTCATCTCGCCTGCATGATGTTATGCTTGAAGGGGTTTTGAAATAGCCTCTAACAAATCAAACTATGCGATGACG
>CAIXQV010000352.1 GCA_903921605.1 uncultured Planctomycetaceae bacterium | reverse complement strand
TATGCCAGCCTCGACATCGACAGCGAAAACGGACCTTTCAGCAGCACTAAAACAGGCGATTGAGAATTCAGGTTACAGCAACTACGCTCTCGCGCAGCTCTCAGGGGTCAGCCAGGGCGTTCTAAGCCGATTCACCAGTGGCGAACGTGACATCACGCTCGATACCGCGAGCAAGATAGCAGCAGCTCTCGGGGCTGAATTGCGAGTAAAGAAACCACGATAAACACCAACGAAAAAACCTGAGGCACGCCGGGAAAGCAAAGCCTCAGGTCTGAAGGATTGAGCAGATGAAGTCTACCACAGCTCCGGGATGTTTGCACGATCACGCCCAGAATTTAGCCGCTCACGGGTTCGCAATTGTCCCATTCCATAGTCCGCTAAACGGGGGCTGTTCATGCAGCAAGAAAGCAAACTGTTCCACTCCCGGAAAACACCCTCGACTTTCAAAATGGACAACAGAGTCCAGCACAGATCCAGACCAGATCCGCGAATGGTGGAAGAAGTGGCCGACAGCGAATATCGGAATTGTGACGGGTAAACCTTCCGGTATCGTGGTCCTCGACTTTGATCCTCGTCACGGTGGCCGCGAGACGCTCGACCAGCTCAGCCAGCAATGCCCAGAGATAATGAAAACCTTCCGGGTCAAAACTGGTGGCAAGGGTTGGCACCTTTACTTCCAGCTCCCAGAGTCAGGAGCCGGGAATGCAGTTAACGTGATGCCTGGCATGGATGTCAGAGGTGATGGTGGCGGGATCGTCGGACCGGGGTCTTTTCATGCTTCCGGGGGTCTTTACGAGATCCAGAAAAACGCCCAGATTTTGCCGCTTCCGGATATGCTTTTGCAGCTTATTTCCAAGCGGACACAAGAGAGACACAGGAGGGACTCAAGAGAGACTCAAGAGAAACTCAAGCAATCAGCGATGGGCGAAATTGTTTCTTCAAAAACGCAGCTCGATCTGAACAGCCTGACAGATGCCCAGAAAAGGCAGATCCTCAAAGTAATCGAACGCAGCATTCCCGACAGGCCCGGTGTCAGGAATCAACACACGTTCCTCTTTGGCCGTCGATTAATGGCCGTTGATGGAATCGACCAACAGACAGATCCCGAATCCTTGCGACCATTCGTTATGAAATTCCATGAGGGCACTATGGCATCAGCAGCGAAGCACGGTTTTTCAGTGAACGCATCATTTGCAGATACGATGGAAGATTTCCGGTACGGATGGGATCGAGTCCATACGCCGCAGCACGACGTGATGGTAGAGGCAATCGAGAAATGCCAACAGGCAATTCAGACAGCGACCTTTCCGGTACAGGTCCGGGAATGTTTGCAGACTCTCGGGTATGCCAACGATCCAGAAATGACGGCACTGATTCTTCTATGCTGGTATCTCGATCAGCACTGGCAACCGCTCCCATTCTTCCTCGGGGCACGCGCCGGTGAATCCGCTTTGAGCCAGATGGGGATTGAGGATATCAGCTTCCAGATGGTCAGCCGCCGCCTGACATGCCTAGAACGCGACGGAGTTTTGCGGTGCATACTCAAGGCTAGGCCCGGACAGCGAGACACAGCGAGCGAGTACACGTGGACATGGACAACGCCGTCCGCAGCAGCTCCGCAGCTCGACTGGTTGATGACGTGATGTTCAACAATGCGGATTGTAAGGCTTCTCAGGAAACAGGAACCGGACAGCTTCCCGGGCCTTCACTTCAGCAGCATGATCAGGATATGCACTCATGGCCTTCCGATTGTCCAACAGGAACCTCATCATCCTCTCAGGGAATTGAACCTTGCCAGCACGCAGCTTCGCAGCGATGGCACACCAGCACGCAAAGAATGCGAGCCGGTCAACAGTCCCAGAATTCAGCAGCTTCCCAGCGACCGCAGCGAGATAGATATCGCGACCGTGGTTGATGTCCAGAAACTTCGAGCCGTCAATCACGATAAACTTTGGTGATGGTTTACGTGAACGAATCGCAGGAGCCGCAGGAATCGCAGGCTTTGAAGGTGGAAGCACAGCACTGGACGCCGGCAGATTGGATTCGGTGCCTTCAATCGCAGGAGCCGCAGCTTGGAAGTCAATCGCGTTCACTTCCACCAGCTCCGCCGCCGGGGCGATTAACCTGTGGTCAATTGGCCTT
>CAIXQV010000351.1 GCA_903921605.1 uncultured Planctomycetaceae bacterium | reverse complement strand
TACCACATTTTGCTTTGACACTACGTGAACGTGGTATATCTTCCGGGTACGCAAAACGACCGAGGGACATTGAGTGCCTTTATCAGGATGAGTGTCTGAGCGAGGAGACAATGAGTTGCTCCGCGTTTTTGCTTGAGCGAAGGCAGAAGCGATTTTTTGAAAGCACTACTATGAGTGTGGGCTTTCGGACGATCTCTTTGTGCCTTTTTTTACGCGCGGCGGTTGTGCGCGTATCGGCATGAAGAGAAGGGAAATCTCTTCAAAGGTGCCGAAGACATGAAGAACGCTGAACTGAAGTCAGCAGTACAGAAAACGGGGCTTGCTCCGATCCCCGAAGCAGCAGCCTATCTCAGTGTTTCGCGTGGCAAAATGTACGCGATGATCAACGCTGGTGAATGTCCCTCAAAGCGATTCGGAAAGAGCGTTCGCGTGCCGTGGGCGTGGCTTCATGCTCAGGCAGCAGTAGCCAGCGATGAAGGCGAGGTGGCGCGATGAAATACATCGACGCAGACACCATTCGTGAAGCCCGTGAATTCCTCCGCAACGGTGGCGACAAAGAGAAGGCGGCAGCTTATCTGGGATGCAAGCCAGAGGATGTGCCAACGCTGCTTGATCTGCCGAAGCCTAAGGCAGTCCGCGACGACAAGGAAACGGGCGTTGATCTTTGGTCGTTTGATCGACTGAAGGAGGTTCTCTAATGCAAACCAGAGTCGTAAACATTAAGGGAGTTGACTTCGACGCAAGTAACCCCGATCACGTTTACATCGGACGTGCCAACAAGAACTACGGACTGACACGATCGAAGTGGGCGAACCCGTTCATAATTGATAAAGACGGTACTCGTGACGAAGTCACCAAAGCCTACCGTGAGTGGATCAAACATCAGCCAGAACTGATGAACTCACTGGAGGAACTTAGAGGCAAGATCCTGTTTTGCTGGTGCTGTCCCGAGGCGTGTCACGGTCATGTGCTGATTGAGATGCTGGAGGGCAATACCGAACTGAAGATCCATCCTGCGGCCGAACTCTTTCCGCCAATGACTGAAGCGGAATTCCTCGGGCTGAAAGAGGACATCCGCGAACATGGCCAGCGCGAAGATATCGTCGTTTGGCAGGGGCAACTGATCGACGGCCGGCATCGCCTGAGGGCTTGTCGTGAACTCGGCATTGAACCGCAAGTTGCTGAACTCATGGACGAGACTGATCCGTGGCAGTATGTCGTCTCCCACAATCTTCATCGACGGCATCTGACGACAGCACAGCGGGCAATGGTTGCCGACAAGTTGGCAAGCCTGAAGCAGGGCGAGAAGAAACCAGATAGCGGAATTCCGCTATCTCAGCCAACGCAGGCAGAAGCAGCGGCGATGCTGAATGTCAGCGTGGATTCTGTAAAGCAGGCTCGCAAAATCCGTAAGACAGCAACGCCTGAAACGGTGGCAGCGGTTGAACGTGGCGAGATCACGTTGAATGCTGCGGTGGCGGCGGCGAAGCCTGAGGTGTCGAAGCCAGCAACTGCGAAAGCAGAACCTGAGGTGGAAAAGAAGTCTCCTTCCGTCATTCAGATTCAACACACGTTGATCAAGATGGGTAAGGACAAGAAACGCCACCCGCAACTGATGCAGATTGCGAACGATGCACTGTATCGCCTCACGTGGCAAGATCGCGGATATGTGATCTGCACGCAACTCCTGAGCATGACACCAGAAGAACGCGACATGGTCTATGCGTCACTTGATCACATGATGAAAAAAGAAAAGCCCGACCAACTGGGAAGCTGATCGAGCTTTCTTGCAACACACATTTTCAATTCAAACCGTCCGGCAAGACGGCAACAGGAGCGATATCAGTATGGAAAGTTATAGGCGAAAAATCCAGAGGACTCTGAACGCTGAACAGAAGATTGATGCGGGCCAGATGATCGGTTGCGGTTGGCCAGTGCCAAAGGTGGCTCAGCACTTTGGATTGACCGAATCAGAGCTGCGGGCCGAACTCGGTATGCCGCAATGGCAAACTCTCCCGACAGAACAGCAGGGAACGCTGTTTGAGATCGGTGGTGAAGCATGATTGCCAACGACGTTGAACGCTCGGCAATGGTCCCGCCTTACAACGCGGACGCTGAACAGGGATTCCTCGGAAGTCTGCTTTACTTCAATGCAGCGATCGAGAAGGTAAGACCAGATCCTGAGATATTCTACTTCGAACAGAATCGAGTTGTTGCTGATTCAATCTGCAGTCTCTGGGACAGCGGTCAAAGAGTCATCGACGAGATTATTCTGATCGAACACCTTGCCAGCACTGGGCGACTTGATGACGCTGGCGGCACTATCTACATCGCCACACTCAACGAAGCTGTTCCACATGCCGAACACGTCCGGCACTACGCAAAGATCGTGCGGGACAAATATCAGCAGCGATTGCTGATTGAGAAGTGTGAGTTGATTCTGAGCGAGGCTCGACGACCAGAAAGCAACATTGAACATCTAGTCGAGCATACCGCAAAGATGCTGCAGGAGTCGAGTTTAGGGCGTGGAAGAAACCGATTGCCTGACTTTGGCTTCATTGATTCCAGAGAATTCGCAGAGCGGAAATATGAGAATCTATGGATCGTCGATTTCTTCCTGAAAGACAAGCAGCCTTGTATCGTCGCCGGACCGAGTAAAACACT
>CAIXQV010000350.1 GCA_903921605.1 uncultured Planctomycetaceae bacterium | reverse complement strand
GCAAAGAGCTGGATCCGGCCAAAATGATTGCTCTGGAGGAAACCGACAAGGTGCCGGGATCTGGGATTCTGACCACACATTTTTCCTCCGGCCTGCAGCTTTCTCTGCGCGATGCGATCCGGCTGATGATTCGCTACTCGGACAATACCGCGACAAATCTGGTTGTTGACGAGATTGGACTGCCGACGACTGCGGCCACCATGGAAAGCCTCGGATTTCCTCAGACCAGGTTGAACTCCAAGGTTTATCGCGGCGAAACGTCCATCGCGCCGGATCGCAGCAAGCTGTATGGGCTTGGCAGCACAACCGCGAACGAAACGGTCAATCTGCTGGAGCAACTTCACAAAGGAACGGCCGCGTCTTCTGAATCGTGCAAAGCCATGCTGGATCACTTGCTGGCCTGTGATGACAAAACCATGCTGGTGAGCCAGCTGCCGGACGGCACCAAGGTCGCTCACAAATCCGGCGCGGTGTCTGAGAGTCGTTGCAATGCAGGGATTATTTACGGTCCCAAAGGTCCGTTCGCGATCTGCGTACTGACAACAAACAACAAAGACAAGAGCTGGAAAGATGACAACGCCGCGCATGTGCTGATTGGTAAGATCGCTCGCAGCGCGTTTGATCATTTTAATCCGGAGTGGGAACGGACCGCCCCGAATGAACCCACGGAATTACACGTCGGAGCCTTCGGGACTCGAGTGGAATTTCTGCAGCGGACTTTGAATGCACGGCTGGAGCCGTCGCCCGGATTAGGAGTCGACGGAGATTTCGGGCCAGCGACAGAATCCGCCGTTCGAAAGTTTCAGGAAGCGAATGCACTGACAGTCACGGGCATCGCGGACACGGCCTTGTGGCAAAAACTTGGGCCAGTGATCGAAGAAGCCACCATCGCAACTCCGGACGTGATCAATGCTGAAATGTTGCCGAAGCTGCCCGCAGATCCGCTCGCCGGTGCCGTCCCGTTTGTCTCATGTGATTCGTGGATTATTGTCGACGCGGCTGATGGTCGCATGCTGGCGGGGGCTGAAACCGAGACGTCTCGCCACTTCGCCAGCACCACGAAAATCATGACCGCTTGGCTGGTGGCTCGATTGGCTGAACAACATCCGGAAGTGCTGGACGAAACACTCACAATGTCCGTTCGAGCGGATGAAACTCGAGGATCAACTTCTGACGTTCGCGCGGGAGAAACGGTGCCTGTGCGAGAAGCCTTATATGGCTTGATGTTGCCGTCCGGAAATGACATGAGTGTCGCCTTGGCGGAACACTTCGGACCTCGATTGGCCTCTGCAACGGCGGCGACTGAGAACTCCGCGGCGAATGACCCGAAACAGGATCCTCTGGAGCTGTTCGTGGCCGCAATGAATGCCGAAGCCGCACGACTGGGCATGACGAAGACTCACTACACGAATCCGCATGGACTGACGCATGACTCTCATCAGTCGACGGTCACCGATCTGGCCATTCTGGCTCGAGCCACCCTGACCAATCCGGTGATGGGGCAGTACTCGTCTACGCGTCAACGCGGAGCCACGGTTGCGGGGCCCGGCGGATACACCCGCAACGTTCTGTGGAAGAATACGAATGAGCTGTTGGGAACTGAGGGCTATGATGGAATAAAAACAGGCACGACCGATCAAGCTGGTGCGTGCCTCGTCTCAACAGGTGAACGTGATGGCAAACGACTAATCGTCGTTGTTCTCGGTTCCGCGGCCTCGGAATCGCGTTATACGGATTCGAGAAACCTCTATCGGTACGGCTGGAAGCTGCTGTTGGTGGAGGATGTTTTGAACCCGCAGAAGTGACAGCACCTTCTGAGCCTGAAAACCCTACGGCTTGGCTGTCAGCCGAGCGATCAAATACTCCTGAACGGTCTTGTGAGAGACATCCATTGCACCCGGATAAACCAGCTCACACGGCACTTTGACACTCTGCAGATGTTCCTGCAGCCTCACGCCAAAATTCGCCGAGTGTGTCGGATCTTTTTCGACCTGACCCAAAGCCGGCGGCGCGCCGTAGTAAAGGTAGACTGGCGAATCGTCCGCAGAAACGAGAGCGTACGGTGAATACTCCCGGA
Organism: uncultured Planctomycetaceae bacterium; assembly: GCA_903921605.1. The sequence goes on along the minus strand of CAIXQV010000350.1, from coordinate 209 downwards.
TCCACGGCATGATGCTGTCACGCTTGGCCAGGAAGGCATCGAAGTCTCGCTGTTTTTTGCCATCGACCTCTTTGAAGATGCCGAACGCGTGGCTTCCGTAATTGCTGTTCGGAGTCCACTCTTTCATCTGAACAGGATCGAGAGTTGTCTGAGCACCCGTGACGGCGGCACACAGCAGGCGAGATGATTCGCGAGCAACCGGATCGTCG
>CAIXQV010000349.1 GCA_903921605.1 uncultured Planctomycetaceae bacterium | reverse complement strand
GCTCGTCGATCTCCTCCGAATCGCGTTCCTTGTCAGCTGAATACTGTGATCGATCAAACGGTCAGCCTGATGGAATCGATGATCCGCAAAAAAAACGCGGTGGTTCAGGTTGAGCTGCAATCCACTGCGGATGTGACGGTTCGAGCGGACGCGGCTCAATTGCAGCAGGTGCTTTCCAATCTGTTGATGAACTCGATGCTTGCGAAAGATTCGCCCGTTCATATCCTGATCCGTGCCGAGCAGTGTTCCGGCACACACCCGGATTCGGCCGATCGACGACCGATGAAGTGCGTCAGGGTGTCGGTGATTGATGACGGTGATGGGATCTCGGAGGCCAACCTGCCGCATGTCTTTGAGCCGTTTTTTACGACACGTGATGTTGGTCAGGGAACAGGATTGGGGCTTTCCATCGTGCATGGAATTATTGCGGAACATGGCGGCTGGATGTCTGTGAAGAGCGAACCTGGAGCAGGAACAACGTTTGCCTTCTTTCTGCCGCTGGAGGAACAGTCGTGAGTGGTTCGGTTCTGGTCATTGACGATGAACGCAGCATGGTTGAACTGCTGCAAGCGGATCTCGCCCTTCGCGGCTTTAAGGTGATCGGTTTCACTTCGGCCGCGGAGGCTCTAGCGGCATTGCCGGCGAGCGACGTGCAGGTCGTCTTGACCGATCTCAACATGCCGGGGTTCAACGGGCTTCAGTTATGTGAACGTGTCGTGGCGAACCGGCCTGATATTCCAGTCGTGGTGATGACGGCCTTCGGCAGTATGGAAACCGCCATCGCAGCAATCCGTGCCGGAGCATGGGATTTTGTGACGAAGCCGGTGGAGATGGAACTGCTGGCCGTGGTGCTGGATCGAGCTATCAAACATCACAATTTGCAGGAAGAAGTCCGTCGACTGAGCGACAAGAATCCGGTCGCAGATCACTTTGAGGAACTGACTGGCTCGAGTCCGGTCATGCAGAAATTGTTCGATCAAATTCGCCGCATCGCACCGACATCAGCCAACGTCCTGATCATTGGTGAAAGCGGAACGGGCAAGGAACTCGTGGCGCGGGCGATCCATAAGAACAGCAGTCGCAGTGCCGGGCCTTTCGTCGCCATTAACTGCGCGGCGATTCCGGAAAATCTCCTGGAGAGCGAACTGTTCGGTCATGCCAAAGGCGCTTTCACTGATGCGCGGGCCGATCGGAAAGGACTGTTTCAACAGGCGCAGGGCGGAACAATTCTGCTGGACGAGATTGGCGATTTTCCGCTGGGGCTGCAGGCGAAACTCCTGCGAGCGATGGAACAACGCACCGTGCGGCCGGTCGGTGGCGATAAGGAGATTCCTTTCGACGCACGAATCCTCACAGCCACGAATCGAGATCTGGAGGCGGCCGTCGAAGAAGGCCGGTATCGGGAAGATTTTTATTTTCGGATTAATGTCATTCAGCTGGACCTGCCCCCGCTGCGGGCTCGAGGAACCGATGTGTTGTTGATCGCTCGTCGGCTGCTGGATTCTTTTGCTCGCGAGATGAACAAACGCGTGACGGATTTCTTGCCATCTGTGGCCGAGCGACTCCTGAACTATGACTGGCCCGGGAATGTTCGTGAGCTGCGAAACGTCATGGAACGTGCCATCGCATTGACGGAGTTTGAAAAGCTGATCGTGGATGATTTGCCCGAGCGAATCCGCAACTATCGCCAATCGACGTTTCGCATCGACACGTCCAATCCTGCCGAACTGCAAACTCTGGAAGCCGTTGAGCAGCAATATATCCGGCGAGTCATGGAGAGTGTGCAGGGCAATCGCACCGAAGCCGCCAGGATCCTCGGTGTCGATCGCAAGACACTTTATCGTCGCCTGAAGCAGGATGAGAATTCTTAGAACGCCTAACAAAACATAAACCGTAGCCGAATTCGTGAGAATTCGGAGTGATGCCTGAACTCTCACGAGTTCAGCTACAGTTTTGTTGCTGGTTCTTAGTTGGGGCGGAATGCCCCGCGGGACAAAATACCCCGCGAGTTTTCGTCGCAAACACGAAAAAACTCAGCGATAAAGCTCACGAATCAATCTTACCAACGCGGCACACCACTTGCTTTTCTGGTCTCCGTGTTCAGCATCAGACAGTAAACGAATTCGCTCGGCAGTTGCAGTGCGGTTTGTTGTTTGAACTTTCCGCTGAACAGGGAGAGTCAGCATGAAACTCACATCATTTCAATGGATGGCAGCAGGTTTAATGCTGTCAGCAGCCGGAGTTGGAGCCAGCATCCATTATGGATCATCGCCAGCCGTTGCCGGAACGACGATCAAATGGACGGACACAACAGCCGGACAAAAAGAGGTCGGCGAACACGCGGTGTCCCACAACTACGCCAAGTCACTTTCGGGGGCATTTCGAGAAGCCTCGGAAGCGGTGATGCCATCGGTTGTCACTATTCAGTCGATGTCGTCGAAACCTGCGGGGATGGGTCAACACGGCCAGATCCCGGAGGAACTTAAAGACAATCCGCTGTTCAAACAGTTCTTCGACAACATGCCCCAAGAACAATCAGAAGGGAAGAGCGAGCCACAGCGAACCGGCATGGGCTCTGGTGTGATTGTGGATTCCAGTGGTATCATTCTGACCAATAATCATGTGGTCAAAGATGCGGACAAGCTCCTGATCAAATTGCATGACGGCCGAGAGTTCGAAGCGACGGAATGGAAGACAGATCCTAAGACAGACATCGCTGTAGTTCGAATCGACACCAAAGACAGTTTGCCAGCCGCCGTCATTGGCAATAGTGATCAGCTCAACGTTGGCGACTGGGTGATTGCTGTCGGAGCACCTTTCGGACTGGATGAAACCGTCACTGCCGGCATCATCAGCGCGAAGGCTCGTGGAATTGGTATCACGGCTCGTGAAGAGTTCTTGCAAACCGATGCGGCGATCAATCCCGGTAACAGTGGTGGACCGCTGGTGAATCTGGATGGGCAAGTTATCGGTATCAACACTGCGATTTCCAGTACAAGCGGTGGCTATCAGGGTGTTGGATTTGCCGTTCCGGTCAACCTGGCTCGCTGGGTGGGAGATGAATTGATGGCTCATGGAACCGTTCAGCGAGCGTTTCTTGGAGTCGGAATTCAATCCATCGACAGTACGCTGTCAAAACAACTTGGCCTCGATACCGTCCGAGGAGCAGTAGTTACAGACGTCCGAGCCGGGAGTCCTGCGGCCAATGCCGGACTGCTCAGCGGCGACGTGATTCTGGAGTTTGATGGGACGTCCATCACGAAACCAGCTGACCTTCAGGGACGCGTGGAACGAGCGTCACTGAATGATGTTCACAAGGTTGTGGTCATTCGAGATGGTAAGAAGATGTCGATTGACGTCCGAGTCGAAGCGATGCCAACGACGGTGTCTGCTGTGGAACCAACGAAGGCTGAGAAATCAACGGCTTCAGAGTTCAACGGACTGGGACTTCAGCTGTCCGATCTCACGCCAGATGTTGCCAGCCAGTTGGGAATGTCTGATGTCAACGGAGTCGTAATCACCGGTGTTGAGCCAAGTAGCCCGGCCGCCAGTGCTGGACTCGAAGATGGCATGGTGATCCGCAAAGTTGGTAAGACGTCAGTCAAGTCGGTCGCCGAGTTTGGAGATGCTGTTAAAGAATTCAAACCTGAAGACGGAGTGCTGATGCTCGTTCAGGCCGGTGAGAGTTCTCGGTTTGTGGTTGTGAAAGGGTAACTGTTTCCCCCACAAGAAATCTGTTACCGTGGATTGGTGTCGGCACAGAGTTTCTTTCTGAGGATCAGTGCTGGCAATTTTCGGATGACTCATCTGATAACCGGCAGGTCACACCCGCTGGTTCGTTGATAAGTAAGCCGACGTGATGGAAGCCGCAGGGCGTTTCGTCACGTCGGCTTTTTTTATTGGCCGTATCTTACTGCGTTTGCGAATTCACCAGTTCTTCTCTGGGACAAAACATTGACCGGCTCCACACTGTTCCCGAAAAGACTGTTTACCTCGATCCGTCGCGAGAAGCCGCATGTTGACGCGTCGCAGAGATTAATCGAAGCCGCAACACTTGATGCTGAGGGAACCTGCCGGCTACTGAAGACCAGCACCAGTGGACTCAGCGAAGATGAGGCACGATCCAGGCTCAATCAATATGGCCCCAATATCCTCGCGGCTGATGCTCAGGGCGGATTCGGCAGGATTCTGCGTCACGCGGTCTTCAATCCGCTCGTGATGCTGCTGGCCTCACTGGTGCTGGTTTCGTTTATCACGGGCGATATTCGAGCCGCCACGGTGATGTCGGCGATGATCGTGCTCGGCGTGGGCCTGAATCTGCTTCAGGAAGGTCGAGCCAGCAAGGCCGCAGCAAAACTGAAGGCCATGATTTCGCTCACAGCCACAGTCATTCGAAACAAACAGCCGCAGGAAATTTCGATTTCGCAATTGGTGCCCGGTGACATCGTGCAGCTGGCCGCCGGAGATATGGTTCCCGCCGACCTGCGCCTGCTGGTTGCGAAAGATCTGTTTGTCATGCAGAGCTCTCTCACAGGCGAAAGTTTGCCGGTGGAGAAATTCGAAACCGAGAAGGCGATCGCAAGTCATGTCGCAGTCGACCTCACCTGCATTGCCTTTCTTGGCACCAGCGTGGAAAGTGGTTCGGCGACCGGTGTCGTTGTCGCGACCGGGAAAGAAACGTATCTCGGCGGCATGGCCGAAACATTGTCGGAACAGCCTGAAGAAAGCGCCTTCGATAAGGGCATTGCGAAGTTCACGTGGCTTATTCTGCGCTTTGTTCTCGTGATGGTTCCGCTGGTGTTCTTTATCAACGGATTTACCAAAGGAAACTGGTCGGAAGCCTTTTTCTTTGCCATCGCAGTCGCCGTCGGGCTGACTCCCGAAATGCTGCCGATGATCGTCACCGTCTGCTTGTCTCAGGGAGCATTAGCCATGAGCCGTCAGAAGGTGATCGTGAAGCGGCTCAACGCCATTCAGAATCTCGGCGCGATGGACGTCCTGTGTACCGACAAGACCGGGACACTCACAATGGATCAGGTCATTCTCGAACGCCACTGCGATGTCGCGCTGAAGGAAAGCGATGATGTGCTGGCTCTGGCCTACATGAACAGCCATTTTCAAACCGGCCTGAAGAACATCCTCGATCGTGCCGTGCTGGCCCACGTCGAGACTCATGATCATGCGCGAATCCCGGAATACACCAAGGTCGACGAGATCCCGTTCGACTTTCAGCGTCGCATTATGTCCGTTGTCGTCCGAACTCCTGATGACAAGGACCGCATCATCAGCAAAGGCGCGCCGGAAGCCATCTTTCCTCGATGTGCTGATTTTGAACTGGCCGGACAGCGGCTGCTGATGGACCATGCTCATATTGACGAGCTGAAAAAGGAGTACGAACGACTTTCGTCCGATGGATTCCGAGTTCTCGCGATTGCCAGCAAGGACATTGCTCCACGAGGTATCGTCGCCGGTGATTCAACGCCTTACACGAAAGACGATGAAACCAGCCTGACGTTGAAGGGTTACGTGGCGTTTCTTGATCCGCCGAAAGATTCTGCCAACGCGGCCCTCAAAGCTCTGCAAGCCCACGGGATTTCAGTGAAAGTCGTCACCGGGGACAATGAACTCGTCGCAAAGAAGATCTGCAAAGAGGTCGGTCTGGCCACCGATTTTGTTCTGCTGGGCAGCGATGTCGAAGCCATGTCCGACGCGCAACTTGCGGAGGTGTCGTGGAAGACAACGTTGTTTGCTCGAGTTTCCCCGACGCACAAACAGCGAATCATCAAGGCTCTGCAATCTCAGAAGCATACTGTCGGCTTCATGGGAGATGGCATCAACGATGCTCCGGCGCTGCGAACGGCCGACGTCGGGATCAGTGTCGACACGGCCGTGGACATTGCCAAAGAATCGGCCGATCTGATCCTTCTGGAAAAATCCCTGATGGTTCTGGAAGCTGGCGTCGTCGAAGGCCGCAAAGTCTTCGCCAACATTCTGAAGTACGTTCGCATGGGAGCCAGTAGTAACTTTGGCAATATGTTCAGCGTGCTCGGGGCGAGCATTTTTGTGCCGTTCCTGCCGATGTCTCCAATTCAGATTCTTGCTAACAACTTACTGTACGATATCAGCCAGACCGCGATTCCAACCGACAACGTGGATGCCGAGCAGATCACGAAGCCACGGCCGTGGGACATGCAGCAGCTGACTCGATTCATCGTGTTCATCGGGCCTTGTTCGTCGCTTTTCGACTTCACCACGTTCTTCATCATGCTCTACGTCTTCAACTGCTGGGATACGAGCACTCCGGAGTCTGCCGCTCATAGTACTCGGCTGTTTCAGACCGGCTGGTTTGTTGAGAGCCTGTTAACTCAGACCGTGATCATTCACATCATCCGGACGAATAAGATCCCGTTCCTGCAGAGCTGGCCTTCATGGCCGCTGCTTGTCATGTCCGCAACCATTATGGCCATCGGAGTTGCCATCCCCTTCACAGTGCTCGGCGACTATCTCGGATTTACTCAACTCCCCAAGCTCTACTGGCCTTTATTGGCGGTATCACTTCTTGCCTACATTGTGATCACGCAGTTGCTGAAAATGTGGCTGTTGAAGAAGAGCTGGATTTGAACGTCAAACAAAACGTAGTATGAGACTTCAAGTCCCGGATGTTTAATCCTAGAGATTCGCTGACAACAAAAACTGCCGTCACTGCGACGCGTTTAAACCTTTCGAGAAACTCTCGACGGCAATCTGTGAATTCCCCACAATTCCAGCAGATGGTGCTCATTGGTGTTGCTAATCCTGCTCACATCGTGAAGATCGCACTGTCACAAGAGCACCTCGTGTTTGGTGACAAAATCTCAGGTTGTCGGACGACCTCAAAAATGGCAGTTCAAATGTGAGCCGCCCGTTTTCAAGTAAGCCGACGTGATCGAATACTTTCGAGTGTTCGGTCACGTCGGCTTTTTTTATGCCCCAAAGAAAGACGTATTTCTGATGAAAAATCCTAATGCAAAGATCGATCGCCATAGGAACAGTGTGATTGCGACGTTCAGCACGCACACATTGGCCGAGGATGCCGTGAAACACCTTGCAGATGCAGGCTTCGATATGAAACTGCTTTCTATCATCGGCAAGGGATATCACTCCGAGGAAAATGTGGTGGGCTATTACAACGCCGGCGATCGCATGTTGTACTGGGGAACTCAGGGAGCTTTCTGGGGCGGATTCTGGGCGCTGTTGTTTGGGTCAGGATTCTTTATGGTGCCTGGAGTTGGGCCACTGCTTGTGGCTGGTCCCTTTGTAGCCGCACTGGTTGGTGCCCTCGAAAGCGCGGCGGTGGTGGGCGGATTGAGTGCTCTTGGAGCGGCGCTGGTCAGTGTCGGAATTCCTAACAACAGCATTGTGCAGTATGAAGGCTGCATCAAGTCCGGACAGTTTCTAATGGTGGCGCATGGAACTCCGGAAGAAGTCGAACGAGCAAAGGAACTGCTGAGCACTTCCGGGGCGACCAAAGCGGAATTGTTTCTGGTTGATGAACCTGCCGTGGCGGTAGCGTAGTTCGCCTGTCCCAAATCTTGCTTGTTGACGCCACTCAGCTTGCCTGAGTGGTGTAACGTTTGGAAACCAGCATACGAATCCGCCCGAAATGTTCCGATTCCCTCAAACCACTGTCGTAGGCAGTGGTTTGAGGGAAGTGAGGCGTCAGAGGCGTCATAAAGGAACATCTTTCTGGTTGCCAAACCATCTCACCTTCGGCACGAGGCCGAAGGGGTCGATTCGAGACAGTCCATGTAATACTCTGTCAAATCCAAAACGCAGGTTGAACGCTGAATGCTTCTAAAACCTGACCGGCGATGAAACGCAGTCGCCTGCGGCTTGCCGCTAAACAATTTCATCTCATT
>CAIXQV010000348.1 GCA_903921605.1 uncultured Planctomycetaceae bacterium | reverse complement strand
TCGCCGTTGGTCAGATCATCCGTAGTAATGCGGAACGTCTGGAACTCATGTCCGTCGTTGCCGCCTTTTTCCACTTTGAATCCGCGCTGCAGAATCATCCATGTCAGGATCGCACTGAACACAACCAGTAAGCCACCTTTGAGGAACTGCACCCATGTCGTCGAAAGCATTCCCGCTGTGACCACGATCAGGATGACAACTCCGCCGACCATCACGACACCAACCCACTGCGGAAATCCAAGCAGCGGCGTCACCAGCGCACCCGCGCCGACCATTTGCGGGATCAGATAAAACACGCTGACGACAAGCGTGCTAATCCCTGCAGCCAGCTTGATTCCCTTGGAGTTGAACTGCGAATCCAGAGCATCCGCAAACGTGAATCGTCCCAGTCGCTTCATAGGTTCAGCGACAACAAACAGTGCGACAATCCAGCCGGCCAGATATCCGATTGAATAGAGGAATCCGTCGTAGCCGTAAAAGGCGATCATCCCGCAGATGCCAAGGAACGACGCCGCTGAGAGATAATCTCCCGCGAACGCAATGCCGTTCACAAACCACGGAATCTGACCATGAGCCGCGAAGTAGCCTTCAGACGATTTCGCTTTGCCCCCCAGCCAGAAGCTAAGTCCCAAAGTGAATCCCACGAACGCAAGAAAGATCGACACAGCGAGAAATGATGATTCGTAAATCACGCTTTTGGCTCCTGATGATCTGAGCCAGAACTGTTCCCTGATGCGTCCCCGCAAAGAACTCCGTAGATCGCCGACAGCACAACGGCCCCGATGATCAGCCCAAACCCATACAGCACGGCCAAGTTGAGCCCAGCAATAGGAGTTCGCTCCATGCTGGCTGGATCAAACGCGTTGATAACGACGAACCCGCCATAGAAGAGCAGGTAAACGGCGAACAAAATCAGGCCGTTGCGGGAGTTGCGTGAATTCATGGTCACCTCAGAGAAGAATGCAGGAGCGGGGAGGATACAGTCCAGGTCGCCCCTGTAAAGCAACGCCGTGAAGTGAAGTTCCAGATGGCGTCGCAGCGAATCTCTGCAGGTCCTCCTTGCCCAGGATGACTTCACGGATTGCCGCGACCTGCCTCCACGGCAACCAACGAACCAAGCCGATATCCCACAGCCATTTGCACACACGGTTCGCTTTTGCGGCGATATTCATGGTCAGGAGTGGTGCAAAAGCCGTTGAACCACCGGGGTGAACCCGGTGGCGGTTGTGGATTCAAGTTCACTCAAACCTACGGCACCACATGCACCATCATCAGGTCGTGAGTTTCCCCGAGCCAGTTTGTATGCCCGACTACGATCAGCTTGCTGCCGGATTTCAGCAGTTGATTCTTCTGCCCCCAACTAATGACGAACTGCAGCAGAGTATCGGCTGATTGCTGGACTGCTCGATTCAGTAACGGCGTCACACCCCAGTACAGGCACATGCGACGAGCCACATCTTCTCGATCGGTGAATGCAACAATTGGAACTTTACTTCTCATGCGAGACAACGCGAGTGCGGTGCGGCCCGTAACAGTGGCAACAACCATCAGGTCGGCCTGCAGATATTCGGCCGCTGCAATGGTCCCCCGAGCTACCGCTTCCGTGATCGGGCGTGCTCGGCGAGTTTCATCGTCGCGCACGTCACTGAAATTTGCAGGTTCAATCAGTGTTTCCGCTTCTGACGCAATGCGATCCATCATACGCACACATTGCGTAGGATGAGCACCGATGGCCGTTTCGCCGGAGAGCATCACTGCGTCCGTCCCATCAAGCACCGCATTGGCCACGTCGGTCACTTCGGCACGTGTCGGCAGTTCGTTCGACTGCATACTGTCCAGCATCTGCGTCGCGGTAATCACCGGAATTCGCAGCTCATTGCAGCGGCGAATGATTCGCTTCTGCAGGATCGGGACACGGCTGATCTCCGCTTCGACGCCCAGATCTCCGCGAGCCACCATGACGGCATCGGTCGCGTCAAGGATATTCTCCAGATCGTCAATCGCTTCCGTCTTTTCGATCTTGGCGACAATCAGCGGGGTCACCTTCGGATGATGCGACTCGATCAGCTTATGCAGGCTGCGAATATCTTCCGCCTGTCGAACAAAGCTCAGCCCGATAAAGTCGAGATGATTGTGCAGAGCCCACTCAAGGTCCTTGCGGTCTTTCTCCGTCACGCTGGGAGTGCTCAGAGCCACGCCGGGAAGGTTGACTCCTTGCCGACTGCGGATCTTCCCCGACTGAAACACTGAGCAGCGAACCCATTGCAGTGCGGGATCCTTTTCCAGCACAACCATCCCGACGGTGCCATCCGCCAACAGAATGCGATCGCCCGCTTTCACATCATCGATGAGCGGTTCATAAGTGCAGGTCAGGTCTGTCGGAGACGTCGACTGCGCCCCACGAATAAAACGAAACTCGGCTCCTTCGTTGCAGAGAACTTCTCCGCCTGTGACTTCACCCAGACGAATCTTCGGGCCGGAGAGATCACCCAAAATTCCGATAGGGCATTCCAGCTCCGCCGAGACCTGACGAATCTTGCGGACCAGTTCGGACAGCCACGTGTGACTTCCGTGAGCGAAGTTCAGCCGAAAGATATCCACGCCCGCGATCACCAGTTGTCGCAGCATTTCGATCGATTCACTGGCCGGACCTAACGTGGCAATGATACGCGTCTTCACAAGCTTCTGACGGACAAGCGAACGCACCGAAATCGAACCCGAACCCGACATCAATGACCTCCTGATTCAAAAGATATCCATCAACCAAGTTCACAAATTCAACGACTCGCGCACGGAGAATAACGGCTGCACGGCCATTTCGTCCCGTGATTCGTTCCGCGAATTCGCTGAAAACTCACGTTCGGCTCTCGAAAGACTCCGTGCCCAAAGCCCGTTGAACTCGCAAACTGCGGCCAGTTTTCCACTCGCCTCCGACCGGAAAGTTTGTCTGAATCCGAGTCCGAACCGGCCAACAACGCTGCGAAAGCGTTTGAGATTAGCGATTTCAGGCACAGAACTCTTGCCAGCGCTGCGAATCCACCCGCTCAGGGCTCGACCAATGCTAGCGCCCTGCGCTACCATACACGACTTGGCGGAATAGGCCATTTCTCGCCACATTGGGCGGGAAATTGGTGTCGGCGACCAATTGCGTCAGGGGTCAGACCCCGAGCACCGACAATTGGTTTCCAACCCGTTGATCGCGTCAACAAAGCGTTCAGTTAGACAAAGCATTCTGTTTCTGATTTGCCCTTCCCTCTGAATTCGTGTTTGTGCACTTATGGATCCCAAGTTCATTCGCAATTTCAGCATCATTGCTCACATCGACCACGGCAAGAGTACTCTGGCGGACCAGTTGCTGCTGAAGAGCGGTACGATTACTCAGCGTGAATTCCGCTCGCAGATTCTGGATGACCTCGACATTGAACGTGAACGCGGCATCACCGTGAAAGCGCGGTCGGTGACGATTAACTGGAATCAGGATGGCCAGGTTTACGAACTGAACCTGATTGATACTCCGGGGCACGTGGACTTTCATTACGAAGTGAACCGCAGTCTCGCCGCCTGTGAAGGGGCCTTGTTGCTGATCGATGCGTTTCAGGGAGTTCAGGCCCAGACCGTGGCGAATGCTTTCGCAGCAATTGCTGTGAACCTTGAAATCATCCCGGTCGTTAACAAAATCGACCTGCCAGTGATTCGCGTCGACGAAGTTCTGGAGGAAGTGGAAACTGTTCTCGGGCTTGATGCCACTGATGCTCTCCGAGTCAGTGCCAAAGTCGGCTTGAATATTGAGAGTGTTTTTGAAGCGATCGTCAAAAAGATCCCAGCGCCAAAAGGCACTCCCGATGCGCCGCTAAAAGCTCTTGTTTTCGACAGCAAGTACGATAATTATCGCGGCGTGATCACATACGTTCGAATTTTTGACGGCAGTGTGAAGAAGGGCGACAAAGTCCGCTTTATGCGGGAACATGTCGTCAATGAAGTTCTTGAGATCGGTCAGTTCCGTCCCAACATGGTGGCATGTGATGAACTGGGGCCCGGTCAGGTAGGCTACATTCTGACGGGCTTGAAAGAGCTCAGCAAAGTCACGGTCGGCGACACAGTGACGTTGTTCCATAACCCGGCGGCCGAACCACTGCCAGGTTATCAGAAGCCGAAGCAGATGGTGTTTTGCGGGATGTTCCCGATCGATGCCACTGACTTTGAAGCACTGCGGGAAGAACTGCAGAAGCTGTCGATGAATGACTCCAGCTTCTCCTTCGTGCCCGAAACCAGCGATGCTCTGGGATTCGGTTTCCGCTGCGGATTTCTGGGTATGTTGCACATGGAAATTGTGCAGCAGCGTCTGGAAAAAGAGCAGGACATGGACCTGATCCAGACTGCTCCGAACGTGACTTATCAGATCGTCAAACGCGACGGCGAGGTCATGACGATCGACAATCCTCAGGACGTCCCTGACGCCGGGATCATCGAGGAATTCCGCGAACCGATTGCCAAGGTCAGCTACATCGTCCCATCACAGCATGTCGGTACGATCATGCAGTTGTGTCAGGATCGACGCGGTATCTATCGCAGCACCGAATATCTCGGCCCAACGCGTGCCCAGATCGTCTATGAGCTGCCGCTCAGCGAAATCGTTTACGACATGTACGACAAACTGAAGAGCGTCACGTCCGGATACGGCACGATGGATTACGAGATCATCGGGTTCTCTGCAGCCGATCTGGTGAAGATGGATATTCTCGTCAAAGGCAGTCGCGTGGATGCCTTGTCAACAATCGTGCATCGCTCAAACGCAGAACGTCGTGGTCGAGCACTCGTGAAGCGACTGAAGGAAGAAATCAGCAAGCACCAGTTTGAAATTGCCATTCAGGCGGCCATTGGTTCTCGCGTAATCGCTCGCGAAACGATCTCAGCGCTCAGCAAGAACGTGACCGCGAAGTGCTATGGTGGTGACATTACCCGAAAACGCAAACTTCTGCAGAAGCAGAAAGAGGGTAAGAAACGCATGAAGCAATTCGGAGAAGTCGAGATCCCTCAGAAGGCGTTTTTGACTGTACTGGAATCAGCGAAGGACGATTAACGTTTTCCTGTTTCCTGCTCAATGATTTACTCGGGTCCGAAGCAAAAACTTCGGGCCTGTTTTTATTGCCGAGTTCCGCACGCCGACTTGAGATTTCGAATCTGAAATCCCAACGACACCCGGCTGGCATGGTTGGCCCACCGATGCCCCAAAACCTACCATCGCCCCGTTTTAGGCTGAACAAGCCAGACAACATCAGGAAGTCCCGGCTAAGTACTTCAACGTGCCCGTCGAGCATGCCAATGCTATCGGCATGAAGCTCAGCCTGATTCCGCCGGGTGAATTTTAGTCGTTTAACGGCAAGCCGCAGGCGTCGTCGCCCGATTTCGCCTACGCCTACCGCTCGCCACTAAACAAAAACTCTCAACACTCGACTAAACCAACAATCCGCTTGTGGAGTCCTTTCGGACCGGGCAAATCCTGGCAGGACGCCAATTCCTTACTACGCAGCCATCCTATGCTCCGCAGCATCGCATAGATCTTGACAATGAATGAACATGTGATCAGTTATGTTATGGGAAAAGTTGGCCAGAATGGACGGCGAGTCGTGAGACGGTTTGCGGCTATGACCTGCTTCCCTATGATGCCCCGCTCACGCGACCGTGCTGACCGGAAGAGTCCGGCGGCATTGAAGAAAAGTCCGAAGGCGGGTCGCCAAAGGATGCACGTGAGTTGGCACTGCCGACCTGAAAATGGATTTGGGATCGGGCATTTCAAACAAGTCACACGAGATTTTGCTGGAGTCACACGAAGGATGGCTGAACAGAAGGCGACGAACGTTACATGGCATGCACACAACATTACTCGCGAAGATCGACAGAAGCTGAACGGGCATCGCGGTGCGGTTCTGTGGTTTACCGGTCTGAGCGGTTGCGGAAAAAGCACGATCGCCAATGCGGTGGATCAGTTGCTCCACGAACGCGGAGTGCATACTTTCGTTCTGGATGGCGACAACATCCGCATGGGACTGAACAAGAATCTTGGTTTTACACCGGAAGACCGCACGGAGAATATTCGCCGGATCGGTGAAGTTTCCAAGTTGTTCGCCGACGGGGCGACAATCGTTTCGACAGCCTTCATTTCTCCTTACAAGGCTGACCGAGACCTCGTGCGTGCATTGCTGCCACAGGGTGAATTTATCGAGATCATGGTTCAGGCCAGCCTGGAAACCTGCGAATCTCGTGACCCTAAAGGTCTCTACAAGAAAGCTCGCGCTGGCGAAATCAAGAATTTCACCGGCATCAGCGCTCCTTATGAAGCCCCTGAGAACCCAGAACTCGTTCTGGATTCTGACAACAAAGGGATTGAAGCACTGGCTCGGGAAGTTATTGCTTACCTGACCACAAAAGGCATTCTGCCAGCCTAGTCTGGTTGGCTGCAAGGATGGATTGATGCCTCAGGCCTGGCCTGAGGCATCAATTTCGGTGGGCGTAGTTCTGCAGGACAATCGCAAACCGTTGAAATGGAAGCGGGCATGAGGCCCGTGTTTTTCTCCTGAGACCACATTGGTCTCTGTCGATCGCGGGGCCTTTCAGGACGGAAGTGCCGCGACCTTCCGATAGACTGAAAGGATGCTGCGGATGATCTCCGTTAGTACGCTGATGGCTCTGTCCATCACGATCTTGACCATTGCGCCGGACATGGATGTGGTGGAAATGCCTATGGCTGGCATGCCCGATCCTATGGCCACTGCCAAAGTATCTGCTGCGAAACAGTGGATGCATTCATTTGAAGAGGCGAAAGCAATCGCTCTCGAAAAGAAACTGCCGCTGCTGCTGCATTTCGAAGCCGACTGGTGCGGAGCTTGCCGCACAATGGAATCGTCAGTGATGAATCAGGACTCTGTACTGAGCGTCCTGGGGACCGAAGTCATTGCTGTCAAAATCAACGCAGATCACCATCCCGAACTCATTTCGCAGTACGGCATCGCATCGTTGCCAACTGAAGTATTCGTGGGTGATGATGGCAAAGAGTTGCGACGCTACGTTGGCGGAACATCATTGACTGATTATTTGGCTCGCCTGCAAAACGTAAAAACGCTGGTGGGCTCCTCAAATGAATCGGCCAGTTCAGATTCTCTGGATGAAAACCTTCGTCCATGCCTGCTGGTGAAACGTGAAGGCCATGTCGTCGGGCTTGGCGGTTACTCGCCGGTCGCGATGCAGAAAGAACAGAAATGGGTTAAGGGCAAGGAAGAGTTCGTCGGCAACTATCTGGGAGTTGATTACTTCTTCCAGTCGCCGGAAGAACGCGAATTGTTCCTGGCCAGCCCTGAGCAGTACATTCCTCGTCTGCATGGCTGCGATCCCGTGGAACTTCAGATCGCTCGTCGAGCTGAGGTCGGGGCAATTGAGCTGGGCTCGATCTATAAAGGACGCCTATTCTTTTTCCAGAATGAAGCCAATCGTCAACGATTCCAGAGCAATCCTGCCTGGTATGCCGAAGGCCTTTCCACAGACGGTCTTCAGAACGCGGACCAGTTTCCGTTTCTGAAGTCAATGACTCTGAACTAGTCCGTTCTCAAACCCTGAATCGTAGTTGGCCATGCTGGTCCGACTGCGTTTCGACGGGCAAGAATTCCCATTCTGCTCGACAATCAAGTCTTAACAGAGCACTAGTTGCTTGTTGAACGATGCTCAACGCCGCGATCTGGTTCATCCCGGTGGCGACGTTGGATCTTTGGTGTTTGAAACCTAACGACGCAAGCCGTTTCGATTCAGACTGCTCCACTATCCTCTTACCACAGCTTTCTTCCGGCTTTTGTAGTACTTTGCACGGTCTGCCTTGAGGCCGAATGTTCGCGGGACACATCACTGGGAACATTTCTTCAATCCTGACCGAGCTCAGAACAGTCAAAGGTAACGGGGTCGTCCATGCCACTGTCAATCCTCCTTGCCAGCAGCTCACGTTACCGGCGTGAGCTGCTCGGACGACTGCTCCCCAGCTTTGATTCCGTCTCGCCCGATGTTGACGAGCACGCGTTTCATCATTTGGAATCGACGCCCGACAGCCTTGCTCAGCGGCTTGCGACGGAAAAAACCCTGGCGGTGTTTCGACGTTTTCCGGAAGCCATCGTGATTGGCTCAGACCAACTGGTTGACCTAAACGGCACTGTCCTGGGGAAACCAGGAACTGTCAGTGCAGCCGTTGATCAGTTGCTGTCAATGTCCGGGAAAACTCACCGGCTTCTCACCGCAGTCTGTATCGCTGCTCCCGGGACACCGGCAACTTCGATCATGAATGAAACTCAGCTGACAATGCGTCACCTGACGGCCGGCGAGGCCTTGCGTTATGTGGAACGCGACCAGCCGCTTGACTGTGCTGGCAGCTACAAGATTGAGAGCCTGGGAATTTCTCTGTTCGAGAGTATCGAAACAGAAGATTTCACAGCCATCATGGGACTGCCGCTGATTCAAGTTTCGCGCGTCCTGCGAGAACTCGGTGTGGCGATCCCGTAGCGCTTTGTAAAAACAAATGAAGGTCGAATATTCTTGTCCGACCTCAGAAGGACGGGCTGGAATGCCCATCTTACGATTTAATTCATCTACGCCAGAATCCCCTGCACCACATTCCCATGCACATCCGTCAGGCGATAATCACGGCCCTGAGATCGGAACGTCAGACGCAGGTGATCAAATCCCAGCAGGTGTAGCAACGTCGCGTTCAGGTCATGCACATGCACCGGATCATTAGCAACGTTGAAGCCCAGTTCATCCGTCTGCCCATGAACATGTCCCGCCTTGATTCCGCCGCCGGCCAGCCAGAGACTAAAACTGCGGTTATGGTGATCACGTCCGTCGTTGCCACCCTGAACCATCGGCGTTCGCCCGAACTCTCCGCCCCAGATCACGATCGTATCTTCCAGGAGTCCTCGTTCCTTCAGATCCATCACCAGAGCCGCGCTGGCCTGATCGGTATCCAGAGCATTCTGTTTGACTCCGCCTGTCAAATTACCGTGCTGGTCCCAGGCTTCGTGAAACAGCTGAACAAATCGCACGCCCCGTTCGACCAGTCGTCGAGCCAGCAAACAGTTGCGAGCAAAATTCGCTTCCTTTGGATCCTTGATGCCGTAGCGATCGAGCATTTCTTTCGGCTCACTGCCCAGATCCATCAACTCCGGCGCGCTGGTTTGCAGGCGATAGGCCATCTCGTAACTCTGAATACGTGCGGCAATCTCCGGATCGCCGACCGTCTGCAGTGACATTTCATTCAGCCGATTGAGCGAATCCAGCGAGGCTCGCTGAGTCTCAGCGTCGATACCTTTTGGATTCGACAGATAGAGCATCGGATCTCCGGCACTGCGGAAAGGAATTCCGCCGTACATCGTGGGCAGAAATCCGCTGCCATAGTTGCTGGCTCCGGCGCTGGTGCCTTTGGCACTGGTCAGCACCACAAAGCCAGGCAAGTCAGCCGATTGGCTGCCCAGTCCGTACAGAGTCCATGAGCCCAAACTCGGGCGCCCGAACTGCTGTGATCCGGTATTCATCATAATCTGAGCCGGCGCGTGATTGACGGCGTCGGTCTGCATGGTGCGAATAAGGCAAAGCTCATCTGCGATCTTTGCGGTATGCGGCAGGACTTCGCTGAGTTCCATGCCACACTGACCGTGTTTCGCATACTTAAACTTCGACCCCAGCAATGCGGAGTTTGGATTGATGAACGCCGCGCGATAGCCTTTTAAAAGCTCGGCCGGTGGCAACTGGCCATCGCGTTTGGTGAGTTCCGGCTTGTTGTCGAACATCTCCAGATGGCTGGGCGCACCCGCCTGGAAAATATAGATGACTCGCTTGGCCTTGCCTGGAAAATGCGGTTGTCGCGGAGCCAGTGGATTTGCGACCGCATCGGCCTGAGCCTGCTTCAAATCCGACGACAATAACGATCCAGCTGCGATCGCTCCAAGTCCGACGCCGCAATCGCGAAGAAACCAACGGCGGCGAAGATAACTGGCTTGAGCGGCGTGAAGATCATGCATATTCATGGCAGTGTTCTCGTCAGGAAGGGTTTTAAGAAGCCCCACGATACTGAGCAGGAAATGAACTGTTGGTAGTGTCTGTGGAGTGTAGCCGGATTCGTGAGAATTCGGATGTGTTTCTGAGCTCTCACGAGCCCAGCTACGGATATGTTAGGCGTTCTTAATTCTTCGCCATTGTTTCATCAAGATTCAATAACACTCGCGCGACCAGTGTCCACGCCGCAGCATCCTGTGGCGTCGTGTTTTCCGGCAAGGCTGGCAACGTGCCTGGTTCCCCCGTGATGACTTCGCGAGGATTCAGCCAGCCATCGGCCAATCGTTGCCGACGTGACTTCAACAGGGCCAGAACTTCATTGCATTCAACGTCGCTCGGTGGTCGGGACGTACACAACAGAAAGGCGTACTTTGCCCGTTCCTTATCATCACTGCCCGCTTCCT
Source organism: uncultured Planctomycetaceae bacterium (assembly GCA_903921605.1). Next base: position 6,833 of record CAIXQV010000348.1, on the reverse strand, counting down.
TGAGAACTCGCATGGCCAATGCACGAGCGGCCTCAACGAAAATCGTTTCATTCAGACCAGTCAACGCTGCCAACGGAGTATTCGAACGAACTCGCCGAGCACAGGAGAAATCACCGTTCGGTGCATCAAAATTCGACATCACCGGATCTGGCATGGAACGTTTCCGAAAACCGTACACGGTGCGTCGATAACGTTCCGGCCCTGTGGCCGGAGTCCAATATCCGGGGTACACGTAGTTGTAATCCAGCACGTTCTGGGGAACCGGAGGAATCACTCCGGGGCCACCAATGCGATGATGAATCAAACCGGCTGCAGTCAACGCAATGTCTCGAACGACCTCAGCATCGGCCCGAAAACGCGGGCCTCGTGCCAATAGTTGATTGCGAGGATCGCGTTCCAGCATCTGCGGCGACGCATTCGACGCCTGCTGATAGGTCGTACTGCTCACAATCGTGCGAATCAAATGCTTTCGACTCCAGCCATGCTCCATAAAATCCACGGCCAGCCAATCCAGCAATTCACGATACTGAGGTACCGGCGCACGCGTGCCAAAATCTTCAGCGGTCTCGACAAGACCAATTCCTAAGATCGCCTGCCAGGCCTGGTTCACGGCGACTCTCGCAGTCAACGGGGATCGGGAATCTGCCAGCCACATGGCAAAGCCAAGTCGATTCTTCGGAGCGTCTTCCGGGAACGGATTGAGTCCTGTGGGCACATGCGGTTCGACTGGTTTCAGAGGTTGGTCCCAGCTGCCCCGATCGAGAAGATGAGTGACTCGCTGATAAGCTGGTTCACGTTCGGCCATATGCAGAATCGAAGTCGATGCAGCAGGCAACGATTTGTAGAGAGCGTCGATCTCGTCAGTGATTGGCTTGAGTTCCGGAACAGACGACCGCCACGCCGCAAACATCACCACTGACTGTTCGTGCGTTCGCTCTTCCGGGGCCCCCCGCAATGCCAGAATCGCGGCATGATCGACCGCTGGGGCCGCTGGAGTCGGAGCCGTTGTGACACTGAACCGACCGCATCCGAGCATGTCGCCCATTCGCCACGCGACCTTCATCTGTGAGCCTTCAGGAAACTCCAAAGGCTTCTCAAACTGCAGCACCGCAACGCTCGCCTGATTTCGGCGACCAATACCTCGGTCAGCATTCCAACTGGTCGAGTCATTGCCATCAATCAGATGGGCGACAGGGCCGGTTGCTCGTTTGCCTTCGTCGTGTTTTGCTTCCGGTTCGGAAAAGTCGGCCGTCGCATTGACCAGCTTTTGCTTTTCCCAGTCCTGACTGTCGGGCTTTCGGACGAAGACCTCCAGTTCATTGATCACCCATGTCCCGTTGCGACTTCGGCCGGGACCGTTATGAGGAAGATCGCGATGCGGCAAAGCCTCCAGCCGTAAGCCTGTAATTCCCTTCAAGGCTGGAGCGGCAATCATAAACACGTCGTTGCTGGTGTGCCCTTTCATCAGTAACGACTTGTCGGCTTCCTGAGTCGGGTGATTCAGGCCGCTGATGCTCCCGAGTTCGATCGCTTCCAGAGGTTGCCAGTCAATTGTGGCCGTTGTCAAGGCCGTGGACCAGGCGTTCAGTTCGTCCTGCCACTGAGGTCGCTCAGTGCGGATTCGGTTTTCTGCCGTTCGGATCTTTTCCTGAATCTCGACGGTCTGCCGCAACTGATCGTCGGTGTAAATCCAGGACTGGGCTTCATAGGAGTTATTCAGGAATGCGAACATTCCGTAGTACTCGTCGTGTGTGATCGGGTCAAACTTGTGTGTATGACATTGAGCACACTGAGTTGACAGGCCAAGCACCGCCTTGCCGATGCAGTCGACGCGATCAAACATTTCAACCATGCGGAACTGTTCCGCCACAATGGCACCTTCTTCGTTGATCATGCTGTTGCGAAGAAAACCGGTGGCAATAATCTGACTCTGGGTCGCATTCGGAAGCAGGTCACCCGCAATCTGTTCAATCAGAAACTGGTTGTACGGCATGTCACGGTTGACGGCATGAATGACCCAATCCCGCCACGCCCATTGTTCTCGCTGCAGATCCTTCTCGTAACCGTTCGTGTCCGAGTAACGAGCCAGATCGAGCCAATGCCGAGCCCATTTCTCGCCGAAGCGATCACTGTTGATCAAGCGATCGACCGTTGCCTCCAGCCCATCCTGTTCGAATGCGGTCAACTCCTGAGGAGACGGCGGAAGTCCCGTAAGATCAAGATACACGCGTCGACCGAGCGTATGATTCGCGGCCTGTGGCGAGGGCGCTAAGCCTTCGGCTTGTAATCTGCTCATCACGAACGCATCGATCGGATTCTTTGCAGCAACATTTGGCAGCGGAGTTTTCGTTGGCGGCGTGAAAGCCCAATGAGCCTGATACTTCGCGCCTTCTGTGACCCATTGCTTCAGCGTCTGAATCTGTAACTCGGAGACCGGTTTCTTCTGATCCGGCGGAGGCATAATCAGATCGGCATCGTGAGTCATGACGCGACGAATGAGTTCGCTCTCGTCAGGTTTGCCAGGCACGATGGCCGCGACGCCTGATTCACCACCCTTAAACGCAGAATCCTGAACGTCAAGCCGAAGGCCGCCTCTGCGATCTTCTGCGTCAGCACCGTGGCAATGCCAACAGTGTTCCGCCAGAATAGGTTGCACGTCCCGCTGAAAGTCAACGTCGCTGAATGCCGGTTGACTAAAGAGAACGAGGGAGACAAACGCACACGATGCGAAGAAACGCGCAGTGGGAGTGTTCATGAATAGAGATCCGCTGGTGGGTCAATGCGGAGGCAGGAAGATTCGACGGCGATCTCGTCTCAGCACACCGAACGCGATGAGACGCGGACACCGGCAGATCATGATAGCCTCGTTTATACCCAAAGAAATGCCGTAACTTCAATTCCCCCGGATCTGAACATGACGCCGCCCGGGATCTCGATTGCGAGACGCCGTTTCATGCATCCTGTGCGGAAGAAGCCTCTTTTTCGTTACTGACCGCAGGACTGTGCGGATATGCCGCTTGGAAAGCGAGCATGCTATGGGCTGCCGGTCTGGGGTTCAGGTTGAAAGTCCAGTCCATTAAAGCCCGTGAATTCTGTTTTTCCCCTGTGCGTCCTGGCGTCTTTGCGTGAAAAAACAGTTTCACACAGAGACGCAGAATCGCAAAGACGCGAGATGAGATTTTTGCGACGAAAACAAGAAGAAATCACCGCTCTGCTTTCCAAATCAATATCCCGCTATCCGGTGGTGTCTGATCGCTGAAACCGCCGGGAATTCGAGACCGGCAGTGACACGATAGAAACACATCCGTTACAGTTCCGCCGCGATCGAATCGGCAGGCGGCCTGAATTTTGAGGAAAGTTATCAACGTGGATGGTCAGAAAACTCCCTGTGAGTGGCTCCGGGCGGAGCCGACGGGCTATTCACGTGGTGAGCGATGGCAATCGTGCAAAGGATTGTCATGAATCGGCTCGTGGATTATCGCAATTGGCTGCTGCTGGCCACGGTTGTTTTGTTGCTGGGAGCCATCCCGGTGGCGAATCGACTGTCGTTCGACCAGACAATCGAGTCCTTTTTTCCTCCAGCCAACCCCGACATTCAGGTCTTAAAGAGATCTCGCAAGGATTTTGGAGGCGACGAGTTTGTCATTGTTGCCTGGCATCAGCCCGGACTGCTACAGACAAATCCTGAAGGCGAATATCCTGAACTCACTCCTGAAGCGGAGCAACGCATAAAAACGTTGGCCGCAAAGCTTGGGGAACTGCCGGGAGTGGATGGCGCGAGAACTCGAGACCTTGCTCGATTCCTCCAGAAGACTCCTCGAAATAGAAACACTCGCAGAGCCCTGCTCAGTCTGTTTGACGGAATTCTGATCGGCCCGGATCAGGAAACCACTGCGATCGTACTCCAGCTTTATGCCGGCGATTCAGCCAACGCGGCACGAGTCGACACGATCCGTGCGATTCGAGCGGTGGCCAGGGAGTTTGATGCCAAGACCTCGGTCGCAGGGGAAGCCGTTCAGATTCAGGACATGTTTGATCTGGTTGAGCGGGACGGCAATCTTCTGTACCTCGCCTCACTGGGTGTTTTGTCTTTTATGTTGATGATTATCTTCCGAAGTATTCGCTGGGTGCTTGTGTCCATCGGAATCGTGATCACTTCCGTCGTTTGCACTCGTGCGATACTTGTTCTGGCTGGTGCGCAATTGAGTATGGTCAGTTCTATGCTGAACTCGCTGGTCACCATTATCTCCATCAGTACGACCACACATATCATCGTTTCCTATCGTGAGCTGCGAGGCTCCCTGAACGCACGCGACGCAGCCGTGCAGACACTGAGAGAACTCTGGCATCCGGTGTTGTGGACCGTCGTCACAATTGCCGTTGGCTTTGCCGCGTTGCTGGTTTCGGAAATCGTGCCTGTCCGCAGTTTTGCGATCATGATGACTCTGGCGACGCTGCTTGTCATTGTGGTCACATTGGCTGTGCTGCCAGCGGCTTTTGCTTCGGGCAGGAACGTTCCGATCCCGGGGCGTGTGCGTCTGGAGGATCAATTGGACGCGGTCCTGAATCGCATGGCCCATTTGATTGATCAGCATCCTGTGGGGACGACTATTGTTTGCCTTGCACTGACAGCCATCACGGCTCCTGGCCTCTGGATGATGCAGGTCGAAACAGACTTCAGCAAGAACTTTCGTGAGTCATCTCCGATCGTGCAGTCCCTGCGATTTGTGGAATCTAATCTTGGACCGGCTGGAACGTGGGACGTCGCGTTTGATGTTCCTGATCCATTGACCAGTGAGTTTCTGGATCAGACCAAAGAGCTGACGAATGTACTGAAACAGTTATCAACGGAAGATTGCCAACTGGATGTCCTGTCGCTGAACGATGCGATCGACGTGCCGCCTCGGCTCGGAAAAGCGAGCGCGAGACTTCAGAAAGTCGATCAACGGCAGCATGATTTAGTGCAGAGCTTTTACAATCCCGAGCGACGGCGGATGAGAATCGTTCTGCGATCTCCGGAACAACAATCCACTGAAGCCAAGCTGGCTCAAATTCAAAGAGTCCGAGACGCCATTGCTGTGCATTTTGAAAGCACGCAGGCGGCAGCCAGTGAAGCGACAAAGCAGGCGGAAGCTCCAGTCGCGTCGGGACTTTTCGTCCTGATGGCTCGCATTATTGATAGTCTGCTGGAAGATCAGTGGAAGAGTTTTCTGTGGGCCTGCTTTGGAACATTTGTCTGCATGGCGATTGCGTTTCGCAGTATTCGCATCGGATTAATCTCACTTGTCCCAAACGTGTTCCCGATTGCTCTGGTCACGGGCTCGATGGGGCTGCTGAATGTCCCCGTCAACATTGGCACCGCGATGATCGCCAGCGTCTCGATGGGCTTTACCTGTTCGGTCCACTACATCGAAGTCTTCCAGAATGCCTTACCGAAAGTTGGTCTGTCGGAAGCCCTCATCACTGCTCAATCCAGCGTCGGCAAGGCTGTCGTCCTGGCTCACTTCGCCCTCGTAGCCGGCTTTATGGTGCTGACCGCATCCGAGTTTATCCCGCTGGTATACTTCGGCGCGTTGTTGAGTTTATCCATGATCGGTGGCCTGATCAGTGATCTTGTGCTGCTGCCGCTGTTGCTGCGGTGGACGACTCCAGCCGTAACGAAATGATGCTGAGAATCCCTGAAGTGTAAAAACGCAAACACCCCCGTCGCGCGTGAGTTCGACGGGGGCGTTTGCAGAACGATGGCGGAGAACCATCAAGACATCAGCGTGTATTTATTTGCAGCAGCAGAGGTGCTGCGCGGCGTTCAATCCTAGTAACCGCCTCCGGTGATTTCCGGAGTGCCCTGACTGCTGGTCAGATAATAATCATTGCGGCCCGGACTGTTGGAATAGTTATTGTTGTAAGTCTGATCACACGCCTGTGCAACGTCATTGAGTTCATGAGTCACCGCTGAAGAAAGTGACGCCAGGCCAACGATTGAGCCCAGCACCAGGATCGTGCCTACCAGAACAATCTCAGAGGAGATGATCATCCCGCTCTGGTCTTCGATAAGCTTCTTCAGTAAATGACGCATGAGCCAGGCTCCCGCGGCGCGACAGGCCAGTGAACAATGGGGGGGATTCATCCGTGTCGAAAAGCGATGTTTCGTTTTATCAACTTTACCCCATAAACGACATCAGGCGCAAAATCGGCGCGGTTCTGGAGCGATTCGGCAGTGCCAAACTCCGGTTAGTCCGGTTGTGACACAGGTGTCATCTGAATTCCATTGTGGCCATGTTGTGCGATACCATTTTTACTGAACGTCGGTATGCCAAACCTCAACAGGAGTACACGCCCTACGTCGGGCGTGACTCCCGCAACGAAGTCGTGATGGCTGAGGTTCTCCTGGCTTCAAAAGTAACGCTCGGTCCCCGCAGGTGAACTTGATGCACTGAGTATGTGTCAACGTTCTCATCCTCTGGCCAGTCCGCGAATCAGATTAGAGTTCGTAAAGTTCACTGTCAGAGCCTGCGTCGAAGTTGGTGCAGATCGAGTAGGACACTTTGGAAACTTCAGGTTCAGCATGGCAGCGGCAGAGATGATCACAATTGACGGATCACAGGGCGAAGGCGGTGGTCAGATCCTTCGGACGTCTATCGGGTTGTCGGCAGTCTCCGGCAAAGCGATCCGAATTGAACGAATCCGTGCTGGACGCGAAAAGCCCGGCCTGATGCGACAACATCTGACGGCGATGAAATCGGCCGCCGAAATTTGTGACGCGGAAATGATCGGTGCCGAACTGCGATCTCAAACACTGCAGTTTCAACCCGGTCCAGTGCGTCCCGGGTCTT
>CAIXQV010000347.1 GCA_903921605.1 uncultured Planctomycetaceae bacterium | reverse complement strand
GAACAGACTCCAAATTCGATGCTCTCGTTCTGCATTGAGATCAAGCAGATCGACGTAGTCCCACAAACGTTATGCATGGATCTTGGAAATGAGGTGGTTGACAAGAACGAGCTGGAGCCAATTCAAATGGCCGCAACTGCCTCCGCAAACTTTCCGTTGATGCGACCTCTAAAATTCCAACAGCAGATACCAACAGTGCAGGAGGCTCCACTCGGTTTTGGCACTCTGCAGATGGAGGTCATTCGCAACCCCAAAGAAGGGCTGATGGTGCTACCCAAACTGGAGCTCGCGCTGCGCCTACCGGGGAATGGACATCTCGAAACGTTTCCCAACAAGCAAACGCTTGACAGCTTTCAAGAAATTGCGCGTGCGCCGGACCTAATCCGCAATCTGCCTTCCAAAAATGGAATTCGGGAGATCGCAAAACAAGTAACGCAGCAAACCCGAGACAGCCACGAGTTTTGGCACAGACAGCCGTTGCGAGCGATTGCAAAAGATGCAAGTTTTGAGCCTGTGTTTATCGGCAGAGCTCAGAACAGCATCAAGACCGTGAGACAGATTGTCCGAACTGCAGAACGTGATGTGAAAGCAGCGAGGATGGCCACTGCGGAACAGCAGCGTAAAATGGCAATTTTAGCTGAACGAATGAACCAAAGCGGTGGGGCAGGATTTGCCACAATGATGGAGATCGCCGAGAATGGTTTGGCACAACTCCAGCAACAGTCGAGTCAGGCGGAAGCAAGACTCGAAGCGGCAAGACGGCTTGGGCCCGCGATAGAAAGGTACTGTGAAGATCTTTCGGAATTAATCGGCGAGTTTGCGGTACAACACGCATCATTGATGCAGGATTACGATGCAATCCGCCTGCAAGTCGAAGAACTTCTTAACGCCTCCAAAGCCGGCGAGTTTAAGGTCCGCGGCGAAATGTCCGCGTTAGTTCAAATACCGCAAACGGAGAATGGTCCAACGATTCGTTTATACTTCATTGAGACGACTTCGAACGGCCCGTGAGCTTGTTCAATGACCGATCTCCAACATTCTTTGAAAGGCTGTGGCTTGCAATGGGATCGATTTGGCTGCCTGTTACTTTCCTTCGACCTTAACGACAACGGAACCATGACAAATCGGAGTTGCCCCGAAAATCAAAGGTGTTCCATGAGAAAAACAATGTTATATGCAAAAGCGAGATTTCTCTTGCTGGACGATTAGATCGCAGAGAAGAAGCGATCATGGGAGAGGCGATGATTTTCTTTTCTTGCCTGACTCTTTTCTTTTTCGGATCTGCAGATGGCTGTTTCTTTTCGATGTCCAAAGTGCGGTACGGCCTTTCGTGTTGACGACACGATGCTTGGTAAAGCTGTCATCTGTCCAAACCAGGTGTGCAGACAGAAGTCAATTCTGCCGAAATCATCGCCGAATGATTCACCGAAACCTGTTGCTAAGGTGCAGCGGAGCACCAGAGCCAGATATTCATCGCGGGAGCCTGCTGCCGCCATTCAGGACGAGTCCACTTCGCCGGTCACGCCAACAATAGATGATCGCCATCAGATGTCTCACCAGACGTTGATGTTAATAGCTGCAGGTGTCACAGCTTTTATGTTCGCGGCGATAGTCGGGCTTCTCGTATTTCAAAGGTTGAGTGTCTCGCGCGTAGCTTCCGTTGACCAGGTTCCTTCGGATCCTGACGAAAATGCATCCAAGGTAGATGCATCACAAACCCAGAAGCCCCCTGATCCGTTGCCACCCGAGCCCCCAGTTGCTGAATCTAAGCAGATGAAGGATGAACCGCTGGCATCCACCACCGAATCAAAGGACTCAGGGGCGTCCGAGCCGACAGTCGCAGCAATGCCTCCCACTGAGTTACTGACCGTTGAGCAGGTTGTGGCAAAAGTTGAAGCTTCAGTCGCATGCATCGACGGGCGTACAGGCGGTGGGTCTGGATTTGTCATTCGTGAAGGCATGATAGCCACCAATCGCCACGTTATTGAAAAGCAGCTCATTTCTCAACTTCAGATTCATTTCCCTTCGGCTCCGATGGACCAGCGTGGTCCATTGCCGGCTGAATTGATTTATGTTGATCCGGTAAGAGACTTAGCTTTCCTGAAAGTTCCTACACCCATTGCTGCATTAACCACGCTACCAACACATACGTTTCGCCGAGGGCAGGAAGTGATTGCAATTGGCAGCCCGGGCGCTTTTGCGTTTACTGCCCAACAGATGACACTTCAAAACGCTGTGAGTCAGGGGGTAGTCAGTACGGAGGCGGTAT
>CAIXQV010000346.1 GCA_903921605.1 uncultured Planctomycetaceae bacterium | reverse complement strand
GTCCGATGCGAAGAATGATTCAAAGTCCAATTGGCAACTTTTGCTGTCTGTCCTGAAATCGACGGAAGACCAGATCCTTGAATGGGAAAAGGCACAGTTGCTGACCAGTGAGGACTCCCAAAAGATCCTTGGTGATTTTCCCAAGCTGGCGGAGTCGTATTCGTTGAATGCAGAAAATGGGACAGCCTTTCCTCAACGGGATTGTTTCCTGCCAAGGCAGCCCACGGAGACGGATGCTGTCAAAGAACTTCGCATGAGCATCTTTATGGCGAAGTTTCTTAAGTTTCTGCGTTCAGGCGGAATTCTCCCGCTTAGCAAATATCACGCACTGCAGGCTGAACTGCGTTCGCAGATGAAGGTCGTCGAGCGACAACTCTTTCTGGAGGGAAACAATCGTTCTGACCTGGAAGCACAATGCGTTGCAGGGAGTGGAGAATCAGATTCTGCCACCACCATAGATGCTTCAGAGGTGCCCTGGCAGCTGGCAATTGTCGGTTTCTCTCTGGCTGCATTGTTGTTTCCGCTTTTGCTGTTTTCCCTTATGGGTTTGTCAGTTCCGAGGGCCGGGGAGGCGTTCTGGACGTCTTTGTACCTTGGTCATCCACTGATGGGTATCTGGCAGGCTCTTACCATTTCTCCACGGTCGTGGGGCGCATGGACAATCCCGGTTTCTTTTCTTCTCTGGCCGCTGGAGTGGGCCTTGTACGGTTTCCTGCTCCAATATGGGGTGAGGCGATCCCAAGCAGTTGAATCAATCGAGGTGATTCTTCCGGTCGCGGTGGGCATTGTTCTCAATGCATTAGCCATCTACGTGATGCGCCACGTCGCTTCTCTTTTCCTGCTGTTCCCTGCCATTTACAGCGGCGTTGGGATCGCCCTGATCTACAAGGGAATCACTCGGCCCACACCGATCATCAGAACGCAACGGCCAAAAAAACGTTCCGAGTAACAAGTCGCAGCACGAAAATTGCGGAGCCGTTCATCTTTCTCTCTTTTTCTAGCAATGATGGCTTCAGCGGCTAGCGCAGGTGCATCGAGCCAGAGCGGGAGTGTGCTGGCACTCGGCTTGAAGCAAAAAAACAGCCTGACGTTAACGTGTTTCGGCTGATGGTGCGGACGGATTCACCTTCAGCAGCACATCCGTCGTGGAGCGAAAACCAAGGTCCTGCGTTTCCTGGCCCACGTCAGCTTCGAAACGCACTTCGCGGCGGCCCGCAAGATCGCTCCGCAGTTCCATTAGCTTCCATTCATTCTCTTCACCGGAAAGTATCGACGATGAAACCAGATTCTCCATCAGCCGCACATCGCACCACTCTGCCGGTTGCCGGTCCCCGCTGGACTGATCAAAGGCCCGAATTCTGAGCGGTGCCTGAATTCTTGCCTCGTTGTGAATCTCAATCAGGAATCGCTGAGTCCTGTGCTGAACCAGCAATTCAGGCAGCGAGATCGGAGCAAGTTTGACTCGGGATTCCGGATTGATTTGCACCTTCAGAATCGTCAGTGGTTCAGCAGCATTTCGCAGGTTGCCAGTGTGCGCAGACTGTCTGATAGCGTTCACAAAAGGATCGTCATGACTCAACGACGATACAAATGAGGCTTGCATCAGCAGGAGATCTCGCTGTTCATCAATGGTCGCTATGCCCTGTTGCTGAGGCTGCGATCGGATCGCCATCAGCCGTTCATAGCGACGAATGGATTCGCCGGCATACGCCAGGGCTTCATTGCGCTGAGACGCGTTTCCGAACAGCCCCTTCGTC
>CAIXQV010000345.1 GCA_903921605.1 uncultured Planctomycetaceae bacterium | reverse complement strand
GTCAGCAGCACCTGACGCATCATCGAATTGCCGTTCTGCCAAAGCCAGACACCGCCCGCGCCCATGGCGATTACTATCGCCAGCGCAATGCACAGCATCCACTTGAGAACCGCCGAGAACTTCATGCATCCCTGCCAGTCGCAACTTCCGTTTTTACGAGCATTTAAGCTCGACGCAACCCGATTCTTGTCATCATGACAACCCATCCCTGAGCCGCAATGATGGACAGCGGGAATTCGACCGGCAGACGATACCGAATTGAGCCCACAAAAACCATATGAACCACTAAGAACTGGAGGAATGGACCGGTCAACAGAGCAATCAGAACAGGCTGTTTTCGAAGGTGGACAATCCCAACGATGATCAAGCCCCAAAAAGAGCCGTACCAGGCAAGGCAAGCCAGCGAAGCTGGGCCGCCTGAGAAGCCTGCGGCGTTAAGTGTTGGACTGAGATATCGCCCGGCTTTCAAAATTGCCAACTCAACAGTTCGCACCGGGTTATTGACCGCAAACTCGAAGGCTCTCTGCTTGTAATGAGCATTCGTATCGTACTCCGACATCTTCGAAAAGACGTTTTCGGTATCCACGAAAGTCATGTCACTAGCGCCAGTTGCTCCGGGATGAAGACCGTCGTAAAGACTGGGGCCGGACCACAGCGAGGTGAAAATCCAGTGGCCAGTGACGTTGCTATTTCGCCAGGCCCATGGCAAAAGGGCCAGGTAACACCCTGCAAAAATGAGCGTAGCGTACAGAATCCGACGCCGCCAGGCCTGATGGCTCCAGACAATAACCAGCAGAGAACTCAGCCATGGCCACAGAATCCACCCTGGACGAACCAGAGTTGTCAGACCGGTCAGCAACCCAGCCACAAAAGAATTGCCCGCCGTCAGTGCCTCCCCAGTTCGAACGAGTTTCGTCAGAGGAAGTAAACAGGCCAGGAGTCCAAAACTAAAAAGTGTCTCCGACAGAATCTGCACATTACTGCCAATCTGCAGCGGAGAAACTGCCACGAACAGCAGGGCCACATTGGCAACGGAAACAGTCGCGACTCGACGAGCCAACAACCAGGTCAACCAGCAGCAACCTGTTCCCACAAAAGCCATGACAAGGCTGGCGACAAAAATACTTTGTCCAAAAACGGTGATGCTCGCCGCTAACAGCAATGGAAAGCCGGGAGTTCTTAAAACCCTTCGGGGCGGAGTGTAGATGGAATACTCCTGGCCGCTCGCAATCTTCTGCGCCAGTTCCCAATAACCGTTTGCGTCACCTTCGATCAGGAACTGTCGGCCTTCATGGCGAACGTGGCGATCGATCACAATCGCCGCACCCACGCGAAGGCCCAAAGCCAACAGCAGTAGCGAGAACAGAATCAAACTCTGCCGAGATTTCAGCATTCGCCAGGGCTCATTCGGGTTAATCTCCACAAAGTAATTTGAGCGACATACTGAATGCAGATCTCACAAGGCGCAGACGCAGCGTTCACCGACTACTGCAGGAAAACACGCGATTTATGGACTATGCCGCGATTGTCTGCAACCACGAAGAGCATTCCGGCACAAACTGCTTCAATTTCGGATTTGTTGACTGCTAACGCAGAAATCTGGACGCCGTTCAAAGATCCGAGTCGGGCTAATTTTAACGATTGTTCGATAAACAGAGTCGACAAGGTCTGCGACTCTGGAACAGTCAGGAATCAGCGATGGCTCAGAATCCAATTTTTTCTCGTTGTCTTTCTCTGTTGCGATCCGGAGCCAGTGAACTCGTGAAGGCTCGTCACAAGAGTCGCAAATCCGCTCATACGCTGGGGCCTGTCGATGCGTTGGAAGATCGCGTGCTGCTGGCGAGTGATTTCGGCGATGCCCCTGCTCCCTATCCGGTGACGCAATCTAACGATGGGGCCCGTCACGAAGTCTCCGGGCCGACGCTGGGCCAAACGATCGATTCCGAAGTGGACGGTGCGAACTCCAGCCTCGCCGGCGGTGATGGAGCAGACGAAGATGGTGTCGTTTTCGGAGCGGTAAATGCCGGCCGGACAGACGCGAGTGTTGTCGTCAAGGTTCGCAACGCCGCATTGGGCGGTCGAGTCGACGCGTGGGTAGACTTCAACGGCAACGGCAGTTGGTCCGATCCCGGAGAGAAAATCATCGACAGTGCGGCTGTCACGAACAACACCGATCGACGGTTTACGTTCTCAGTCCCAGCCAACGCCGCGATTGGAACATCCTACGCCCGAGTCCGTGTCAGTACAGCCGGAGGCCTAACTCCGACAGGAGCTGCTTCTGATGGCGAAGTGGAAGATCATAAAGTGACGATCGGGCTGGCATCTCCTGCGCTGACGGCGCCGGCTGCTGCCGCGAAAGTTGACGTATCGAGCAATTATCGAGTCACCTTCCAGTGGGGCGAAGTCCCTCAGGCCGTCGGCTATGAAATCTGGGTCCGCAGTCTCAATTACCAGGCGCAGGACGAGTTCCATCGAACCATCGTGACGGGCACAAGCTATACGCCTAACGTTGACTTCGGCATCGGCAATTATTCTGTCTGGATGCGTTCGCTGGGGACCGGCAATACAATGTCGGCATGGTCGGCTGTGCGTCAGTTTTCAACGGTTGCAAAGCCGACGATCCTTCCGATGACAAGAATGCAGCCCACATCTCGCCCGACGATCGACTGGAGTCCAGTTCTCGGGGCCGAAACATACAGAGTGTGGGTCTCGAATCTGTCAACTGGCAAGAGTCCGGTGATTCTTCAGGAAGGACTCACCACGAATTCATTCACTCCAAACGCAGCCCTGCCGATTGGCGTGTATCGAGTCTGGGTTGCGGCATGGTCGGGCGGAATCAGCGCGGGCTGGTCATCGCCAATCGATATTCAAATCGCACCAGCACCGGTTCAGAGTGATGTCACGCCGACGATGCTGGGTGAAAAATTCAACTGGACCAGCGTGCAGGGAGCCACCAGCTACGAGTTTCAGCTTAAGAATCTGAAGACGAACGAGCTGACGTTGAACATCAGCGTTCAGGGGACTTCTCTGACACAGGTTCCTGTGCTGTTCAGTGGAACGACCTACCGCTGGTGGGTACGAGCCAAGAGTGCTCAGGGCGTTTATTCGCTGTGGAGCGGCCCAAAAGACTTCATCGCCGGTGGCCAACCAACCGTGCTGACGCCAACGGGAAGCTCGACAAACCGGACGCCATTGATTACCTGGCAGGCTGTCGAAGGAGCCGTGAAGTATGAACTGCTGCTGCGTCGTGATGACTTGACGGCAGTGGTCCTCAACAAGAAAGACATTCTTACGAATTCATTCACCCCCGCCGCGCTTGCGGCCGGAAACTATCGAGTCTGGATTCGTGCCATCAACGCAAACGGAGTTATGACAACCTGGAGCGTGGCCCAAACGTTCACGATTACGACCGTGACTTCAAACGAGGAGCCAGCAACAGGCAATCCTCTGGCTGCGTCATTGCTTTCTGATGATGCAGAGGCAATCAACGACCTGCCGGTTCTAATCGCGATGGCGGAGCGAGACCATGCTCCGGCAACCGAAGATGGTCCGGAAGACACACCCGCCGAATCAGAGTCAAACCCTACCGGCGAACCACCAGTACCATCGACCGTCCCAGAAGCCGTCGAAAGCCCGATCGTGGAACTGATCGATCTCGCGATTTCTGCCTGGACTCAGCGACCGGTAGATTTGGCATAGCTTCGACCGGACCAACGATCGGAGCTAACAGCCATAAAAACTGCGTGGCCTACAGAAGACCGCGTGAATTCACGCCAGCGGTTTCTGACGATAATGATGCACTCGATAATGGAACACCAGGGGCACTGTCTGTTGGTTCAGCGACAGTGCTTCTGGATAAACTCAATGATCGGAGTGGAGTCGTCAAGTCCATGGACGTGACCGATTCCAGGCTTTCCGATCAGAATGATTTCGCCACCCAGTTCCTTGTATCGATCCGCAATCACTTTCGTGTTCTCATCCCACGGCACAACCTCATCGGCATCACCGTAAACGTGAAGCAGGGGCACCTTGGCTGCAGCCAGCGGCTTGAGTGAATCGATTGGATTCAACAGCACCTTGAACAACTCATCTTCGGTCTTCACATTGTAAGCAGCCAGCAATCGATCGACCTCAACGGTGCTTCCAATTCCGTGCCCTTTGCCCATCGGCCAGCTCTTGGCATCACAAACCGGAGCATCACCGTAGATGCAGGCGACTTTGTCTGGATTCTGCGAGGCCCAGTTGTAGCAATACAGACCTCCACGACTGACTCCCACAAGAGCGGCCTTCGGCCCAAGCCCATGTTTCTTCGTCAGCACATCATAAACCTCATTCCAATGAGCGACTGCCGTCGGGCTGCCAAACTGGTTTGAGATTTGCGTGTAGACGATGTGAAATCCCTTGCCGAGCAGGGCAATATCCGGGGCCGGTTTGTGACCGAAGAATTCTCCATGCCAGACCCACGGTTTTCCTTTCGCCGCCTCTTTGGGAACAACGACCAGCACAGGACGGCTGCTGATTTCGAAGTCATACCGCACATAACCGTTCCAGTCACTTTTCTTTCCTGCGAACGGCTCTTCGGCGGCCAGACGAAATGACGGCTGGAACACACATAGAAGTGCGGAGAAAACAAATAACGAAGTACGCATACTGCGGAACCTCCGAATTACGCTGAGCAGGAACCACGAAGATCTTGATGAGCCAAACGGCACAAAAATACAAGGTACAAACCAATGGTAGATGCCATGCACCCGATAACGCAAACCACACCGGATTTCTGAACGGCAATGGTTTGCAGTCCCCGATTCTGCTTCGGCCAAACATTGAAGCTGCACTCGTGTCCAGAGAACTCCCGTCACACGCTCCCGCAGTCGGCCTGCGTTAGCTACACTCCGCTCCAACGTGTTCAAAGACTGCTCGGAATTTACCCCGATGGATGTTGTTCGCCAGCAAAGGTTACCATGAAAGGTCCGTCGCTTCAGTACGATCTTCGAGTCTTGCGGGTCTTCCGCTGCGCAGCGTGTGGGCGAGAAGTTCATGCGCCGGGCTTCACGACCAGTTACACCTGCGAGTGTGTGGACCCGCCGCGGTTTATGACACCGCTGGAGCGTCCAAAAACCGTTTCTCCTGACGTCTCGGCTTTCCTCAGTCCTCCGGATCCCAGTGAGTTGGTCGAAGAGGAGATTGTCGAAGAACCCCACGTGCCATACGTCCCGCAGTTGCCGCCTCCTCGAGTTCAGTTTCCCGGACGTCGCAAACTGTCGGATGATATCGAGCGGTTCCAGCCGCCGGAGTTTGGGGTTGGTGTCGAAGGCGGCGAGAGCAATTCTTCCGACTCGGCCGAGGACAATGATTCCTCAACTGGTTCCCAGAACTCGTCTCCTCCGCGTAACAATCAGGGGAACTTCGGAACACGTCGTGAACGTCCACCGCGGCAGCAGGATCGCAATTCACCGCGAGGTGATGCACGTCCATCGGGAAATGATCGTCAACGAAACAATGGCCCAAGAAATGATCGACAGTCCGCGCAACGAGGACAGACAGATCGAGGACCAATCGACAGGCCGCAAGCAGACAGGCCGCAAGCAGACAGGCCAGCGACAGATCGAGCACAAGCGACAGATCGCGTGCAAGCCTCTGACAGGCCAAAAAGCGAACAGCCAAGAAGCGAACAGGCAAAGTCAGAAACTGCCGGCAACCGGCCTCCTCGTGAACGATCCCGTGGGCCTGCGAAGCCTGAGCGATCTCGACAGGTTGTGGAGGATGATTTCGAGACAGGTCTGGAGGGAACCGGTGCTCCAGTTCTGGCTGGGTCGCAGTCAGCTCTGAACGGCCCGGCCAACGATGAAGACGATGACATGGATGCTACAGACTCCGGGCCGGACGAAACAATTGGACCGGATGGTGAGCGACGACCTCGACGCCGTGGTCGACGCCGCGGAAGACGCCGTGGGCGAGCAAACAGCGATGGCGATGCTTCCCCCGCTCCTGAAACGCCACCCGAATAATTTGCCCTGATGTATCCTTAGGCCATGTGCTTCGTTGGAGTGATTTTCGCGATTGCGACTTGATTGGATTAACGTGGCAACCGCAAGCCGGAGTTGTTACCGTTCGCCGCAGCCGAATATGATTTGTTTGAAGTCCCTGTTGAGCAGTTCCTGAACGTTATTCTCTGCACGGTATAAAATGAGGCCGGGTTTTCGCGGGATGCATCATTGAGACCATTGCCTCATTGGTGACCGCGTTCGGAAAAAACGTTGTCGAGACAAGCCGGGACTTGGATTCTTTACCTCCTGTGATTTCTCGGAGTCGATTTCAAAATGCCACGACGTCTGATTGCTGTTTCCCTGATGCTGTTTGCCGCCCCGATCGTTCAGGCTCACGAAGGCCACGGACATCCGGACCATACAGAGGGAATTCTCCATTACGTGGTCAATCCGTCGCACTCTGTCGTCGGACTCTACGCCGCTTTGGTGATCACGGCGGCAGTCTTTGTAGTGCGACGACAATTCAAGAAGCGATCTCAGAAAACTGTCGAGACTATCTCCGCTGCTCAGTCACGGTAGCGTCCGTCACCACTGGCCCTCGCTGCACGTTCCCACTGTCCTGTGGTCAGACTTATAAGCACGTGCCGCAGAAATTCTGGCGGGTGATCCGTGCCGCATGTCACCTTTGTACCGATGACCGGCTTTCGCGTGCGCGAGCCGCAGATGCTGGAACTCGGGATGAGCCTTCCCGGACTGCAGCAGCGAGCTTCCGCAATCGCTGAACTGCCGGCGCTGGGCGTGCTGACACTTGCCGGAATGACGCCAGAACCGTGGACGTGCAGCTATCGCGGGACGTCCGAGGTGTGCGAACAGTCGATCGAAAGAATCCTTGCCGATAAGCCGGATCTTGTCGCGATCTCGGCACTGACCGCGTCTATCGAAGAGGCCTATCGCCTTGCTGCTCGTCTTCGAGCCCACCAGATTCCAACCATCATCGGGGGACTGCATGCCAGTGCCTGTCCGGAAGAAGCAGAGACGTGGTGCGATTCCGTGATCGTGGGACGAGGAGAATCTGTCTGGCCTCAGGTGCTGCAGGATGTATTGGCGGGGACTCTGCAGCGCCGCTATGTGGTCCCGCTGAACACGATGCCGCTGTGGCCGATGCCTCGCTTCGACCTCCTGTCTCAGACGCCCGCACGATTCACTTTGCAGACGCAGGCCGGTTGCCCGCTGGCCTGTGGTTTCTGTGGAGCCAGTCGATTGCTAAGTCGATTTGCTGAAAAACCCGTTGAGCGAATTCGCGAAGAGCTGGCCGTAATTCAGCGGCTCATGTCGCGACCTCTGATCGAATTGGCGGACGATAACACGTTCGCCGGTTCACGCGATGTGAATCCTCTGTTCGACGCGCTGCAGGACGCCAGAGCACGCTGGTTTACTGAAGCCGACTGGCGGATTGGCGAACGTCCCGAAATCCTGCAAAGACTGGCCTCATCCGGATGTCAGCAAGTGCTGATGGGAATCGAATCACTGGTGTTTCGCTATCCTGGCATGGGCGAAAAACAGGCGGAGCTGAATCGGATCATGAACGCGGTCGATGCCATTCAGAGTGCGGGAGTGGCTGTGAATGGCTGCTTCATCATCGGAGCTGACGGCGAGACCGCTCAGTCGCTGGAATCACTGACGGAATTTCTGTTGAACTGTTCTTTGGCCGAGATCCAGGTCACGCTGCAAACTCCGTTTCCCGGGACCAGTCTTTATCGTCAACTGCAATCGGAAGGACGCCTGCTGGTCGAACGTGGATGGTCGGCCTACACGTTGTTTGACGTAACTTATCAGCCGGACTACATGACAGTAGAAGATCTGGAAGCCGGCTTCCGCAACGTCCTGCGCCGCGTCTTCTCCGCCAGCGCGACACGGCGTCGCAACCAAATCCGCCGCCGAATCCGCAATACGGCGAGAAGCAATTCTCGTACGAACTAATCGGGGTCAGCGACTGGCGTTGACGTCATCCTCAATCGGTTCGAACTTCACGCCGCGATACAACTCCGAGATAGCGATGGAAATGCCGAGCGATTTTAATTCGAAATCTGCTGTAAGTTCTTTCTGTTCGTGAAACAGCCAGTCGCCGTTTGCCTGGCGAGTGAATCGTTCGACATGAGAACGATCCTGTGCGATCAGAATCAGTTCTTTCAATGATGCAATCTGGCGATAGTGGTGAGACTTCTTACCGCGGTCGTATTTTTCCGTCGAATCAGAAAGGACTTCCACGATCACCGTGGGATTAAGAAGCGTGTCGCGATGATCGTCATCAAACAACAGCTCGCCACAGACGATAGTCGCATCAGGATATGTATACAGACCCGTCGACTGGACCTGAACCCGAAGATCACTGTTGAAGACGGCGCATGGCCTGCCCTTGAGCGAGTTGCGAGCTTCTCCCACAAAATTCGCCGCGATCAAGCTGTGATTCGCGGAGCCCCCGCCCATCGCGAAAATCTCCCCCTGATAGAATTCGCTTTTGATCGGCGCCTGGCGTTCGCGAATCACATACTCCTGTGGCGTGATTCTATTGCGTGCTGTCGACACGGTTTGCTCCTTCTCAGAACTATGGGACCGCCGTAAGATAACTCAGCGATCCAAGAAAAGCATCAGGTTTTTGATCGTACTGGCAGAGCTAAGCAACGGCGTTGTCGTTAAACGAAGATGCTCAAGACACGATGAAACGGCACTTTGCTGACCCGTGTCTTGTCCCATGGCATGAAAAAAGGAGTCGCACTTCTGTACGACTCCTTGAATTCTGGCGGAGAGTTCTTTGCAGTACGCGAAAGCCGGATTACTCCGCTTCGGTCAACTCAGCGACAACTTCCTGGCCTTCAGGAGCGATTGCTTCCGGGGTTTCAGTGACATCTACAGCGTCCGCTTTGTCTTTGCAGCAGCCTTTTTCGCCGCTTGCTTCGCATTCAGCACCAGCGGCGGAAGTCAACGTGGCGTCAGTGTCGCCTTTGGCACAGCAACTGCCAGATGCTTCACTGCAACATGAAGAAGCGTCGCCTGCAAGACCTGTCAATAGAGACGCAGTTCCGCTGGCACAGCATGGGCCTGCTTCTGTTTCAGCTTCGGCCGATGTGAAGACTGACTCGCCCGTCATTGGGCAAACAAGGCAGCTTTTGCCATCTGTTGAACTGTACGAATAACTCACGTACGCAGTGCTGGCGATTGCGACGAGAAGAAACAGTGATTTCATTTCAATGATCTCCGGGAAAGTAAAGTGCGGACTCTTCGTGAGCTGATTGTCAAAGCAGGCTGGACGTCAATGAGTGTGGTCGTTTCGGGACGTTCTGTGAAGTCGCTCACAGTCGACAAGTGTTGCTGAGAATCTGACCTCAGGATTTTACGCTGGCTCTGGCTTTTGGACTGCGAAATTTCAGAACACGTCAAACTTTTCGACCAGTCTGAGACAAATCCCGTCATCTCAGGCCGTTTTCACCTTCCCATTTTCACACGCCAGTCACTTTCCGTCAATCTGTCATCTGTACAGAACAGGAACGTAGACGTTTCGTCGACAGATGATTCACAGAATGGCTTTCTACATCCTCAGTGACATTTCTACATCCTCAGTGACAGTGGTGTTGTGGCGGGAAACTTTTAACACTGTAACCTCGCGGTATAGCCGCCGCAGCACCACCGACCATCATTTGAGACACACATGACAAATCCTTCTGCAGAGTTCGCGCTACAGACACCGTCCGAAGAAAGGCTGGCTGAAGAAGCGCGGCCGCAGGCTGTTACGCCGCTGACGTTGATCCGGTTTCTGATGGGGCGGCGGTCTGCGATTCTGGATGT
>CAIXQV010000344.1 GCA_903921605.1 uncultured Planctomycetaceae bacterium | reverse complement strand
TGTTCAGCGGTGCATTGATTCGACGTGGACCAGAAGAAACCTGGGCATCGGCCTGCCGGAAGCCCATCACAGTGCTGACCTTGCCAGCGCAGCCTCAGTGTGAAGCAGTCTGCTTCGAATCAACCGGCACTTCTGTTCTGGTCAATAGTGAGCGGACTCAGCAGCCTTTGTGGAGGATCAGGCTTCCTGAGCCAGATGGGGCGAAGAATGAGTAACGCAAAAGCATGTCACCGAATCGTCGCGATTCAGGTATTCCGGAATCGTTCAGTGGTGAATTGAGTCGATTGCGGCATCGCCAGCGTTCAACATGTCTTAACTGGACAGCGTGCTGTTTTCATCAGCTGGAGTGCGCAGTCACCACAGGCCCTGTTGCATGTTGCGGACCATCACAGGCTGAACAGTGAATACTGCCATGTCCGCGGGACTCCTTGAACAGCTTCCCGGGTTCTTCAAACTGGAAGTGAGGTTTTCGCTTTTGCTGGCCGCCCGCAGGCATCGGAACTGAATCAAGGCATTGAAATTCTTGTGGCTTACGACCGTCGCAGCGGAAGTGCACTGCGTAAGTTTTCGATCACCGATTTTCGGTTGGACCATGCACCCGTGCAGATCGACGTGCATGGGGCTGAGATCGAAATTCTTGAACCAAATCGGCTGATCGTCTATCCGATCGCAGAATCCTTTGATGTCACCGTGACGGGGTTTGATCGGAATCGAGACCTGTTCTTGCAGGCCCGCACCAGCAAAACACTGACTCGCATTCGCAACGTCCGCGAAACGCTCATGTTCGAATAAGCGTTCCTGTTCGAATGATCGCTCATCGCCCCCTATCGTTCTGAGCGCCCGCGAAGAATCTTGCCTTTATAACCCAACCGCCCCTGAGCTCGCCTCGTGGGGTCATCGACTTTGCAGGATCGCATTCCTTTGCAGCCGCGTTGCGGTTCAGACGTGACTGCCTGGAAAATCGCATCGGCTAAACTGCCACTTGTCAACGATCTGACGCGACGCCGGCAATGCACAAAGGTCGGCAAGGCACCATCCAGGCTGGATGGTACCACTCACTTCCCAACTCAGTTCGCCGAAATTCAGAATGTCGCCTTATTGCGGTCCCCTTTGACACTCTGGATGGCCCCGGCTGTCCCTTTGTTTCTCTTGTAGCCGGAGTCGCCAGACTTCGGTGGTGCTTGCGTTTAATCGAATCCAGAAATCTGGAGCAAACGGCTTGAGCTCCGGGTAACCGGGCACGATGTAGCCGGGCACTTGTAGCCGGAGTCGCCAGACTTCGGTTATGCTTGCGTTTAATCGAGTCCAGAAATCTGGAGCAAACGGCTTGAGTTCCGGGTAACCGGGCACGATGCAGCCGGGCACTTGATAGGGGTAGGGAAATCGCATTGAGTTGCGACTCCCCTCCCTCAGAACCGTACAGGCGGTTCTCCCGCATACGGCTCGCCAGTCAGTAGTTGCCCAGAAGGGATTGAACGAAACGAGCATGGGCGTCACCAAGGCTGTATAACCCCTGCTCAGCAAAGAAAGCATTCGGCCAGCGCCAAGTGCGACACAGACGGTTTGGGTTGAGTCGGTGACGCTTCAGAAGAAGGCGTCGCAGACGGGCCCGAAGATGACTGTCAATCGCTGAAAAGACCTGTGGATGACAGTGCCGAAAATAACCAAACCAGCCTCGCAGCGTACTGTTCAGTTTCTGAATCGTGCAGGGCAGGGACTCACCCGATTTACGGGGCGTCAGTTCGCGAAGCCGATCCTGAAGTTTCGCATGGCTCTTCTCGCGCGGAAACCTCAGGTTTCCACGGAAGGTGTAGCCCAGAAATGCAAAACTTTTCT
>CAIXQV010000343.1 GCA_903921605.1 uncultured Planctomycetaceae bacterium | reverse complement strand
GACAAGTGGGAGATTGTTGTCGCTGAATGTAATCTGGACGGATCTTTGGCGGGTGAACCGGCTTCACTGACGCCGGACATTGATCTTTCTTTTGATGAAATCGTCTGGCGTAACAACGACCAGATCATCACGTCAGCCGAGTCGAATGGTTCGAAGCCGCTGTATGCATTGACCGTAAGCCGTCCGAATGTCGCGGAGCGAGCTCAGTCCGTGGGGACTTCGATGAATCTCAGCATCTCCGCCAACGGAGCGGTGCTGGTGTGTAATAGCAGTCGCCTGACTCATCCGGCGGAAGTCTTTGCGGTGCAGCTCAATGAGCAGTTCCTGCGATCCAAAGCCCCAGGCGTAAATCTGTCAAAGATGAATGAGATGCTTCTGTCGGAGTTGGCTCTTCCAGCTGCAAACAGCATCACCGTCAAAGGGGCTGATGATGATCCGATGCAGATGTGGATTTTGACACCTCCGGGCTTCGACGAATCAAAGAAATGGCCATTGGCATTTCTGGTTCATGGAGGACCGCAGGGAGCCTGGTCGGACAGTTGGAGCTTCCGCTGGAATCCTCAGATCTGGGCTGCTCAGGGCTACGTTGTCGCCGCACCGAATCCTCGTGGAAGCACCGGTTTCGGGCAGAAGTATACCGACCAGATCAGTGGCGACTGGGGTGGCCGCTGTTATGTGGATCTGATGGCCGGGCTGGCGTTTATGGAGCAGCAGGCTTACATCGACACCGACCGCATGTTCGCCGCCGGTGCCTCGTTCGGCGGTTATATGATGAACTGGTTTGAAGGCAATACGACGAAGTTCAAGACGCTGGTCAATCACTGCGGCGTTTACAATTTCGACAGCATGTATACCACAACAGAAGAGCTGTGGTTCGATGAATATGAACACGGCGGTCCTCCGTGGGGATCGAATCGCGAATCGTACGAGAAGCATTCTCCTCATCGACTGGCTGCTAACTTTAAGACACCGATGCTGATCATTCATAACGATCTCGATTTTCGAGTTCCCGTGAGTGAAGGACAGCAGGCGTTTACGGCGTTGCAGCGTCAGGGGATTCCCAGCAAGTTCATCAACTTTCCGGATGAAGGTCACTGGGTCACCAAGCCTGCGAATAGCCGCTATTGGCACAACGAGATCTTCCAGTGGATCAAGGAATACTGTCCTCCGGGACCGACGCCCTGATCGAATGTTGCTGCTTGTTAAACTCTGAGTCGTGGATGATGAGAGTAGCCGGATCCTGACGAATCCGGCACCGAAGAAACATCTCACTCTGCACAGCGAAGTGTAATCCCACCTGCCTGCTCCTGCCTGTTGTTAAGTCCTTTCGGGATCAATCCCATGAATCGTATGTTTGTTGCAGTCCTGTGCCTTGTTGCCACCGTCGCAGGTTTTGCCGGCGCGAAGACATGGAGTGCAGTGGATGACAATAAGAAGAGTGCTGCGGAGCGGGCTCGGCAGGACTTTGAATTAATGCGATTGTTTGCCGATGCTTACGAGCAGATTGATGGCAATTATGTTCGCGAAGTGGATCGCAGAGAACTGGTGAATGCGGCAATTCAGGGCATGGCCAGTCATCTGGATCAGTACTCCACGTATGTCGCTCCGGAAGATATGACGAAGTTTGAGCAGCATCTGGAACAGGAATTTGTCGGCATCGGAATTCACGTTAATGCGATTGGCGGACGGCTCGAAATTGTCAGCCCATTGCCTGGTTCGCCAGCGTTTCGAGCTGGTCTGCGGTCCGGCGACGCGATTGTGGAAATCGACAGCAAGTCCACCAACGGTCTGACGCCCGCCGAGATTGGCAAGATGCTGGCCGGTCCTACGGGACGACCGGTTGTTGTTGGTGTTCGCAAGCTCGGTTCTGAAACGACGGAACAGGTCACAATTATTCGTGAGCTGATTCAGCTTCCGACAGTCGTCGGGATATCACGCGGTGAAGATCAGCAATGGAAATTTATGCTGAATGACGAGCAGAAGATTGGCTACGTCCGGATTACTCATTTTGCCCGCAATACGGCGAGTGAACTCAAGGCGGCTCTGGAGACGCTGAACGCGCAAGAGGTTAAAGCCCTGGTGCTTGATCTTCGTTCCAATCCTGGCGGACTGATGGAAGCCTCGATCGAGATGGCCGATATGTTTCTGGACAGCGGATCGATCGTCAGCATGAAAGGGCGAGCGGTTCCGGAGAAGAAGTGGAAAGCTCGTCCGGGGAATACTCTGACGAATGTTCCCATGGCGGTGCTCGTAAATCGATTGAGTGCCTCAGCCAGCGAAGTTCTGAGTGCGTGTCTGCAGGATAACAAACGAGCGACAATCATTGGCGAACGATCGTGGGGGAAGGGCAGTGTGCAGAATGTCGTGCCGATGGAATCCGGTCGCAGTGCGTTGAAGATCACGACCGCCAGCTATTTTCGTCCGAGCGGAGTCAATATTCATCGCTTCCCGGAATCAAAGAAGGAAGACGACTGGGGCGTAAAGCCTGATGAAGGGCATCTGGTTGAGCTTAACAAAGAGCAATGGCAGGAGTGGGTGAAAGCTCGCGAGATGGTCGACATCCACTATGGACAGGCCGCTGATCCCGCGACACCGCCTTATGTGGACGCGCAACTGGAACATGCAACGAGTTTCCTGTTGAGTCAGCTCAAGACGGCGGCTGAGACCGTTCCGCCAGCGACGCCGTAATGGAGTGAGGATAGCGGGTGCCGCAAGCTGGAATCGTTTAACGGCAAGCCCCAGGCGACGGTGATGGTTCCACGCAGTCGCCTGCGGCTTGCCTTTAAACAAGATGCCATCTGATCCGCGAACAACAGGAACCCGCATCAATGATGCGAGTGTTGCTCATCCGGGAACTGACCGTTCTGCACTTCCTGAATGTAGCCG
>CAIXQV010000342.1 GCA_903921605.1 uncultured Planctomycetaceae bacterium | reverse complement strand
GCCTGCACTGCCAGAAGAAAAGCAGACGGCCATCGCAAGTCTGGGCATGGGAGTTTTGAACAAGTGCTATCTTCGATTCCCCAAAGTCTTCTGGCCCAATGATGTCGATTGGCTGGAGTACATCGCCGAAGAACACGGTGAGTGGACAGAGTGGGTGAGCTTTGTGCGAACCACTGGCCAGCCGGTACTGCTGGGCTTTAATGCGGGAACTCGTGGCCGTGAGATTGAAGCTTTGACGGATGAACAGATCGTCGAAAGTGCGATGGAGACACTGCGAATTCTTTACGGAGACGACATTCCTGAACCGACCGATTTCCAGATCACTCGCTGGGCGTCCGATCCGTTCGCTTGCGGTTCGTATTCGTTTTGCTCGCTTGGCTCAACCCCTCAAATGCGCCGCGAGTTGGCTCGTCCGCTTGATGGAAAACTCTTCTTCGCCGGCGAAGCGACAAGTGTCGATTACTACGGCACCGCCGACGGCGCCTACCAGTCCGGCCTCCGCGCGGCCGAAGAGATTAACCGGAGCCCGAGGCGCGAGCCGATTTCTGTTTAATCAAATCGGCCAGCGTGTCGGGGATAACAGGGCCCAGAATTACCGCAATTCGGGTGTGGCGTAGATTTGTTTCCCCTGCACGCGGATCTCAACGTCGACAAGATACGGAGCAATACCTTCAAAGTCAGGTTCTATGCCAAGGCCGGGAGCGTCGGGGACATGCAGCAGACCGGTCTTGTCCGGAACGATGTGATTCTTTGTCATCGCTCGAGCCAGTGATTTGAGTTCCGTCGGGAATTCGCAAATCGTATGCGATTCAAGTCCTGCAAACGGCTGCAGCGAAGCAGACAACGCGAGGTTAGACGTGAATGTGTGATTGACGTATGTGACTCCCTTCGCGACAGCGTAGTCGGCCACGTCTTTGCTGATCGTGATGCCGCCGATGCGGCCGGCATCGATCTGCACGTACTTCAGTCCGGCATAGTCGACCATGTGTTTGGCCATGTGGAAGTTGTGACAGCCTTCGCCACCCGCCATGCCAACGTTTCCACTCTCCAGCGACAACGCGTGATATTCAGACAAGGCTCCCGAGACGAATGGTTCTTCGAGCCACGTGGCGTTGACTTCTTTCAGCATCTTCAGTCGAGCCCGTGCGGCGTCCAGATCTGTGTTCCAGACGGTTCCCGCATCGACCAGAAGAATTCCGTCTTTTCCCAAGCCTTCGCGGGCTGCGGCGAGCTGATCGCAGTCTGCTTCAACAGTTGATAGTCCGAAAGGTCCCCAGCCAAACTTGGCCGCTCGAAAACCCTGTGCAGCGATGGACTTTGCTTTGTGAAGTGTCTCCGCAGCGGTATCGCCAAACAGCACTGATGCATACGGCGTTTTGGGAAAGCGAGATTTGTAGCCGAGCAGTTTCCAGACTGGTTCATTCAGTCGATGCCCCAGCAGATCCCACAACGCGATGTCGATTCCCGAAAGCGTATGGTCTGCCTGCAACAGGTCGAGGCTATTGGCGCGAACGAGGTTTCCGATTCGACGGATATCATTGACGTCGTTGATTTCCTGACCCAAAACGGATGCAATCACGGGCTTGCATGCACTGTGAGACATTGGGCAAACCAAGCTGGCAATCGACACCAGCGGAGCCGCTTCACATTCGCCCCAGCCGACATATTCG
>CAIXQV010000341.1 GCA_903921605.1 uncultured Planctomycetaceae bacterium | reverse complement strand
GGAGCCCGGCGAGCCAGTTCCAGCAGCAGCGGATGAGAGACGCCGGTCAATTCCAGCAGGCTGATATCCGTCACCACGCCAAAGGCCTGCTCAATAAACGGCAGACTTCCAGCCACCAGATAACAGCATACGAGCGACCAGCCGGCAAACTTCAGAGCCGTCACGATCACTCCCATGTTTCGCCACGCATCATCCGCGCCATGGGCACGCATGACACCAACGCCCCAGACGGCGTAAAAGGCGACGGCCGAAACCATAAAGCCAATTTTTATCATCACCAGTCGCGATTTGATTCGTCGCAACGGGATGATTGATGTCACGCAGATCGTCATCAGAGACACGAAGTGACCGAGATCGCTAACGGTCGCCATGGAGATCATCAGCGACAAGCAGAAGGCCGTCAGAATGGCGACGACCTGGCTGTACGCAATGGCGGTGATCATGACCGCGGCTAGCAACGGAACGATCTCCGCACGCCACGGATCACGGCTCATCAATGTGCCAAGGAACACGGTGCCGATGCACATCCCCACAAAGATGACCAGGCGGCTGGTTTCTTCGAGCATCTTTGGGGACGAAAACTTCAGGAACGCTCCGAATAAAATCACCAGCAAAATGACCAGCATCGCTGTGCCCACGACTCGAGAGAATCGTTGAAATCTGGAAATGCTGGATTCATGAGCGAGATACTCCAGCCACAAAAGCCCGAGCTGTTCGTCTGTTTCCAATAACATCGTGCCTTCAGGCACAATCACAGTGCCCTTAGTGTACTTGTCGAATTTTCGAGGAGCGGATTCGCCGGCCAGCTTTAACTCCGCGTCGGTAGCGACGGGATCAAGTTTCAATTGATTGCGAAAATTCTGCTGCAGCCAGAATTCAATGACCTGCTGAATTGCGGACAGATTCTGCAAGCTGGGCCAGGATTTCCCGAGACGACCTGTTTCCTGCAATTGCTCCATCAGCAACACATCGGCGAGCACACCGTTGTGTAGCACCAGCCCGGCAGAATTCACGACCTTGATCGATCTTTTGCGGTTGGCAGAATTCGTGACGTCCGGGTTGGCCCCCAGAAGGCTGCGGGCCGAACTATTGTCGATCAATCCCAGGCTGCGAGCATCCTTCGTCAGCAGCTCAAATTCGCTCATCAACAGGTCAATGCGTTTGCCCTTTGACTCGTCGGCATCTCGCAACTGGTTCTTCAGCACGTTGAAAGATGTCTCGCGGGTCGCAGCATCCTGTGTCGTCAGACCGAATGCCGCCAGGGTCGGCAACGCGACCTGATTGATTGATTCGGCGTTGGCAATTTCACTCAGTTGATCGCGTAGCAGGGACTGGAGGCGATCGACGATGGCCGATTCCTGCACCAGCACCAATGGAGCGTCCTTGATGGCCTCATCAAGGTTCAGTTGCGTCTCGCGGACGTTTTCGACTTCGAAATCAACACGAGCCTGCACGCCCACATCGGCAATCTGACCGGCTCGATAAGTAAACCGAGATCGCCAGGCTTGAACGGATAACAACAGCCCCACGGTGGCAAACGTTGCGATCAAGACGTGCGTCAGGACTTTGTAGTCGCGAAACGCCGAAAGCAGACGATCCCAAATGGACGGAGTCGGACGAAAAACACGCGTGGGACGTGATCGCCGGGTTCCAAAGAACGACATGGCGATTATCCCGCGTTGAAATCGAAAGACTGAACCGGCAACAACCGCGTTGCCAGTTTAAGAATCGAACAATCCAGAACAACACGAGAGTTCCGCAGTGGTTGCACTGAGGAACGTTCTTGCAGGGATGTGAACATGAAAGCAACGGCCGACGGATGTGCGTCCGTCGCGCTGGCTGGTGCCGGAAAACTCACACTCAGGACCTTGATGAGTTCTGAATGGTGTCTGCTTCGTACGCCGAAACAATCTCCCGGACCAGCCGATGTCGGACAATATCCTGTCCAGTTAGCTTCACAATGGCAACCCCAGGGATATGAGAAAGACGACGAATGCCGTCCTGAAGGCCGCTCGCAACGCCTCTTTCGAGGTCAATCTGGGTTGCATCGCCCGTAACGACAATGCGGGAATTGAGCCCCATTCGGGTCAAAAACATCTTCATTTGCGTGGTTGTGGTGTTCTGAGCCTCGTCCAGAATCATAAACGTGTCATTCAGCGTTCGACCTCGCATAAAGGCCAAAGGCACGATTTCGATCACGTCATTCGCCATGTATCTCCGGACTTGTTCATGGTCCAGCATGTCATTAATGGCGTCCAGCAAGGGCCGCAAAAATGGATTCACCTTGGCAAACATGTCCCCTGGGAGAAATCCCAGCTTTTCCCCGGCTTCCACGGCAGGTCGTACCAGAACGATCTTTCGAACCTGTTCTGCCCGCAAAGCTTCCAGAGCCATCGCGACAGCCAAATAAGACTTGCCAGACCCAGCAGGGCCATCACACAAGACGAGTTCGTGCTTGCGAATCGCCTCCATGTAAACTTTTTGCCCGTCTGTCTTGGCTCGAATCTGGCCGACTCGATCTTTGCCGCCTCCGGTTCGCATTTCCTGAACGACTCGGTTCGGCGCAAACGTATCGGCGGCCGAGTGACTGCCGTGGTGTCCGTCAGAATGTAACATTCGATGAGATCCTGATGGCTCCGGCGCGAGAGAAATCTCGACGTCTGATGGAGTCAATTCCTGACTATGTTGAAGAATGTTCCGCCACCGATTCAGCAAATCTGTGCAATGGCGAACCTGCTCTTCATCCCCGGAAACGCGTACTTCGTTGCCTCGCAACACAACCTGAGCACCGGTGATTGAGCAAAGTCGACGAAGATTCTCGTCGCGAAACCCAAACAGTGCGCGGGCCTCGTCGTGATGTGTCAACACTAATGTAGAGTCAGCCATAGATGGCTCGAAAGCGGCAACCAGAAAACAAAAGAGCCGTGATCACAAATGGAATCGTGATGGTTCAACAACCTTTACTCAACGACGTTTACAAACGCGTCATCGAACAGGTGTTGATTCAACCGTGCGAAATCAATTCTTATTCAACGGCAAGCCGCAGGCGTCGTTGAGTACAACAGTCGCCTGCGGCTTGCCGTTAAGGAACAGTCCCGAAATAACTTCCGGCTTGAATCAGCTTTAGACTCATGCGGTGAGCCTGCGTTCGCTTAGGCTCACTTGTCACACCCTACAAATCGCCACGTAACCTATTGGAACGTTTTTCTGTAGGGTGTGACAAGTTCGCCCCAGCCAACGTGGGCACACCATTTTCGGATGTTGTTTCGGACCAGTTCCGAAGAAAAATCTATGTCTCCATTTGTAGGAGACTTCGCGCTCCTGTTCAAGCAGGATGGTTTTTCTTTCGTGATCAACGTGCAGCGAGAAACGCTTTTTCCCGCGACACATCCGCCAGGAAGAATGTTCGGAGCGTTCAATCAATGACCGCGAAAACAGAGGAGAATCAGCCACGGCTGCGAGCCCGGAAAATTACTCTTCGCTCAGCCAATCCATAATGAAATCATCTTCGCTGGCCGCGCGGCGAGTTTGTTTGCCTTTGTTCTCTGCAGACTTCCTGGCCGATTCGGGCATCTTGGTTTTCTGGCGACTGCGTTCCACTTCCAGTCCCGCTTTTTCCATCAGACTGCGTGAGAATGTGCCTTCTTCTTCCGGAGGAGGTCCATCACCCTCGACCGTGTATTCGATCGTAAAAGAATGCTTGGCAATGGTAATCTTGTCGCCCGGAGACAGGCACTTGGACGGCGTCCGCTCGTCATTAACTTTAATGCCGTTGCTGCTGCCAAGATCGCGAATGTGCCAATATCCTTCTTTCAGCTCCAGCTCGCAGTGGTGCGACGATACATTCTGAAAGTCCAGTTTGATGTCGCACGACGAACGCCGCCCGATCAACAACTTTGGGCTCATCAGAGGAATAGGGTCCCCACCGCCGACAGGAATAAGCTGACCCAGCATGTGAATGGCATCTCCGTTGTCGTTCAGATGCTCAACATCCTCTGACGTCAGAGGAGTGATGCAGAAAGATATGTCGCAATTATGTCGCAATACAGAATCGATCGACCCGTCGACCATTGGATCAAAATGACTTACGGCAGATTTCCTGCCAAAGTTTGAGCAGAATCAGGAAATCTCCTGCCAAACTTTTTGAAAACCAGCACGCCCCGGGGAGGGTACTGCCTTTATTTCCCCCGGTCAAACTCTTTGACGCGGGCCGACACAAAATTCAACACATGCCGGTCAAAGAATTCTTCCGAAAAGATTCTGACGACTCTTATGGCCCGATCTGACTATGCAAAATCGCAACGTGTGTTGCGAATCCAATCAGGATCGCGACAATGACCAGCACAGGCAGAGGGACAGGCGTTCGCTGGGCTTTACGGTTCAGAGGAAAGTCCGGGCTCCACAGGACACGATGGTGGGTAACTCCCACCGTCCGTAAGGATCGGGAAAGTGCAACAGAAAGTAAACCGCCAATCGGAGGATCGTTCGCGATCCTTTAGAGGTAAGGGTGAAACGGTGCGGTAAGAGCGCACCAGCGATTCGGGCAACCGAGTCGGCTGGGTAAACCCCATCGGGAGCAAGGCCAAGCAGAAGGGACGGTCGTCTTCGGACGGCCACGAGTCGGTTCGGCTCGTCATACCTTCGGGTCGGCTGCTAAAGGTGTTGAGTAATCAACATTGTAGAGAAATGAACGCCCTCGACAGAACCCGGCTTATCGTTCCTCTGCCTGTTTGTTTTGTGATTAAAATCCTGAGTTGTTTCACGGCGAGCCACAGGTTATCGGCGAGCCACGGGCGACTGGCCTGACGTGAGCGGTCGCCTCCGGATTGGCGGCAAAAAGGACCTCAACGGATCGTCATCGTTATCGCACATATCGAACGGAGTCTTTGGATCATGGCGCGTTTTTTCCTGCTCTTGCTGGGTCTGTTTTTTCTCTCTTCATCGGCAATGAGCAGCGTTGGGCTGACAAGCCTCGCCGTGGCCGACGAAGCCAAGTCCTCAAAGAAAGCCGCGGCGGCGGACGAAGGCGAGGACGATGGTCCCCTGCTTTCCGTAGTGCTGCTCCAGAAGAAGCTGCCGACTCTCTCAGAGAAGAGCATCGCTGGCTCGATCGAGAAAGCATGGAAGCAGAAAGTCTCGATTGGTGACGACAAGAAAAAAGATGCCACCGATTTTGTAGTCAAAGGAGGTCCCGGCTTCATCATTCAGTGTCAGGACACGTTCTGCATGATGATCCTTGCCAGCAAACCGTATCTCGAAGCGTACGAACTAGAGGAAGTGCAGGAACTCCGAACCCGCAAGATGCTGCAGGAAAACAAGGCGTGGCTGTCCCTGGACCTTGTCGGAGACATCAGCAAGAAAACTGCCGCTGAGCAGGACGCCGCGATGACCCGCATTATTCGACTCGCGGCTGAAATGGTCGACAAGAACACAGTCGGCGTGCTTTTGCCGTCCGAGAACATCGTGCTGCCCATCAGCGACGAGGTGATTACAGCGATGAAGGGGGCTGATGCCCTGAAAGCACTGCGGAAATCTTCGAATGCCGCCGTCATCGGCTCGTCAGGTGATGATCCAAAGATGCTGGCCGCCACCGCCGAAGCTCGCCGAACCTGGCCGGAGTTCATAAAAGCCTTCCGCAACAAGCCGGAGAACTCCGAAAGCTTCTCCGCCAAGTTTCCTTTCGACGCACCAGATCAAAAAGAATTCATGTGGGTCGAAGTCGTCGCCATCAACGGTGATACCGTCGTCGGCCGACTTGGAAATGATCCGGTCTGGGTGAAAGATCTGAAACTCGGTGATGAAGTCAAAATGAAGGTGTCGCAACTGTCCGACTGGATGTACCTGAAGGACGGCGAAATCGTGGGCGGCTACACGGTCAAAGTTCTGATGGACAAACAGAAGCAGGAAGAGAAGTAGACCAAGGCGGGGCCAGGATCATCCAGCGGCCGCACGTGCGATCCGTTCTCGACGCTGTCAGGTCTTCACACTGGAGAGACGCACATTCCGAAGTTTGAAACGGTCGCCTGCAGTTCAAGTTGACCCCCGTCCTTCAAGGCCCATGTGCTAACGCTACTGACAGCCGGCATTTTCGGATAGAAATCATCG
>CAIXQV010000340.1 GCA_903921605.1 uncultured Planctomycetaceae bacterium | reverse complement strand
GTGCTGAGTCGGAGTTGGGCGATGTGCTGTTCGTGCTGGCCAATGTCGGACGACGCTGGGGGATTAATCCGGAGGAAGCTCTTCGCAAATCCAACGCCAAGTTCACTCGCCGCTTTCAGGCTATCGAAGCCGCTATGAAAGCGATGGGGCTGGAAATGAAAGATGCCAGCCTGATCGAGATGGAAGAAGCTTATCAGGCTGCAAAAGCCAAAGAGAAACGTGCTCAGGCTTAGTCGCAGAGAGATGTGACAGCCGTTTTGCTCAAGGCATCTGTCTGTCCATTACGTTGCAGAATCTGCATTTTCTGAATCGCCCTTCGTTTGGCGAGTCAGTTTCTGTTGCAATCGCTGGAAGCCGCGGATCCAACGATCGTAATCTTCGGTCTTGTGGCGGAAGAAATCGAGCACCTCAGGATGCGGCAGAATCAGAAACTTCTCGTCCCGAATCCCGGCCAATACGGCTTCAGCGGCATCCTCGGCCGTGATCGAATGCAGATGCAGGTAGCGATGAATCGGATCAGAGTCATCCAGCATGTCTGTCTCAACACCCAGTGGGCAGACACAGGACACTTTCACGCCGCTGCGTCCATACGTGACAGACAGCCACTCGGCCATCGCCAGATCCGCATGCTTCGTGACGGAATAAGACGCCGAGCCAATCTCAGTCAACAGGCCGGCCGCTGATGCAGTCTGGACGATATAGCCTTCTCCCCGCGCGAGCATCTTTGGGATGACGGCGCGGGCGGCGTAGAGGCGTGACATGACGTTCACATCCCACATCCGCTGCCACTCGGCGTTTGTTGATTCAAGTCCGCCCTTGAAGGTGATGCCCGCGTTGGAACAGAAAACGTCTATCTGACCGCCTTGCGTCTCCGCGAGCAGAACAAGCTGGCGAACGTCGTCTTCAGACGCCACGTCACAGCGGTTAAAGATCGCCTGAGAACCAATCTGTTCTGCGACATTGCGAGCGGCCGTTTCATCAAGATCGGAGACGACAATCAATTTCGCTCCGGCCTTTGCGAAGGTACGACACATGGCCGCGCCGATGCCTCGCCCTGCTCCCGTGACAACCACCACTCGATCTTTCAAATCCATTGAATCTGCCGCGTTTCTTGGAAGTGCTGCGGAGCTTGTTCCAGTTCTCCGCGTCGATTAACAGGGCTCTGAATTGAGCCGGTGATTGAGGATTACCGTCTCGTTTTGTGTGCCCACAGGATTCGCTTCCAGCGAGCATGTCCGCGAGATTCAGGTCTGCGGGAGAGTAATCGAATTCTGAAACAAGTGCGACTCCGGTCCCCTTAGTGATTGGTCCGGTTTTCATCGCTGGTATTACATGCACTGAGTGAGATACTGCGAACGCGAATTTTGGCGGGCTTGGCGTGCTCCGATTTGACGCAATCGGTTCGCCCTTCCGATACGGAGGCTGCGAATTTGCAAGTACGCGTCGACAATCGCGCAGCATCGGTTGGCGGTTTAGCAGCAGTCCCGAGGTAAGTTCCGTTTATCACAAACCGAAGCGTGAGCGAGGGATTTGCGGAAACACTTGTGCAACGCCAGGGCTCAATCCTTTACTGACGTTTCGGGTTGGGATTTCAAGGCACGGAAACATCAAGCCACGCTGACTCGCCAAGTTCCGGACTCGACCAATTTGCGAGTCGTGTCGTGGCGATACTGGAACATGTTCTGCAGTTTGCGGCGAATGATCCAGTCACCGAACAGCATGCCCAGAAATCCAAATGGGGCTCGATACTCGACCTCGTCTCGCAGCAAGGTTCCGCCGCGAGAGTTTTCGAGGCAGAAATGGCGATGATACCAGAAGGCAAATGGCCCGGATTCCTGACGATCTGCGAACATCGTGGGATATCGATACTCCGTGTGCATTGCCACCCAGCGAACAGGAACAGGCCCGACGTTTCCCTGCAAAACAACGCGTGCGCCGGGCTGAAGAGAACCGGATGATTCGACGGCCTTCATGTTCTCCCACGGGGGAATGAGATGCGTCAAAGCGCCGGGGCTTTCATGGAACTGGAACACAGTTTCGGGAGTCGCAGCGATGTTAGACTCCATGACGAACCGTCGATTGATGCTGCTACTGAATCCGTGGAACTTTGCTGCATCCTTCAGAATCAGGACGAAAGGGATCCACCAGAGTAGGTCATTTGTGAGCAGCGTCACTCCGAACAGAGGAGGAAAGACTCCGTTCCAAAGTGACCAGGCAAAACCGATTGGCCCAAAGATTTTTCCCAGTAACCCGACCAGCACGATGGGCCAATGCCGACGTGAATCTCCAGCGGCGATAGCATAGCCGATCCCGTAAACCCCCACGATCATCCCGACGCACTGCCAGATCTCGGGGTAATTCACCCTTTTTGCCCCGGCAAAATCGAACAAGGCATTCGGCCAGATGATGTTCGCAGCGCCCCATGCGAGGTTGTAGAACCCGGCCGCCAGGAGCCATCCGCGGATCCAGCTCGGGGGAGAAGTTGTGGTTGGATCAGTCACGGGAAGCTTTCAAGTCAAAAACACCGCAGAAAAAGGCTTGTTTTGCTCTCCGCAGTTTTCCATTAAGGTTAACTCAATCCCTCCACAATCGCGATGATTTCAGAATCTAACGGGAGTTCACTGCGAGTCCGGGGCAAAATCGGACGTTTTTTAGTTATCTTCAGGGCATAGTTGAGGCTGCAGGCAGTGACAGTCTCCATCGATGATTTACTGGCATGCCTGCGTTTCGGGCATTCTTGAGGTGCCGGCCCGTCTGAGTTACCGGCCGGCATGAAATACAGGGACGTCAGTACATCGTCTTCAACGGAACAAGTTGTCAACGGAAGAAACAGTATGCCATTTGAAATTTCGATTCCTCGACTTGGCTGGTCCATGGAAGAGGGAACCTTCGCTGGCTGGAGAAAAGAAGCCGGAGACGCCATCCGTCGAGGCGACATCCTGTTCGAACTGGAAGGCGAGAAAGCTCTTCAGGAAATCGAAGCGGTTGACGAAGGCGTTCTCGCAATCACCGTCAGTGGTCCGAAGCCCGGTGATGTGCTGAAGGTCGGAGCAATCGTCGGTTACCTTCTGGCCCCGGGTGAAACTCTGGCAAATCCACAGCAGCCGGGCTCCTCACAGCTCAAAGTTCCTGCGGCGGACATCCCCGCGACGAAAGCAGAACCAACTCGGATTGCTGACATTGCATCTGTTGACACGCAAGTCGTGGTCCCCGCGGCAGCACCGTCCGTCCGTCGTTTAGCTCGTCAGTTAGATGTTCCTCTGGCCTCGATCACGGGTACTGGCAGCAATGGTCGGATTACCGAAGACGACGTGCAACAGGCCGCAGCGAGTCTCAGCACAAGTTCACCGTTGGAACAGTCCGACGGACGAATCATCGCGACTCCTCGCGCGCGGCGCGCGGCAAAGCAGATGGGGGTTGATCTGACGAATGTGAACGGCAGTGGTCGTGAAGGTCGAATTCGGGAGCGTGATGTGCTCGCGAAGACGTCTGCTTCTAGTGCTGGTCGCCGAATCGCAGTGACGGGCCGTCGGAAAATCATCGCCGAGCGTCTGTCACAAAGCGCTCGTCAGACGGTTCCCGTGACGATTACCAGTCGAGTAGACGCGTCGAATCTTGTGAGTTTGCGAGAGCAGTTCAAGGCGACCGCACAAAAACCGGTCCCAGCCATCCACGATATCATCGCGAAGCTTTTGGCAGAAACATTGACTCAGTTCCCGCTGCTGGCCAGCCGTTGGGAGGGGTCTGACATTGTTCAGCCAGATCCAGATCAGATTCATATTGGTCTGGCCGTTGACACTCCGGAAGGGCTGATCGTGCCGGTGATTCGGAACGTCTCCAGTCAAAGTCTGATGAGTCTTGCCGTTGAATCTGCACGAGTCATCCAGAAGGCTCGCGATGGAAAGCTGTCGACATCGGAAATGCAGGGGGCCGTTTTCACAATTACAAACCTCGGCGCATTTGGCATTGATGCTTTTACTCCCGTCATTAATCTTCCGGAGACGGCGATTCTTGGATTGGGGGCAATTCGTCGAGAACCTGTCGTTGGTGAAGATGGACGCATCGAAGTGCGTCAGATCATGACTCTGAGCCTGACCTTTGATCACCGAGTCATCGACGGCGCACCAGCCGCGCGATTCCTGCAGACGCTCGTCAACGCGATTGCGAATCCCGCCGCGCGATTGATTTTTCTGGGATCGTAGATTCAATCCCAGAAATGCTCGTGGCAGACGTGATGGGCAGGCATGGGGTCGTAGCTAGTGAGGTCTTCGTCAGTTGGAGGAGAAGTGGGCTGAGGCCCACACCACAAAGTATTTGACCGACGCCCTAGGACCTGTCTACTCTGTGTCGATTGAAGAGATGTCCGCGTCCGAATTACAATTACGTGGTGGCTCCATCCGGCGGCCGCGGGTTTTTACAGACTCCTGAACTTTCATGCATGAGTGGAGACAGTGATGGCCAGAGTAACTCGTCGAGGATTCCTGCAGACATCAACGGCGGCCGGGGCGTCTCTTTTGCTGACAGGCACGAAGGCCTCAGGGAAAATTCTGGGCGCCAATGATCGTCTTAGAATCGCAGTCGTTGGCTTGAACGGTCGTGGTCAAAGCCATCTGGCAGGCTGGATGGATCAACGGAATGTTGAGATCGCCTATATCGTTGATCCAGACAAGAATGTACTCGCCAAAGCGATGACCGGTCTGCAGTCAAGGCTCAATGAGAACTTCAAGGCCAAAGGGATCGCCGATGTTCGTGAAGCTCTGGAAGATAAGAACCTGGATGCAATTTCCATCGCGACCCCGAATCACTGGCACTCGCTGATGACGATCTGGGGTGCTCAGGCTGGCAAGCATGTCTATGTTGAAAAGCCGATGAGTCACGATGTGGCTGAAGGTCGAATAGCCGTTGCGGCTCAGGAAAAATACGGAGTGGTCATCCAGCATGGCACTCAAAGTCGCAGCGATGCCAAAATCGCCGGACTTCATGAAGCCATTCAGGCGGGGAAATTTGGCAAGCTGAAGATCTCTTACGGTTACTGCTGCAAGAAACGTGGCAGCATTGGTCTCAAGCCTGTCTCAGCTCCACCCGAGAATCTGGACTGGAATCTTTGGCGCGGGCCGGCTGTGATCGATGAGTTCCATGGCAACCTCGTCCACTACAACTGGCATTGGTTCTGGAAGACCGGGAACGGTGACCTCAACAATCAGGGAACTCATCAGCTCGACATCGCTCGATGGGCTCTGGACAAGGAGTTGACTCATCCGGTGAAGGCGATGGCGATCGGTGGTCGCTTTAAATGGGACGACCAGGGGGAGACTCCTAACACGATGATGGGAATTGCAGAATACGCCAACGGGCAGCAGGTGTTCTTCAACGTGCGAAATGTTGACTATCCGAAGTATGAGCACCAGGTGGAGAATGAGTACTACTTCGAAGATGGCGGCAAGATCATTCGCGGTCTCTACTATCCGGCTGGCAGCTCAAAGGGCGAGACGTTGGATATCGCTCCAGGGAAGGTCACGCCGGGCGGTAACTGGGCTGCATTCGTCACGGCTTGTCGCGAAGGCAAGCCTGAACTTGCGAACGGCAACGTTTATGACGCTCATTATGGCTGTGTTTTGGGCCATCTGATGAATAATTCCTACCGTCTGGGCCAGAAGGTCCCGTTTAATGCTAAGGCGGGTAAGTTTGGCGACAACAAAGACGCCGCCGAACATTTTCTGAAACTGCATGACACACTCCAATCAGGCGTTGGCATTCCGGAAGACGGAGCCGAATACACCGTCGGACCATGGATTACATTTGATCCAGAAACGGAGACACATGTCGGTGATTATGCGGTCGAAGCGA
Organism: uncultured Planctomycetaceae bacterium; assembly: GCA_903921605.1. The sequence goes on along the minus strand of CAIXQV010000340.1, from coordinate 901 downwards.
ACGCCCTGTTAAAGGATGCGAACCGACGAGGATTCGAGATTCCGACTCCGGATCAGGTTTGATTGAACGATGAGCTGGATGGGCCAACTAAGCCTGCGGAGGATCCTGCAGGCTTAGTGGCTGTTCATTTAATTGCTTTTCACAACCCGACACGTCAGTGAGGGATAAAAGTCGCCGCGTTTTCAACAACAATCCCTCGCTGACGCAGCGGGTTAGGATTAAATCAACACGCTGTTTGTGCTCGATGGAAACATGTTCGCAGGAGGCGTTCCATGCTAATGATTCCCCGATTTTTTAAACAAAGAAGCTCCTTCTGATGTCACGCGTTTTCATCGTTGCTGCCAAACGAACTCCCTTCGGTCGATTCCGAGGAGCGTTAGCGGACCGAGGTCCTGTGGAGCTTGCCGTCGCCGCCGGAAATGGTGCCCTGGCGGGACTGGATCGCAGCGTGATCGATCAGGTGATCATTGGGAATGTGCTGTCGGCCGGCCAGGGAATGAACGTCGCTCGACAGATCGCAGTCGGCCTTCAGCTTCCGATGACGACGCCCGCTTTCACGATCAACATGATGTGCGGCTCTGGTATGCAGTCGGCTCTTTTGGGAGCTCAGGCGATCAAGTCCGGAGATGCGCAGATTGTTCTGGTCGGTGGCACTGAGTCGATGAGTCAGTCGCCGTTTCTGCTGGCTCGTCCTGGCAAGGGAGAAACGCTGCCAGAATCAAACATCAGCGAGCATGCTGTGGATTCGATGCTTACCGATGGCCTGATCGACAGCTTTAGTCAGCGCACGATGGCAGAGACTGTAGAAGACATCGCGGAGGAAATGAAAATCAGTCGCCGTGAGCAGGACGCATGGGCCGAACGCAGTCAACGTCTTTATTCGAAGGCTCTGGTGGAAGGT
>CAIXQV010000339.1 GCA_903921605.1 uncultured Planctomycetaceae bacterium | reverse complement strand
GAATCGGAAGACTGAGTTCCCCCCAATCCCAGAGCCGCCATGGTCTCCTGCTGATTGCGAAGTCTCGCAGCCGCCTGAGCCGCCTGTTGTGCTCGCGCGGCCTGGGCCAATGTGTCCAATTGCGAGGCATTCCGCTGAGCAGCCAACGCGGCCTGAGCAGCATCAGCATTCGTCTGAGCTGCCACAGCCGCTTCCGCCTGCAATCTGTCCAGCTCATCCAGCGTCCGTGCCAACTGCTCCCCACGAGCCATCTCTTCTGGTGTCAACTCCGCAGCCGCAGCCAACTGATTCCCATTACTCTCATTATTCCCCTTACTCCCATCGGTCGCTTCAGCCGCTGCAGTCGCAGCCGCATTCGTCCCATCAGCCGGGTTCCCCGCCGCAGCAGCCTGCGCTGGCTCCCCGGATTCCTGTGCAGCAGCTTCTGCCGCGGCCGCAGCAGCCAGCAAGGGATCGACCACAGCCGAAAGATTGTCTGACTGCTGATTAATCGCAGACTCTGCTTTGGCAACATCCTGCTGAGCTTTCAGTGCCTGCCCGTTGGGCTGCGGCTGACTATTCTGAGGATTCGCGAGCGTATTGGCTTCAGCTTGTTCTGCCTCGGCAGTTGCCGACTTCAATTGCTGTGCGGCATTGGTCGATTCATTACGAGCCACCTGCTGAATACTGTCAGCCACTTTCTGCAGCGGCTCAGCGACCGTCGGGTTATTCAAGCGACGTTCATGTCGGGCTGCTCGAGAGACATCTTCTGAAGCACTCGCCACATCCTCTGTGATCTCGCCCTGCTGTGTTTCGGCCTGCGCGAGCGAACTCTTCGGAGGTGCGAGTTCATTGCCGAAGTTCGCATCTGCAACAGCCTGCTCAGCTTTCTTGTTTAGCTGCTCTGCAGATTTCATCGCCTCATCGGCATACTGATCCGCCAATTGAGTCGCCGGGTTCTGAGCATCCAGGGCCGGCAACGGTTTGTTCTTCACTTCTTCAGATCGCTGATTAGCTTGCTGATTTTTCTCCTGAGCTTCCTGCAGAACAGCTTTGGCCGCAGCCACTTTTTTCTGTTCTGCTGCCTGACGAACTTGTTCCTGCGCAAGGGCGTTCTTTAGGCCGGCGTTATCGGGTTTCTCGTTGAGTTTGGTCTGAGCCTGCTGAACTCTGGCGTCGACCGCCGCCAAATTCTTCTCGGCAGCCTGAACTCCCTGCTCCGCTCGTTTCTGGACATCATCTGCTCGCTTGGCAACGTCCGCAGCAGCCTTCTTTTGTTGCTCATGGAACTGCTGACGACGCTTTTCTGAATCCACCTTCTGAGCTTCCCGGGCTTTATCGTCGGCATGAATCTTTTCATCCTTGCCAGCCAGAGTTTTTTCCTTGGCCTGCTTCAATGATTCTGTTGCCTGAGCCAGTGTCGCTTTCGTCTCCTGAGCAGTCTGGGCAAGTTCCGACAGCAATAATTCTTCCCTGGCAGAATTTGCTTTGGCGACAGCTTCATTCAGTTTCTGCTGCGTCTCTGCAAACTTCTGTTGCGCTTCTGCTGTCTTGCCCTGAGCCGCCGACTGACTGGCTTGGGCAATCAATGCTCCTGAAAGCTGCGACGCGTCCGTCGCCATTTCGCGAAGATCCTGCACTAAGTCCCGCTTCTTCGCCTGAAACTCCTGATCAGCCTGCTCGTTCGCTCGTTGAAGTAACTTGTCATCCTCCGCAGCATAATCCAGGGCGTTCCGCGCATCTTCCAGAGCTGTCTGCGAAATCTCCGACAGAGCTTTCTGCATCGCGGGATTCTTTTGTAACTCCGCCTCGAGTTCAGAAATCAGTGTCGCCGTTTCCTTCTCGGCCATTTCGACGAGTTCTTCGCTGGTGTCGTATTGCTTATCGAGCAACTCAACAATTCCCAGCTCCTTCTCGGCTTCTCTCAGTTCCGCTCGCGTATCCGCAACGTTCAAGCCTTTGTCGAGCTGATCGAAATGCTCGGCGACCAATTCCAATGCCTTCGCCGCTTTCTCCTGTTGTTCCGCCGCCTGAGCCAGTTCTTTCGCCTGCTGTTCCGGGGTTGCTTGCTCCTGAGCTTTCTCCATGGCTTCATTCATTTTCGTCGCCGGATCCTGGATCATGGCGATACTGTCATCCGCATCTCGCGCTCGCTCACGCTGAGATTCTTCAAGCATATCCTGAGCATTCGCGTCCTCAACCAACGCTTCGGTCAAATCCGCGATCTGCTGGTTGATGGAATCCTGACGCTGCTCAAGCTCTTCCAGTTGCTGAGCTGTCTCCGGTTTCTGCGGCGAAGTATTCTGCTGCTCGACGACATCGGCTGTTTCGGTCGTCGCTTCCTCCAGTTCTCGAATCTGCTCGGCCGTCTGAGCCGCCATTTGTGGAATCGTCGGTGAATATCGACGGATAATATTTCGAGCGTCCTCCATCACCGGTTCAAGCGTCTTGATCACGGCAGCAACCTGATCGCGAATCTGTACCAACTCATGTCCCGCACTGATCAACGCGTCTCGCTTCCAGCGTCGTTCAACAATCTTACGAGCCGCATCGCGAGCTTCCGCCGTCCAGCGAGTCTGATCAAATGCGCCGACGATCTCATTTTTCACGCCGGCTTCTCGAAGCCTCTGACTTGTCAGTTCGAATCCTCGCTGGACCAAATCCCAGACACGAGGATGCTCGATGCGAGCTTGTAGATCCTGTGAGCCCCAGCGTTCTCGATTGGTCAATTCATCCAGAGCATCACGCACAATCGTGAGTTCATGTCCGGCCTCCAGAATCCGATAGGCCGGTGCAACCTCCAAAAGCTGTGTTGCCAAAGCTGATTCCTGAGGTGATACCTGACGATGCTGATTCAATAGAGAAGTGACGGCTCGATGAGTCAATCCGGCATCCGCCACATATTGTGCATCGCCATCTTTGCGGCCATGAGTGAGTTCCTTGCGAATTCGAAGCTGGTCCAGACTTCGCCGATGCTTCAGATCAATCTCGGCCACGAATCGTTCGGCTTGATCCAGAATTTTCTGCCCGGCTGCCGAATCCAGTGAGGCGGCCGCCTGAGCCGTCAGTTGATTCTCCTGTTGAATGGCCCGCGCTAGTTGCTCGACAGGAAGGTAAAGATTGCCCGCGCGGATATCGAGATCTCTCCAGGCATGGATAATTCGATTGGGCAGATTTCCATCGACGACATCAAATCGCTGGCGATCCAGCAACTGACGATGCAACTCCTTCGAAACCGTCTTTAGCTGTTCCAGTTTCTCTGAGGATTCCATCGATTCCTGAAGACGATCTCGACTCGTTTCAGTCCAACGGATCATTTCATTCAACTGACCTTCGAGATACTTCGGAAGTCGCTTACGCTGGTCTCGAACGAGCTGCTCAATTCCTTTGATTTGATTGAGCACCAAAGTTTCCTGACGCTGCAATCGCTCCCAGGTTTGTGTTGGACTGTCCACGACCAGTTTTTGCTGATGCAGCAGTGCATCCATATCACTCGCGACGGCCGTGACGAAATTATGAGTCGCCAGAATCTGATAGTGTTCATGGATCATTTTGGCGTCGTCGGCTGTCCGCTCAAATGTCTGCTTGATGACATCCAGATCGCCATTCCTACGGTTCACATCTTCGGTATGCTGCCGAGCCTTCAGAGCAAACGCCGGAATATTTGAATACTCCCGCTGCAGCCTCGCGACGACTCGGCCGATCAAATCCAGATCGTAGGCATCAGCGCCAGCAGCCATGTCTTTTTCGACAGCCAGTATCTGATCCAGAATTTTTCCGGCTTGCTCTCTTTGCTTGCTGGCCAGGTCAGTCAACGTCAACTGGTCCTGCGTCGCCTGCTCTTCTGTCTGATCCGGCTTCCGCAATCTCTCGATCACTTCCAGAGCAGTCACTTTTTGTTCCTGAAACAACTCCGAGAACTTAACCAGTTCATCAACGAGTTCAATCTTGCGTTCCATCATTGTGTGCCGCTCCGGATCAAAGTCCTGGGCCGCCACGATGACCCGTAAAGGGATCGACTCCCCGAGGTTGCCCTTGCGGTCGGTCGCCACGAGCTTGGTCATGACCTGGTCACCGGTCTTCAGCTTGTGATTCTGCAGATCCCATTGCCACTCGGCCGTCAGATTGCGACCCTCTGTCTCAGCGTCCGGTTTTGCATCGAGAGGCAGGGCGATCCAGTCCAGCCCATTGACAGACACATGCTGCTCCAGCTTGACCAGCGGAAGATCGTCCTCCGCCTTGGCTTTCAGTGCCACAATATCGTTTGGCGGCAGTAACAGCGTCGTCTCTTTCTGATCCACAAAACCCGCGCGAGGAATTAAATCCGGCTGTGGTCGGATCTCGTACTTTGGGCTGAAGAGATTCTCAAAACCCGTTTCTTTCGAGACCAGATGCACCTTGTAAATCGCGGCCGCATCCACAGGAACAGTCGCCTTCCACTGCAACCCGTTCTGACTGTCCGCAACCGGAGTCAATGGGATCGTGATCATCTCATCGGATTCAGACGGATCAATTCGCAATTCCGCAGCGGATACCTGCTGATCAAGTTCAAGCCGCATTTCTGCTTTTGTGCCTTCCAGCACAAGCAAATCGCCATGATTGTCCGTGACAGTCTTGTCGGGCAACAAGGCATAAGCGGGATAGACGAAGGATTTGTGGAACGCTGTCACACGAGGACGCGGACGTGCCTCAATCCGAAAACGCTCCGTCACCGCATCGCCAGCGAGAATTCGATATTCGACAGATTCTTCCATCACATGAATATTGGATGTGAACTCCGCCTCTGTGCGGCCTCGCATTGACTGCCGCACGGCCCCCTGTTTTTCCGTGAAGGTCTCGAGCGTGACTTCATCAAAACTGCCACCAGTCACAGAAGCCACCACTGCGACCGTTTCATCTTCGGCCATCATGAGAGAATGCGGCGTCGGCTGCAGAATCTCGACGTTCACCCGAGAAACCCGCGCGATGTTTGCTCCCGGCAGGATCGCTCGCGCGGCGAGTTGACGGTAACGATGATCACTCGACATCAGCAATACGGCAGCAATCGCCACGACAACTCCGGCAGCTGCCATCCATCGCGCAACAAGTTTGAGCGGCAGCAACGTCGGGACCTCGATCCGTGTCATCTGCTCGGCAACCTTGCCCTGCAGCAGACTTCGAAAGACTGGGGAGTCATGCAGCGAGGACGGATCATCCGTGGCTAGTTCAACGGCCGAAAGCAGATTCTCGCGAAGCTGCGGTTCAGTCATCTCCACCTGCGATGCGATCTCTTCTCTCAGCGGCCGATGCAGAATCCTGCGCACGCTGGTCGTCCAGATGACCACAATCACCGGCAAGTAAATCGCCGCACTCAAAGCCCATCGCGCGCGATCGCTAAGCAGCCAATACCAGTCGATTGCGGCCACGATCGCGACACAGATTAGAAACGTGGCAACGCCCGCGCAGAGTCCTCGCGCGACGATCAGTCGAAACCGACGGCGTCCGAATTCTTCGAGTTTTCGAGCAACAACGGGATCAAGCGAAACACTCATCGTGAATCTTCCTTTATGTGCACCGTGCTGTCAGCAACCATGCTTTCAGTCACAAAGCCATCACCGTTCAAAGTAACCCGGCTCGTTTTCGTAAGACCCATTCAACCGTTAACAGGATAACAATCGCGGCAAACCACCAATAGCTCTGCCAGATCTGCGTGTCGGATTCGACCACGCGGCCGCTGCTGAGAGGGCTCAACAGTTCCGGCAATCGAAACAGTTCCTCTTCGCGAAGGTAATCTCCTCCGGAAGCCGCAGCAATCTGTTTCAGCAGCGTTTCATTGGCCGAAGTTTGAGTCATCTCGCCGGATTCCGGTGGTAGCACCACGAATCGGCTGCGGGCCTTCAGGGCGGCGTCACTATAACCCGCTGCTCGAACTGATACTTCGTACTCGCCCTCTGGTAAAGCCGCGACGCGACCTCGATAAATCCCCGGCACATCGACATCGGGGGTCAGACTCACCGTCGAAACGATGCGCCCGTCTTTCCACACCAGAGCGTCCGCAGAAACGCCAGTCGCCGGTTTTCCATCAAGCCCCAACAGGCGCGCTCGAACATCGACAATCGCGCCGAAGTCGTAACGCACCGAACCAGTATCCAGGGAAACATACTCGTCGCTGACGGCAAACGGTCGCGGCATCACATACTTCGCCAACTGATTCCACGCTCGCTGATGCCAGAGGTCCGCCGTCTTAAATCGCCAGCGCCACGATTCATCGAACGCAAGATAGACAACGCGGCCAGAACCAAACAACCGCGTCACCATGGCCGGTCTTTGCCGACCATCCACGTTCGCTTCGATCAGCACCTCAGCACCCGGCAAAGCATTAACGGCCACCAGTGAATGAGGAGGCGGCAACTCGGTCCAGAAGCGACGATTCTGTTCCGCATCCGGTGACAATCGCAGTGCACTTTCTGAAGCACCTTTATCCGTCAGTTGCAACGACGTCGGCTTGGCGGAAATGGTTTCGTTCAGCCACTCGACGGGAATCAAACTGCCAAGCTTCGTGCTGGCGATCTGTCGCAGTCGACCTCGCTGACCATCAATAAAAACGATGCCGCCGCCACGAGTTTCCACGAACTCACTCAGCCATTGAAAGTCCTGCTCATTGAAAAGCTCAGGGGCAACTTCGCCAACGATCACCAGATCATAGGCAAACAATTGCTCGCGCTTACCCGGAAACTGCCCTTCTTCTTCGCCTCTTGTCAGCGCCGCATGATCCGTTCCCGGACCTGCGATGACCGTATTCACAGACCATTGTTCATCGCGTTCAAAGACGTTGCGAAGATATCGAGTTTCCCAGCGAGAACGTCCATCGACCAGCAGAACCTTGTAGCTGGAGACGATAGCGGCCAGTCTCATCGAACGCTGATTATTGTCCGTTTCAGACTCTTCGGGCAGCGCGGCAATCGACGCCTGAAACTCCAATGGCACTGCATGCTGCTTGATGTCGGAAGCAAACTGGGCTCCCAGTTTTGTGACGAGTTCATCGATCTCAAAATCAAATTCAATGCGTCGTTCTGCGACGTTCTGAGTTTCCAGTTGCTGCTGCCAAAGCACTTCATCCTGATAGCTGATCTGTGCGACAAAAGGTTTCCCCGGCGTCATTTGATCACGAACAACCATCACGCCGCGAACGTGATCTTTCTGGAACACGAGATCCGGGTGTTCAAGGCCGATCACCGCCAGGTCTGCAGCCTGTTGAGACGCACCAAGTGATACGCTGAAAAACGGAACTCCCTGACTTCCTAAAACCTGTGCTGTCTGCAATGGCGACGGGCCGGAATTGTGCTGACCATCAGTGATCAAGACGATTGCGGTCTTCGCCTCAGTGCCTTTGGTATCTGTCGATGGGGTTTCCCCGGAGCTCTCCGATGCGGTGACGGACTTTTGAGTCGCCGCGATGCCAGAACTCAGGTCCGTGACACTGGAGAAGTCCTCGGCACTTCTTTCGTTCTCACCCTCAGATTTTTCATCGACCTCGCCTTTTGCAGAGGTCGGAGCACGGCTACCCAGCAACTCCGCTTTTTCACCCGCCAACCGGAGCACTTCAACATCATGCTGCTCCCGGAGCTTATCCAGAATCTTTGCGGATGATTCCGATAACCCCATCTCCACTCGACGCCACCGCGGAGTTTCATCGAACATGGCCAGGGCCGATCGAATCGACTCATCGCCCGATTCAACAATCCGCGAAACCTCCGCCTCAAACGAACTGCGCACTGAACCTTCAAGCGATTCACAGACTTTGGCCAGTGCCACGAGTGCATTCGTCGCGGCGGTCACATCCGCGTCAATTGTGGAGGCGGTTGCATCCAGCGGCTGAAGCAATTCATTCTGATATCGCTCCGAGAGTTCTGACGGCAGAGACGTCTTTAACTCCAGCAAACGTGAACGAAACGCATCGACCGCAGTTCGAACGGCGTTGGCAGTCAGGGCAGGGGCCGCGTTGACAGCCGGGGGACTTGCTGCCGCAGCATCAGCAGCTTTGGGATCGGCCGCTGCTGTTGGTGCCGAACCAGAACTCACGGCTTCGGGATCGCTCTCAGGTGCGGTACTTTTCGGAGAAAACGCATCCACAAATCCCTGCCGAGCCTCAGACAATTGATCCGCAAGTTTTAGCAGCTTCGAATCAATACGCCCGGCACTGATCCAACCCAATTGCTCCGCGACCAGCAATTTTCTCCCGGTCGACATGTGACGATCCTGCATCGTCATGCTGCGCGAATCGTCAACATAGATTTTGACTCGACCAAGCTCGCCAAGAATCATGCGATGATGTAACACCGGCCCGGTCAGCACCAGAATCCCCAGCAGAAAAGCGGAAGATCTCAGCAACGGCAGCAGCCATCGAAGTCGGCGTGGCAAACCGAAACTTTCGCGGCTGTAATAACGCCATGATAACACGCAAACAATCAACGCAGCCAGCAAACCGGCCCACAGAGGTACATCACCAACAAATCGCAGCGTTGTCATAGACGAACCCTCGCGAATCGTTGTTGCAGGACGAGTTCCAAAAACATGAATGCCAGAAAAGCCGCCAGCACAAACTTCCAGATCTCCTGACCGTGTCGCCGCAGACGATCCTGTTCAAGATACTCGGCCGGAGACTTAATCAGCGTGGACGCCAGACTCTTTGATAACTCAACCAGCGCCGGTTCAGACAGAATACTCAGGTCCGATTCACTGCGAGAAGTCTCTGCGACAAAGTGAATCGTTTCGGCCGCAGGCGTTGACATGGCATACACGCCGGGCCGTTGAGTTTCCTCGAACCGCGCCAGTTGCAGCTTGCCCTGAAGCGTCGTGTTGAGAGTTCGACGAGCACCATCAGGAGTCACGACGGACAACGTTGTGGATTGTTCGGCTCCTGGCAACATCGCAACGGCCGGATCACCGGTCGCAATATTTCGCGGCGGAGAAATCCCCGATGCCATCGTTGTAATAATCTGCTGCATCAGCGGCACATAAAGAGGTCGAACTGGAAAATCCGTCCAATCCGCATCACAGGACGTCGCCATCTGCAACACGACGCCATCCCCAATACGACGCTCAATCAGCAGAGGATCGCCCGAATCCAGCCGTGCCAAAACTGCGACATCGCTGCGACCATCCACGTCAGCCAGTTCATGCCAGCGACGAATCTCGGCCGTTGATAAATCACCGTTGGCCGGCTCGTTAAAGAATTCCAGAGCGGGATGATCAAAATGCTGCGCGACAATATGAGAACTCTTATTGAGCGTTCCGGCTGCAGCATCAGCCTTCCCGTCTGGCTCGGTTTGACCTTTCAGAATCCCAAACGCGGCTGGCAGCAGTCCGCCACCATTTGCAAACATCTGTTCGCGATACCAATTCAAATCGATCTTGTTTCCGGCACAGACCAGCAAAGCGCCGCCATCGTTGACGAAAGCCGTTAACGCGGAGACTTGAGCGGGCTCCAGCTTTGAGACATTCGCCAGCACAACAACGCGCGATGTCTTCAGACGTTCTTCCGTGAGATCTTTCGACTGCACGGTCTGGGTCTGCACAAGATCCGCCAGACGTACTCGACCAAAAGTAAATGGCGTCAGAGCAATCGACAGATAGTCCGTTTCACTTTGCAAAGGCTGCCCGCTGGGATCTCCATCGACCAGCAATACGTTGATACTGTCCCAGATCGTAACGGCAGCCGCGTAACGATTATCATCTTTCAGGGGATCGTCGGCGATGACTTCGACTTCGATCACATGCGAACCCGCTTTATCAAACGAACAGGGGAACAGTGTTTGAGTCGTCCCGTTCGCAGCGAGAGCGACTTGAGAAACAGACGATTCTGCTCCGTCGAGCCTCAATACAACGCGGGCGTTTTCAATTGGTGTGCCGCCATGATTGCGAAGATTTGCTCGCACAGAAATCTGCTGCCCAACTCCCAGGGCGCGGCGAGGGAACTCGAGGGACTCCACAGAGACATTACTGCTTACGGGCTGACCAATCGGCAACAACGTCAACGCCGGGGGAATCTTCAGCGACGACAATTGCCCTCGAATGGATTCGGCGGTGTTTTGCCCAATCGCCTGCCAATCAGCCGGCTGAAAATCGCTGATAACAATCAGTTCGCGGCGAGCATGTGACATCGCGTCGACCGTCTTCAATGCTTCATTAAGTGAAGCCTGCATATCACTGGCCCCATACCCGGCCTTGATTTGGCGCAGCCTGCGAACAACGGCTTCGCTGTCGAAGACCGGCTGATCAAAAAGCGGCGTAGGTCGACCACCGGTTTGAATCACGGCGACCTCAGAGCCACGACTGACCGAATTCACGATCTGACAAGCCGCATCAACGGCTTTCTCAAAGCGAGATCCGGACGGGGCGACAGTGTCCATCGAGTAACTTGTATCGAGCAGGATCACCAGCGAAACCGGGGAGTCACCTTCAAGCAATTTGGAGCCGGTCAGAATAGGCCGGGCCAGACAGAGAGCCAGCAACACCGGAATCGCACAGCGTACGAACAGCAGAATCAGTTGATCAACATGGAGCCTTTTGTGGTTAACTTTGATCACCGATTCGAGGAGATGCATGGCTCCCCATTCGACGGTCCGAAAGCGGCTTCGATTCAGGATATGAATGATCAGCGGAACAGCAAACGCCAAAGCTCCAAACGCGAGGGCTCCATTCAAGAACGTCATGGAACTCTCCTCGTAAATCGCGGCGACTCGGCCCCACAACCGGAATCAAGAAATGATGCCGCAGCGGAAAAACCAGCAGGATTGAAGTCGGAGGGAATGAATGGCATCAAAGAGCGCGGATGGCAAAAGGGAGGTTACTGATCACCTTGGCCAAATCGCCGCGGGTGAAAGATGGAAACGCAGGATAGAGCCCCAACCGCCCGCCGCAAACCAACCTGCCCGGATTCGCCCGATTAACTCTGCTGAAACCAGCCCCCAGCGACATGGCCTCGGCCATCGAAAAGTAACTCTTCACAACGAACGTTTCCTTCCGCAGAATGGCTCCGTGGGGCTGATATCGCCAAATCAAAGCTCGCCAGAAGTCCCCGAAACTGCGGAGATATTCTCGCACCGCGCATGAAGGTAACCACGTCACCGTTGAGTCTCTGAACGCTTCTCGACGTCCATTCATGAAACACGACCCGCAGCCGAAGAGTGAGAAGACGCTTTTCGCCACAGTTTCAATATCCCATGCCTCTATAATCATGGCGATCAACAGACTAACTGAGTAGATTCTCCCCTGGAGTATATAACTCATTACTGACAGAATCAGTCGCCCCCCCCGAAGGCAACAGGACTATGAAAACGCCGGAGCAAAGGCGAATTTACCAGGCAGTACTGGAACGCCACGGAAAATATATCCTGTTCTTCATCATCAGCATCATCGTGCTTCTCGAAACCCGATCATTGCTGGGAACAGTTTCGGGGCGAAAAAGTGGACTGCAACTGATTACTGCAATTGCATTCTCTCTGGTAATGATTCGTTCCGCGATTGCGACATGGTTTGGTAATCAGGACTCGCGAGGCACATCGGCGTTGTTTCTGCTGCTGAGGACGGCACCCTCAGCCATTTTATTGGTCGTTCTCTTGCCAGTCGTAGGCCCTCAACTTGTTTCCCCGGACAACGCAAAGATCTTTCTTCTGAGCTGTCTGATGTTGTCGCCAGCATTAATCCCGATTGTCTTTTATGGCGGACTTGCAGTGCTGATGAAGTTTTCGCCCAGTGTGGATGCCTTCACGAAATCTGTCTTGAGAAATGGTGTGGCTCCCAGGCGATGGCCAGAATGGCTGCGAACCCTCGTCGGAGTTCCATCGATCTCCGAAAGGATGGACTTCCACATGCCGCGATCACAGCGGCCGGTTTACGATTGCCTGAATCCGCAACTTCTGAGCGTCATGGATGATGACGAACTTGATGGAGCCGTGCTGGATTACGTCTATGATCGATGTGACCAATCAGAAAATCAGTCGACCATTGAAGTATTGAAGAGTCTTCCGGTTGGATACCAGGACTACTACAGCCTTTGGTGGCTGCAGGCAGAGATAAATAACGGAGGATTCTTTCAATTCTTTGTCAATAAAGGCCACGAATTGGCCTTTGTCGCTCTCGAAGCTTGTCGCAGAATCAATCGACCTGATATTGCAGCATTACTGATCGATGCGATGAACTTTTATCTGAGAGACGAACCGGTGATTGAGCAGATTCAGTCAACCCTTCGTTCACACCCTTTCTCCAGCGACATGGCTGAGAAATATGTTGCGGCAGAACGTGAATCACCGGAATTGATTGATCTCAGCAAGAGATATTACAAACTTCCCCCAGTTGATCTTCCGGGGTATCTGCGAACCAACCTTGCTCAGTTTCAGCATTGATTCTGCCCCTGTTGTCCCGTGGAATCCATGTTTTTCAAAACGATCTGCAAATAGACCTTCGGATACCCGACTCCTGAAACTCCTGCGGAAGACGTTACGCAAAGCCCTTGATACAACGGATTGCAAGGAAGCCTAAGTCAGTCGCCAAAAAACAACGTCTGGATCGCATCAGATCGCGAATCTGACGGGCTAAACGGGGTCGTCACCCTAATGATGTCGCAGAAAATTGACCCGCACTCCGGAAATGCGGCAGACTGCCCGGCTAAACGGGTTTACACGAATTCGCAAACCCGATATATCTTCCGCACGATTCGCGGACCGGACGATCGCCTGCGACTGGAGCAGGTGCCCGGAGCAGTTCCCCGGACGACTGACGGTGTTCGAAAACACCTGTCAGTGTTTTGTTTCGCTGGAGGAAAGCATCAGTGTCGATTGAAGAAAAAGTGATTGGTATCGTCAGCGATCAGCTTGACGTTCCTAAAGAAGAAATCTCCCGCACCAGCTCATTCGTTGATGATCTGAAGGCGGATTCCCTTGATATTGTTGAACTTGTAATGGCTCTTGAAGACGAATTCGACGTCAAGATTCCAGACGAGGATTACGACAAGATCAAGACGGTGGGGAATGCGATCACCTACATCGAAGGTAAGCAATAGTTCCTTCACTCGCATTCATTCGTCAACCACAATCGCAGCTTCATGCTGGCTGTGCTGATCGCCTCACAGGCATCGGCACTCCGGCATTGTGGCTGCGGATTTCGTTGGTTCGGTGCTGCGAGTTCTTTTTTGCGCCGCGAGCTGAATGATGTCACGCCGTCGAGTAGTAGTGACCGGGCTTGGCGTTGTCACTCCGCTTGGCTGCGAACTGGACGACGTCTGGGCAGCGGTCTGTGCAGGAAAAAGTGGTGTCGGTCCCGTTCAACGGTTTGACTGTCGCGACTTCAAGGTTCGTTTCGGAGGCGAAATCCGAGACTTCGATCCCTTGCCTCATCTTCCGATTGAGAGCAAAGAGCTGCGGCGTATCGATCGCTTTAGTCAGTTCGCCATGGTCGCCGCGCAAAAGGCCATCAACCAGGCAAAGATCGATTTTTCGGAAGGTGATTCGTACCGCTACGGCGTTCTCGTCGGCAGCGGTATCGGCGGACTCGATGAAATCGAACAGCAGCATTCGATGCTGTTTGATCGAGGTCCCGACAGAATCTCCGCATTCATGATTCCCAAGCTGATCATCAATGCGGCCAGTGGAAATATCTCTGTGCGTTGGGGATTGCGTGGTCCAAATACGGCCGTTTGTACGGCCTGTGCATCGGGAACCAATGCCATCGGCGACGCCTATCGGCTGATCCAGATGGATGTGGCCGACGTCATGGTCACGGGTGGAACAGAAGCCGGCTTGACTCCGATGGGAATCGCGGGATTTGCTCGCATGGGAGCACTGTCAACTCGCAACGACGCTCCACAGCAAGCCAGCCGTCCGTTCGATCGAGATCGTGATGGCTTCGTCCTTTCGGAGGGGGCCGGGATTCTGGTTCTGGAAGAATATGAGTTTGCAAAAAAGCGTGGAGCCACGATTCTCGGTGAAGTCATGGGATACGGTTTGTCGTCAGACGCGACTCATCTGACAGCACCGGATCCGACCGGAACAGGCGCGGCCTATGCGATGCGGGCTGCGTTGCGTGATGCTGGCGTTCAGCCGGATGAAATCGACCATATTAATGCTCATGGCACCAGCACACCGCTGGGCGACATCGCAGAAACGAGTGCGATCAGAACAGTCTTCGGCAGCCATGCCGATGCAATTGCGGTCTCAAGCACCAAGAGTCAGTTGGGGCACCTGCTGGGTGCCTCAGGCGGTGTCGAATCCGTCTTCTGTTTTCAAGCGATGCAGACCGAGACTGCTCCACCGACGATCAATCTGGACAATCCGGATCCACGTTGTGATCTGGACTACGTCCCATTCCAGCCGCGATCCATGAAGATCCGAAAAGCCCTGAAGAACAGCTTCGGCTTCGGCGGCCACAATGCCTGTCTGGTGTTCTCCTCGATCGAGTAATTCGGGCGTGGTTCAACACGGCCATGAGGCGAGTTGCCTCGCTTTTGGCAGATCCTTTCTACCGGAAAGGATCTTCGCCAACAGGCGAACCTTGTCTGCAATTCGTTGAGGATTTAAGGCTGTGCAGCGTCAACATGTGCTCACAAGCCGCGACTTCCTAATCGGCAGGCAGGACCTACTAAATACGTCTGCCCCGCAGGCAATGACCGACCGACATTGGCGACCGCACTCGACTCCTGCCAGTCACCGCGCCGCTTCCTAACGACGGTGTTATGGAGTAGAGTCTCGCCGCTGAAAATGTGTTCGCAAACTCAGCAGTCGAACTTCCTCCCACGAGTTTCGAAAGGTCCCTCACGATGCAGAAGTTCCTCTGCGCGGTAATCATTGTTTTGTCAGTCGTCTGCCAGACAGTGTTGGCTGCAGAACGACCGAATATCATCTTTATCTTCTCGGACGACCACGCCCAGCATGCGATCTCCGCGTACGGATCGAAGGTCAATCAAACTCCGCACCTCGACCGACTCGCTAAAGATGGTGCTCGATTCGTTAATTCGTTTGTCACGAATTCGATTTGCACTCCAAGTCGCGCGACCCTGCTGACAGGGCAGTATTCGCATCTGAATGGAGTTCCTGTCTTTAATCGATTCGATGGTACTCGAGACAACGCGGCCAAACATTTGCAGGCCGGTGGTTATCACACGGGAATGATCGGTAAGTGGCACCTTGGTTCAGATCCCACGGGCTTTGATCGCTGGATTGTTCTGCCGGGGCAGGGGGCTTACTGGAATCCCACCTTTCTTGTCCCCGGCAAGAAAGTCAACTTCGAAGGACATTGCACCGACATCACGACAGACCTTGGAATTGAGTTTCTCGAGACTCGCCCCAAAGACAAACCGTTCTTTCTGATGCTGCATCAGAAAGCGCCGCATCGAGCCTGGGAGCCGGATGAACGCAATAAAGCCCGTTTTCAGAGTGCCGTCATTCCTGAACCGGAAACACTGTTTGATGACTATGCAACGCGGCCCACTGCGCTGCCGATCAACGAACAGACTGTGGCCCGCGATTTGACTCGGCGAGATCTGAAGCTTGAGCCGCCAGCGGACCTGAAGGGCCCGGCCCTGGTTCAGTGGTACAACGCAAAGCCAATGGAACTGACAGTCGATGGCAAAACATTGACGGGAAAAGATCTGGTACATTGGAAGTATCAGCGATACATGCAGGACTATCTTGCTTGCGTTCAGGGTGTTGATGACGGGGTCGGGAAAGTTCTGGACTATCTCGATCAGCACGGGCTCGCCGAAAACACTATCGTCATGTACTCCGCGGACAATGGCTGGTATCTCGGCGACCTTGGGCTCTACGACAAGCGATTTATGTACGAACCCGGCCTAAAGACTCCGCTGATCGCTCGCGGTCCCGGAGTCAAAGCGGGCAGTGTGCCGACGCAGTTCGTCGCCAATATCGATCTGGCCCCGACGTTTCTCGACCTGGCTGGACTGGAAGTCCCAGACTCGATGCAGGGAAGTTCACTGGCGGCAATCCTTCGCGGTGAATCTCCTGCGGACTGGCGAACAAGCGTCTATTATCGCTACTACCATGATCCCGGACATCACAACACAGTGGCTCATCTGGGAGTTCGCACGGCAACTCACAAGCTGATTCATTATTGGAAGCAGGATACCTATGAGATGTTCGATCTCGTGAACGACCCGGCTGAACAGAACAATCTGCTGTTCTCTGAAGCCAGCCGCAACAAGCCTGAGATCGCCGCAAAGTTTGCAGAGCTGAAGGCGGAGATCGCTCGACTGCAAGAACAGTACAAGGACGAAGGCCAGTTTGCAGATCCCGCAACATGGCCCAAAGGTGGCTCCGACGGACCTTTTGATGACAAGAAGCCCGTTGGAAAAAAATCTATTGCCGAAGCCATGCAGTTAACGGCGGCGAGTGAAGAATAATTTTCCTGCGAGTCGCGTCTTCCCTGCCTCAGCGTCGAAACCATCAGCCGGAACGCGTTAGCGTCCGGTTCAGAATGCTCGGAATCCCACATGAAACATTTCCTCTCAACCTTGCTGCTTTTGCTTGCCACAACACAGCTCAAGGCAGCCCCACCGAACATCGTCATCATTTTGGCCGATGACATGGGCTACTCCGATCTGGGCTGCTATGGCGGTGAGATCGCAACACCGAATCTGGATGGACTCGCGAAGAACGGTGTCCGGTTTACTCAGTTCTACAACACCGCGCGTTGCTGGCCGTCGCGAGCGGCGTTGATGACGGGCTACTATCCTCAGCAAATTCATCGCGATGCCCTGCCGGACTTACCGGGTGGCAATCAGGCAACACGTCCGAAGTGGGCAAAGCTATTGCCTGAACGCTTGAAGAAGATCGGTTATCGCAGTTACCACAGCGGTAAATGGCATATCGATGGCGATGTGCTCGCAGGCGGTTTTGACCGTTCTTTGCATACACGAAACGACGGAAACTTCTTCACCGCCAAAGGGAATTTGATCGACGACAAACCTGTGGTGCCCGCGGAGAATGAATCAAACTACTACGTGACGACCGCGACTGCTGAGCATGCGATTGAATGCCTGAAGGATCACGCCGCAAACTACAGCGACAAACCGTTCCTCCACTATCTGCCGTTTATTGCTCCTCATTTCCCCTTACACGCGAAACCAGAAGATATCGCGAAGTACCGCGATCGCTATCTGGAAGGTTGGGACCAGATGCGTCTGACGCGTCATGCTCGCCAACGCGAAATGGGACTGGTCACGACAGCCTTATCAGCCCTTGAACGCCAAGTTGGTCCTCCGTATGACTTTCCCGATGCTTTTGAAAAACTTGGTCCCGGTGAGATCAATCGACCTCTTCCGTGGACTGAGCTCAACGATGAACAGCGTCGATTTCAAGCGACCAAAATGGCAATTCATGCCGCGATGATCGATCGCATGGATCAGGAAATTGGACGGTATCTGGAACAGCTGCGATCGATGGGTGCCTTCGAGAATACTTTGATCTTCGTCGCATCCGACAACGGTGCCAGTGCGGAGATCATGGTGCGGCATGGCGGACACGAT
>CAIXQV010000338.1 GCA_903921605.1 uncultured Planctomycetaceae bacterium | reverse complement strand
TCATGCCGGAGGAGTGTCAGCATTCCGCTGCAGACAGTGCGAACCATTTCATCGTCGTCGACAATCAGGACTTTCACAGGACTACCGGACCTTTAAGCCAGACGTGCGGCGATACTCATCGGAGGATCTTCCGCGTGTGAGAGGCAAAACGAACTCAGGGTGGACATCAAGGTGTGAATTCAGGACTCAGCGCTGTGCGCTTTTCTTCGGCCACAAGGAACGCAATCCTCCTGGAAGGATCGGAATGTTGAGCCGATTTGCGGGAGTCTTGCTGGCTGCTGGCTGTTTTGCGGAAGCAGACGGCGTCGAAGTTGTTGTTTCTGAGGCTGCTTCAGGAGACTCTTCTTCCGTCTCTGAAGACTGAACGGTGGGCCCAAGGATTCCAATCGGCTGGTTCAGAAAGCTGTCCGTCTGACTCAGCAGACTGTCGGTTCGGCTGAGAAATCCTTCCGTCTGCTGCAACAGCTGAGTTGTCTGAGGAATAAAGATCGGAGCCTGCTGCAGAACATCAGACGTCGTCGGAAACTGGCCGTTGGATCGTTGCAGAATCCCGGGCAATTCCATTGCACCTTGTGGCAAGTTGAGCTTCTCCTGAATGCCCAACGGCAGCGAACGACCCTGCAAAGTGTTGTCGATCTCGTCCATCACGCGAGTAATCTTTTCCTGATCCTTTTGTGGGATGAGTTTTGAATTCTTGACCTGCCGGAAGATCGTTTGAGTATCCAATTTTCCGGACTGCAGAGTCGCCACGATTTCACGAACTTCATTAATCTGGGCCAGAAGTTCCTTATTGTCTTCTCGTAGCTTGTCGTACTCGCCCGTGAATCGCTCTTTGAGCTTTTCGATCTGATCGCTGGCGTAGGAATTTACTTCCGAGATCAGCCGCTCTTTGGCCTTGTCGAGCTGATTTGTAAAGGCAGTCTGCACGCCCAGAGCAACCTGCTCACCGACATCCGACTGCAGATCAATGACCGGATCACGTAATGTGCCTCTCAGTTTAACCGACGCATTCAGCACGCGGATGCTGTTAAACGCATCATTAGCCGCTTCCGTGATTTCACTCCGGACGTCATCCGAAGCCTGAAAACTCAGGTTGGTAATATTCGACTGCAGATCAATGTTTCCTTCAATATTGTCTTCAATCAAAGCCAGTCGTGTCGTCCATGACAGATCGTTCAACGTGGCATGCACACTGGCTTTGTCTGACTTACCAGCCACCAACGGCAAAGGATTCGTATCGCGAAAGTCAGCCAGCATCTCGGCTCGAGGTCTTTCGCCCGTGGCGTCGTAGGTGACTTTCATCTGCAAGGGTCGACTGCCTTCCGCGGCCAGTTTCATCACACAGGGACGCCCCAGAAGTACGGGATCTTCGGTCACATCGGTCAGCAACGCTTTAAAGGGCACCTGCTCTTTGTTGATGGAAACAACTCCCGTGAGCGAAAGTTTCTTCATCAGAAAATCGGGAGCCGGGTTTCTCATGACAAACTCGAAATCTCGTCCGGCGCTTCGCGGCGGCTGGACCTGCTGCTTCAGATCACGCTGGTAGTCTCGTGCGAATTCAACCCAGGTAAGAACCTGCTGCAACTGACGGTACATGGTTTTACCCAGCAGCGCCTGTGAAATGCGACGCGCATCGGGTTTTAACAGCGAGAGCGTGTGTTTGACTTTCTCCTGATCACGTTCGCGAGCTGCGTTCAGTGTCTGGAAATCGTCGCGCACTTCCGGCACGATGTCTTTGATTTCATCGCGAAAGCCCTGGACTTCGATAATGATTTGTTCAGCCTTCTGGCTGACCTGCAAATACTGTTCAATTTGCTGCAGCGTGTCGCCCTCTTTAGCCTGTTTAAATTGGATGCGGAGCTCATCAACGCGGGGTTTCATCGCCTTTGCTCGATCCGTCATTTCGACAAATCGCTCGTCCCACTTTTCATAGACTTCTGTGCCCAGGCGGTACGTTTCCAGAGTATTGGGATCTAACTGCGATTTGACCTGTTCCGTCATGTTCGTCAGCCATTCCGATCCCATTTCCGTGAGTTTGTCCGACATCCATGAGGGCTCTTCACTGACCGGTTCGGGATCAAACTCCAACTGGCCATCATCGCTGCGAGGAGTGTCAAAACGCAGTCCATCGAGTCGACCTTCTTCGATGACAAAACGTCGCCGCGACAAAGACGAAGGCTCCAGGCCCAGATGCATCTCATTGAACTCAACCAGGTTCCATCCCGGTCGCCGTGCGCTGGCGAGCGCGACGTTGCTGAGTGTCACAGCCGGCGGAAAGAATGAGGTTTTTAATTGGCCCAGATCAGCCCGCGCACCAGTGGCTGTCTGCAGGGCCGGAACGGAACTGTATCTGAGCAGCGGATCCAATCCAAAGGCGATAAAGGCCCAGACGGTTCCAACGATCAGCAGACGGGATATCAGATAGGTCCAGCGCATGGAGCCCTCTTGGAGTTCGATTCAAAACTGTTACCGGGGCGACGCAGATCAGAGTTCTGCTGTTACATCTGCCGGTGAAAGATGGCGACTTCGTGCTTGTCACACTAGTTGATTGCAGCAATGCGATTAGCCCACTCGGCTCCCAGAATCAGCTTCGCCCATCGCCACTGACGTGCTCGCTGAGCAATCTTCTCGGCGTATTTCTCGAAGAGCGGACGACTCAGAAGATGAACCGGCCAAAGCAATACCAGGCCCGTGGCAAAGCTGCCCATCACGATCGTGTTGTTAAAGTTGGTCCACGGCATAAATGGCATGTTGGCCATCTCGGTCCACATGCCCTGCAGTGATGGATGGGCCAGGATAAATCCACCGATCTGATCGAACAGTGAATCACAGACCGTGGCCGCAAATGTGCAAAGCACGATGGCCAGCGTCGCAATCGCCAGGTTCACTCGCGTTGAGGCCAGCAATGTCCCCAGCACAATCGCCAGCAGATTCCCCTTCGGAACCAGCCCCACCAGAACACCGAACGCCAGGCCCAGTGACATTTGACGAGGTGTGGATTCCATTACAAACGCCTGCAAAAGCAGACGCAGTGGACGAAGAATCAGGAACATAGTGAGCATCCTCCATGATGCATTCGATCAACAATCCGATCATCGGACATACAAAACACCAGGGAATGTCCCGAGGTTCGAAACTCAGGAAACATCAGTCCGATGATAATTCTGCTGAGCATGCCATTCGATGTTCGCGAAAGTCAAGAGACGGAGAACAGACTTTGGATTCATCATCCATGCGTTTTGATCGATCCATAGTCGAACCAGCAACGGCGTTCAAAGTCTGAGCCGGATCTGCAGGAACTGCCGATCAAAAGGCAGTGAGGTTTGCTGTCGGACGAGAATTTGTGCACACTGTGGTATCTCTCGTTTCTTAACCGCGTATGAATGCACCGTGATGGCTCGGATAACTTTGTCAGTTCTGGAAGGTCTCGAACGAGGCCACGTCTATCGTAATCTTCAAACGCCTGTGACGATCGGGCGGGAGGAAGTGAACGATGTGCAGCTTAACGATGAGCGGATCAGTCGCCTGCACGCCAAGCTTCAGGAAGATTCCGGCCGAGTCATTTTCACAGATCTGAACAGTACCAACGGAAGTCGAGTCAACGGCCATCCTGTCCAGTTGCGGATTCTTCGCCCCGGTGACCATTT
>CAIXQV010000337.1 GCA_903921605.1 uncultured Planctomycetaceae bacterium | reverse complement strand
TCAAATCCATGGCCTTTTTCTGTGAACACATGCAGAAGAACGGGGCCTTTAACATCGCGAACCATCTCCAAGTAGCTGCGAAGTGACTTGATGTCGTGACCGTCAACCGGTCCGATGTAGCGAAAGCCCATTTCCTCGAACAGCATTCCGCCATGTAGAAACGATTTCAGAGCATCCTTGAAGCCGCCCAGCATCTTCTCTGTCGATTCGCCGACGAGAGGCAGCTTATTCAGCAGCCATGAAACATCGCGTTTCAGGCCGTTATAGAATGGGGCAACGCGAGCCTTATCGAGGTAGCTGGCCAGTCCTCCCACACGCGGACAGATGCCCATTTTGTTGTCGTTCAGGATGACAAGCAGATCTTTTTTCAGACCGGCTGCGTTGTTCATCGCTTCAAAGACAATCCCCGATGGCAATGCGCCGTCGCCGATCACGGCCACGCTCTTGCGACCATCCTTGAACAGCAGATCATCGGCGGCCTTCATTCCGAGGACCGTTGAGACGCTGCTTCCTGCGTGTCCGGTAACGAAGAGGTCATAATCGCTTTCCGCGGGATTCGGATAGCCCATAAGGCCACCTCGTCGACGGATGCTGGAAAACTGATCAAATCGTCCGGTGATGAGTTTATGAGGATAGATTTGGTGGCCCGTATCCCAGATCAAACGATCTTTGGAAAAATCGAACGTCAGATGCAAAGCGATGCACAGCTCAATGACACCGAGGTTGCTGGCGAAATGCGCAGCGCGGTCCGACACGATTGTGAGCAGTGCTTCGCGAATCTCATCCGACAGGCTGATAAGCTCTGTGTCTGACAAGTGGGCCAGATCTTTTGGGGATCGGACGTTGCTGAGTATCTCAAATGCCATCAGTGGTCTCTTTCAACTATGAATCGGGCCAAGTCCTTCAGCCACACGCTACGATCCCTGAACACTTCAACAGCTCGACAGGCTTCCTGAACGAGCTGCTCCGCTTTTTGGCGGCTTTCATCAATGCCCAGCAAGCCGGGATAGGTAAGCTTTCCAAGATCGACGTCACGTCCGGGCTTCTTGCCCAGCTTTGTTTGCTCCCCGGTCACGTCCAGCAAATCATCCGCGATTTGAAATGCCAGCCCAATACAATGCCCGTATTTTCGAAGCTGGTTTCGACTATCGTAGTTCGCCTGAGCACAAACAGCTCCAAGTTCCAGTGCTCCTGCGATCAGGGCACCAGTCTTCATTTTATGAATCGTGGTGAGTTCTTCTACGCGAGTCTCGCCCAAACGGTTGGATTCGTTCGTGATGAAATCCCGATTTGGCGAATCAAACAGCCTTGTATGTTCACTGGAGTCCGTCAGGTTGACCTCTTCAATAACCGCGGTTTTCGACGTCTGGCAACTCGTATTTGCCAGTAATTCCGCAAGCGTTGGAGAGTTCTCCGCGTTCAGGAATCTTCCTCTTTCCGCTTCCAGGTCCAGTACTTGACCGCCAACCATTCCTCCTCCGCCAGCCGCCGATGCCAGAATGCGAACCAGTTCGGCAATCTGCTGAGGGGGCAAAGGCGCTGATGTTATGGTCTCGAAGGCCGATGTCAGCAAGCAATCGCCCGCGAGTACTGCGAGGGCCTCACCAAATACTTTATGGCTTGTCGGACGCCCACGCCGGAAATCATCGTCATCCATTGAGGGGAGATCGTCATGGATGAGCGAATAAGTATGAATCATC
>CAIXQV010000336.1 GCA_903921605.1 uncultured Planctomycetaceae bacterium | reverse complement strand
CGAGCGTCGTGAAAGCCGTCGCCAGAAAGAACTGAAGCGAGAATTGGAATGGGTGCGGATGTCGCCCAAGGCTCAGGCCACCAAGAACAAGGCTCGTATGGAACGCTATAACGAGATGGTTTCTAAGGAGTACGATGTTCGGGACGAGGCGGCTCAGATTCAGATCCCGACCTCTCGGAAGCTTGGTAAGCTGGTTGTGAAAGCGGATAAGCTCAAGAAGAGCTTTGGCGATAAGCTGTTGTTTCAGGATCTGAACTTTGACCTGCCGCCGGGCGGTATCGTTGGGATCGTCGGACCAAACGGAGCAGGCAAGACGACGCTGTTCAAGTTGATTATGGGGACAGAAACCGCCGACGCGGGGACCCTGCAGATCGGCGAAACCGTCCAGATTTCTTACGTCGATCAGTCTCGAGACGAACTGGACGCCAAGAAAACGGTCTATCAGGAAATCTCCGGCGGCTACGACCTGCTGGAAGTCGGCAGCGCTAAGATCCATGCGCGAGCTTACTGTGGTCGTTTCAACTTCAAAGGATCTGATCAGCAGAAGTTTGTGGGTGACTTGTCCGGGGGAGAACGTAATCGCGTCCACCTTGCCAAGCTGCTGCGATCCGGCGGTAACCTGCTGCTGCTCGACGAACCTACAAACGATCTCGACGTCGATACCCTGCGAGCACTCGAAGAAGGTCTGGCTGACTTCGGTGGCTGTGCGGTAGTCGTGAGCCACGATCGTTGGTTCCTTGACCGCATCGCCACTCACATTCTGGCATTTGAAGGTGACGGCAGCATCGTTTGGTGCGAAGGCAATTATCGCACCTATGAACAACAGCGCCGTGAGCGAATTGGCGACGCCGCTGACCGTCCCG
This sequence comes from uncultured Planctomycetaceae bacterium, assembly GCA_903921605.1. The sequence continues at coordinate 7,668 of CAIXQV010000336.1, read as the reverse complement.
CTGGTGGTCGCTTCAAACCACTCATTCGCTGAGTGTTGGACCTTTGATCTTCTTTTTTGCCTGACGGCCAGCAGAATGTCCGCGATCGATGATATCACGCTGGTCAGACGGATTCGTGCTGCGCTGAGTAAATCTTTCTTCGCCTGTTGCTGCTGACGAAGCAAAGGCGGTACAATGCCGTGCCGCTCGAAATTCCCTCCGGCTCGGCTCATACGGATTCAGCGTTTTCCTCCCGATCATCCTGCCCACTCAGGAACATCGATCTGATGAATCGACTTCTGCCAATTCTGGTCCTGCTGGCGACGGCTGACGCTGTATCGGGACAACAGGCGATTGATTTCGAAAAAACCGTCCGCCCGATTCTGCAGAAGCATTGCAGCGAATGCCACGGCGCGAAGACTCAAAAGAGTGGTCTGCGTCTGGATGCTCGCCATGGATTTTTCAAAGGCGGCGACGGCGGGCCTGTCGTTGTCGTTGGCAAGAACTCAGAGAGTGAACTTCTTCGTAGGATCGTCTCTACAAGTTCTGACGACAAGATGCCTCCGGAAGGGGCATCGCTTTCGCCGGATGAAATTGAACTTATTCAACGCTGGATTGATGCGGGAGCCGAATGGCCTGAGACGGATTACGATCGTGAAGCGGCAATCGATCCTCGACTGAAACATTGGGCATTTCAGCCTGTGCAGCCTGTCACTGTTCCGGAAGTTTCAGAGAGCGTAGAGGTTCCGGGGCGCAAGCTGAATGAGATTGATCGTTTTGTGCTCGCGAAACAGCATGAACACGGATTGAAGTTCAGTGCTCCGGCCGATCGCAGAACATTAATTCGTCGAGCAACTTTGGACATGACCGGACTGCCCGCGACACCAGACCGGATTGCTCAGTTCGTGAATGACAACAGTCCGAATGCATGGTCAAATCTGGTCGAAGAACTGCTGGCTAGTCCGCATTATGGCGAGCGATGGGCTCAGCACTGGCTGGACGTTATTCGTTATGCGGACACTCATGGCTTTGAAGTGAATACCCCGCGTGATAACGCATGGCACTATCGAGACTATGTGATCGGTGCTCTGAACGAAGACAAGCCTTACGATCAGTTCGTAAGAGAACAATTGGCGGGTGATGTGTTCAACGCCGACGCCGCCACCGGATTCATGGTCGCGTCAGCGGTGCTGTTGCCGGGTCAGATCGGAGCCGATGATGTCTCAAAACGCCTGGCTCGACAGGATGCCCTGGATGAAATCATCGTTGGGACCAGCAGCACAATGCTGGGTCTCACGATCGGCTGCGCGAGATGTCATGATCACAAGTTTGATCCGATCACCGCACGAGATTACTACTCCTTGCAGGCGTATTTTGCAGGCGTTGAATACGGCGATCGTCCGCTTCGTGACGCAGATTTTGAGAAGAAGAAATCTCAGGCCGCTGAGCTAAATCAAAGGATCACCTTGTTACAAACTCAGTTGCAGTCCTATGAACCCCTCGCGCGGGACGGACGGACTTTGCTGCTTGATGAAGAGAACAAGGCCGTCGTGACCTATCTGAAGCAGGAGAACGGGCCGGGGACAAATCCTGCCGGAACAAAACCTGGCTACAAGGATGAGATCGGTACGCTTCTACGCGTAGCCAATATCAGTCAGGGGCGATACACGTGGTGGAATAATGTTTCCGGCGAAGATGTCATGACTTACAACCCTGGAGTCGCCGGACACTTTCACTTATGGCTTTCGTGGGGTGCTCACGGCAGCGGCGTGCATACTCGGGATGCTCGCTATGTGTTGGACCGAGACGGCGATCTGAGTACACAAGAAGATCAAACTGAGCTGGCTCGCGTCGACCAATATTATCTCGCCAATGTCACCGAAGGACAGACCGAACAGGTTCCGCTCTGGAGCGGTCTAAAGAACGTCGGCCAAATCGAACTTTCCTCAGCGTCAAAGATCATCCTGCGCGGTGGTGATACGGGAACGGGAATCACAGCGGACGTAATCGTGTTACAGGAAGTCCCGCCGCCGGTCCTGGCTGGTGACGGCAAGGCTTCGTTGGATGCTCTACCCGGTCTTCGTGCACCAGTGAGTCCCGTGCAGAACATCGAGCACTTCACTCCCGTGGTGGCACGCTTTGTTCGCTTCACGACTTTTGAGACCATCAACAATAATCAGCACGAACCCTGCCTGGATGAGCTGGAGATCTACTCGAGCAGAATTCCCGGACGAAATCTGGCACTGGCTTCGGCCGGCGTAAAGCCGACATCTTCCGGCAACTATTCCGACATTGGCATTCATCAGTTGCCGCATATCAATGACGGGCAGTACGGCAACGATCATAGCTGGATCTCGAACCAGCACGGTGGCGGCTGGGTTCAACTGGAATTGCCGGAAGCGACGGAGATTGATCGAGTCGTCTGGGGACGTGATCGAAAAGGGAAATTCCCGGATCGGCTCCCTATTCGATATGAAATCACCACATCGCTGGACGGTCAAAACTGGACCACAGTTGCTCGCCATGAAGATCGAGTTCCCATGGGAGTTCCATTCGACGCCGTGCAGGCTCTTGTACGAAGTCAGCCAGCGGACGCTCCGGCGAATCTTTCTGAGTTAGTTTCTGAACTGGAGAATCTGCGATCTCAAAAGACGGCTCTGGAAACGCCTGCGATGGTTTTTGGCGGAACATTTCGTGAACCCGATATGACTTATGTTCTGCAACGAGGCGACCCGGAACAAAAGATGGACGCAACGACACCAGCGATTCCCGTGGTGTTCTCAGCGTTGAATTCTGTGGCAGCAGAGTCCACATTGGACAGCATCTTGTCGCCCAGTGGCGCAGCATCCAATAACGATGGGACGCTGACGGCCGAGCAACAGCGTCGTCTGAATCTGGCCAACTGGATTGCATCGCCGAACAATCCGTTGACGGCTCGAGTCATGGTCAATCGAATCTGGCTCAACCATTTTGGCCGAGGACTCGTCGATACTCCCAGTGACTTCGGCGTGAATGGAGCAAAGCCGTCGCACCCTGAGTTACTCGACTGGCTGGCTGCCGAGTTTATTCGCAGTGGCTGGTCGATCAAGCACATGCATCGCCTGATTCTGAACTCAGCGACCTATCAGCAAGCAAGTCTCATCGATAGTCGGGCCGCAGAACTCGATCGCGACAATGAGCTACTCTGGCGATTCACCTCACGCCGCATGGAAAGTGAGTCGATTCGAGACTGCCTGTTGTCAACCAGTGGTGAACTGAATCTGCAAATGGGTGGACCGGGATTTAGCTTCTTCAAGTCGCGTGGCGGACTGGATGGGTTCCCGCCGCTTGAGGAGTTCACTCCCAACGAAATGCGCCGCATGATTTATTCTCACAAGGTTCGTATGGAACAAGTGCCTGTGTTTGGAGCATTCGATTGTCCCGATGCCGGACAGTCAATGCCGCGGCGAGGTCGCTCAACGACGGCCATTCAGGCGCTCAATCTCTTTAATAGTCCGTTTGTGGCAGATCAATCGGAAAGGTTTGCGGCCAGAATCGTGGCGACCGGAGCGACCAGCCTTGAGGCTCAAGTCAGTTCCGCCTTTGAGATCAGTGTGGGACGAAAGCCATCCGAGACAGAGAAGACTGCTGCGGAAGCCGTTGTTCGTGAACACGGACTGGCGACGCTTTGTCGAGTTCTCTTCAACAGCAGCGAATTTCTGTTTATTCCGTGACGTGTTTTGAACCGGTTGAAATCCACCATTGGTGACATCTATGAAATTCAACACTCAGCCACTCACGCATGCCGGACGCGGTTTGCTTCAGCGACGCGACTTCTTTGCTCAGACCGCGTCATCTCTTTCAGCCATTGCGCTGACGCAGATGTTGAATCAGCAGGGACTGCTGGCAGCGGATATGGCGAACGCTCCAAAGATTGATCCTTCGCGGCCTCACGCGCCGCGACAAGGGCATTATGACGCGAAGGCCAAAAACGTCCTCGTCATCTTCTGTGCAGGAGCATGCAGCCAGCTTGAGACGTGGGACTATAAGCCGGAATTGATCAAACAAGACGGCAAACCGATGCCCGGAGGTCCGTCGGTAACATTTCAGGGTCCCGCCGGAAATCTTGCGAAGCCTCAGTATGAGTTTCGCCCCTATGGAGAAACGGGCAAGATGGTGTCGGACATGATTCCGCACCTCGCACAGCAGGTTGACGATTTCGCTTTTGTACACACGTTGACCAGCAAAACGAACACTCATGGGCCCGCCGAGAATTTTCTTTCCACCGGATTTGTGCAGGACGGCTTCCCTAGCATCGGTGCCTGGATCACTTACGCGCTGGGCAGTGAGAATCAGGACCTGCCTTCGTTCGTGGCGATCCCGGATCCGCGCGGAATTCCGCAGGCGAGTATTAACAACTGGGGGCCCGGATTTTTGCCGGCCGTGTTTCAGGGAACAGCGTTTAATTCCAGCCAGCCGATTCGGAATCTCAGTCCACCCGCATCGATCAGTGGCGGCAAGGACCTGGCGGCTCGCGATCTTCTGCGAAGAATCAACGAGGAACATCTCAAACTGAATCCGGGCGATTCGGATCTGGCGGCTCGTATCGCCAGTTACGAACTGGCCGCAAAGATGCAGTTGTCCGTTCCCGAGATCAGTGATTTGTCCACCGAACCTGAGCACGTCCTTAAAATGTACGGCGCAGATGATCCGAACGATCCGATCAAAACCGGGTATGCTCGCAACTGCATTCTGGCACGTCGCCTGATCGAAAAAGGCGTGAGATTTGTCCAGCTCTTCAACGGAGCTTACGCCAGTGCGGGGCGACTGAACTGGGACGGCCATTCGGCTCTGCGAGAACAATACGACATTCACGGTCGCATCATGGATCAGCCGTCCGCCGCTCTGATTCGCGATCTTCGGCAGCGAGGATTACTGGAAGATACGCTGGTCGTTTGGTGCACAGAATTCGGCCGCATGCCGATGTTTCAGAAAGGTGCGTTCGGGCGAGATCACAACCCGAACGGCTTCACGGCCGTGCTCACGGGAGCTGGTGTCAAACGCGGTGTCAGTCATGGTGTGACCGATGAACTTGGCTTCAAAGCGGTTGAGAACGTCCTGTCGATTCACGATCTCAATGCGACAATCCTGCATCTGCTTGGGCTGGATCACACGAAGCTGACGTTCACACACAACGGTATTGATCGAAGGCTGACCGACGTCCACGGTCATGTGATTCGAGAAATTCTTGTGTGAACGGATTTGCGCAACTGGAGCGGTGCAGCGGCAGCTCAATGGCACTTCCCTTGCGGGCTCGAAATCGTAGCAGAGGTCGCCAAGGCGCTCGGCGGGCTGCGTTCCTGAGTCACAGCCGAAACGCTTGGCGCGTTCCGCTTTTCGGTATGGCCTGTTGTTAGTCGCAAATCCAGCGCATACGGCCGGCGAACGAATCAGGGTGTGACCCAATGGGCCGAGAGCCTGAGGTATCGGAGTCGCGAGAATCAGAGGAATACTGGCAGGTTTTTGACATTTTCTCTCTCACGAATTCGAACGCCGTACGAATTGGCAAGTCTCCGGACATGTGCATCGGTCTGCACGATTCGGGTTCTTGACGACGCGATGATCATGGGTAACCGATCCGCACTTTTGTCCAGTTGCAGCGGAAACGCATCGATAGTCTGTTAAAACCGTGAACGAATTTAGTGTTCCCGGGTAGTCGATTTGTGGTCTCCGCATCAAAATGATCAATCCAGTTCGACTCGCGGAAGTCACGTCGGGGTTTGCAGTGGTAATTGAACAGATCCGGATCTGCAGAGGTATTATTCGATGAAATTTCTTATCGCCCGTCACGTTGTGTTGCCAGTCGTCTTGCTGGGAGTCACGTGTGCCTCATGGAGTTTGCTGGCTCAGGAAGGCAAGGTTCTTCGGCAGCGGTTTGAGAGTCTGGACAAAAATTCAGACGAAAAGCTGAGCACAGAAGAACTGTCCAACAAGGCAATTTTTACGAAGCTGGATGCCGACAGTGATGGCTTTGTTACGTTGGACGAAGCCACTGCCGCGTTCAAAGCGGGCACGCTGACTCGCGAAGAAGTAGAAGGACAACCAGCTGCGAAGCCGACACCAGATCCAATCTCCTCAAAGACAACTGCGGGCGCGATGGCTGCTGAAGGAGCAAGAGATCTGCGTCAGTCTGCAAAAACTCTCCGTCCGGCTGACCACGGCGTTGGACGTTATATGGCCGATGTGTCTTTTGCCGACATCAACGGGGCCCCGCGCTCTCTCAAAGAATTCAAAGAGAAATCTTACGTCGTTGTCGCGATGACCAGCACCAGTTGTCCACTGAGTCGTAAGTATTTGCCTTCGCTGGTTGAGTTATCTCAAAAGTATTCGCCGAAGGATATTCAGTTCATCGCGATCAACTGTGTACCCACGGATCGAATGGATGAAATGAAGACCGCCGCTGCATCACTCGGTGAATCTGCTTGCTACGCGCATGATGCCGACGAATCTCTTTCAAAGCATTTTGGCGCGCTCACAACGACGGATGTTTTAGTGCTCGATGCGGCCCGCACCGTTGTGTACCACGGTGCCATTGATGATCAGTATGGAATTGGCTACTCACTGGATGCTCCCAAAAATCGCTTGCTTGCCGACGCGTTAGATGACTTGCTGGCAGGCCAGACACCTCAGATCGCCGCTACGCTCGCGCCGGGCTGCACGATTGAACATGACGCCGAGGCCCGTTCTGTCGAGTCGAACTGGACTTATCACAATCGAATCTCGCGAATCATTCAGACCAACTGTCTGGAGTGTCATCGCAGTGGCGGAGTTGGCCCGTTTCCTCTGGAATCCTATGCGGATCTCGTGGGCCATACGGGCATGATTCGTCAGGTTGTTGACGATCGCACAATGCCGCCGTGGTTTGCTGGAAACTCAGAAGAGAAACACTCCAGCCTCTGGGCGAATGATCGATCTCTGACAGATTCAGATCGTGCCGACCTGCTGGCATGGCTGGAGAGTGACAAGCCGGAAGGAGATGCTGCAGATGCTCCGCAGAAACGACACTTTGTCGATGGCTGGACGATCGGCACGCCGGACCTTGTCGTGCAGATTCCTGAACCAATCAAAGTGAAGGCCACTGGAACGATGCCCTATCAGTTCGTTACGGCGCAGACGACGCTGGACGAAGACAAATGGGTTCAGGGTTATGAGATCGTGCCGACAGATCGCAGTGTTGTGCATCACGTGATCGTCAACGTTCACGAAAAAGGCTCGGGGCGTATTCGTGATCGGGAAGAGGGAATTGGCGGCTACTGGGCTGCCTATGTGCCGGGCAACGCAGGTCAGCTTTATCCGGATGGATTTGCGAGGAAGCTTCCAGCCGGTGCGACGGTTAGCTTTCAGATTCATTACACACCCACCGGAACAGCGACTGAAGATCAGTTGAAAATGGGACTTGTGTTTGCAAAGTCGGAGCCGAAGTATGTGATCACCACGCTGTCGCTGGCAGATACGGACCTGAATATCCCGCCTCGTGCCGCGGATCACGTGGAAACCATTACGCGTCCCGTGCCGATGGACGTCAATGTCATGGCCTATATGGCTCACATGCATGTGCGAGGTAAGTCGTTTAACTATGAACTGATCAAGCCAGACGGGCAGACAGAAACACTGCTCGACATTCCGCGATATGATTTCAATTGGCAGTTG
>CAIXQV010000335.1 GCA_903921605.1 uncultured Planctomycetaceae bacterium | reverse complement strand
TTCAGCAACCCGTAATTGCAAGACCAGCATCTGCCGTTGTCTCAGCTAAAGCTCGTCCATCAAAGCAGGAGCTTGAATTCGAGCCGCTAGAGACCGAACAGCCGATGGCGGAAGAAGCAACGGAAGAAGCAACGGAAGAAGAAGCTACGGAAGAAGAAGCTACGGAAGAGCAGGAATCTCAGCCAGAGTTTGTGACTGTCGCCGAGCAGGAAACATCTGAACCCGCTGCCGAAGAAGCTCCGGAAGAAGAGATGACTGCGGAAGTGGATGAGTCAACACCTGCCGCCGGGGATGACGATTTCTTTGAGACCGTGAGCCAGAAGAAGATGCCAGAACCCAAAACACCGCCACGCAAGATGGAGTCCGGTGAGGTGATGGATGCACCCGAATTTGAGGGCCATTGCCTGGTAACCGCCGTTGAGAGCCGAGAAATCATTGATGGCTCACCGCGTCATCAGACAAAGTATCGTGGCCACGTGCTGCACTTTAGTTCTGAAGAAGCCAAGCAGACGTTTCTGGCCAAGCCAAATGAATACTGGCCATTGTTTGACGGGATTTGCTCCGTGGCCATGCTGAACGACGAGGAGCGAGTTATGGGCAAGCTGGAATATGCTGCGTTCTTCCGAAAGCGTCTGTGGCTGTTCAGTACGGAAGAGAATCTGAAGCAGTTTCTCGAAGACCCTGCAGATGTCGCTGAAGAAATGCAGGAGCTTGCTCAAGCGAAGTCGGCTCGATAGTCCGCGTTGCAAACGACGACTGGAACAAATGAACCCGGCTCAAAGTGAAGCATAAAGTCGGTCCTTGTCCAGTCTTCCTTGTGCGTATCACAAGCCAGCGGTCAATCGCAATCGCTGTGGAAGCTTGCGGGCATTTTCCACATGCCGTAGCCCTTAGAGCGAACTGAGATAGCGTGCGTCACACGAAGTGAGCCTCCAACTTTGGCGGGCTCCGACTGCCATCGAGTGAATGCCACGAATGTGCGGCGAACTGTTGAGAAGATCTCAGCACAGCGCCGCGGGAATAGTGCCTTGGGATCACATCAGGATTGACGCTGCTTACCGCTGTCTCCGATGGATCGAACATTCCTATTGCCGTCAGCATCGCGGAATGCGTTCAACGTAAATCAGGAGGCAGAAGTTCGCTGCAGCCTGGTGCTTGAATGAGAAACCAACCATACTCCTGACAGGTGTTCCGAGTTCTCGAATGACTCGTCGAACGGCAGAACGCCATGCACGGCTAAAACTCTGTCTGGTCACTCCAGGGGCATGTGATGCGAATTGCAATTGGTGGAATTTCTCATGAGACCAGCACATTTGTCAAAACGCCGACGACTCTGAAAGATTTCGAGTCCGGATTTGGTCTGTTTCGCGGGCAGGCCGTGGTTGATCGTTTTACAGCATCCAACATCTGCGCGGGCGGCTTTATCGATGGCGCCAGGAAGCACGGCTTTGAAGTCGTGCCGGTGCTGTGGACGTTTGCCTATCCCAGCGGTCTGATTATTCGACAGGATTATGAACGGCTGAAGGCGGAGTTCCTGCAGCGTTTGAAGCTTGCCGAAGAAGCCGACGGACCTGTGGATGGAGTACTGCTCGATCTTCACGGCGCGATGGTCGTTGAAGGAATTGACGACGGTGATGGTGACTTCATCGCCGCCATCAGGACTTATCTTGGTCGCGATCGGCCCATCGTGGTGACTCAGGATCTGCATGGCAATCACTCACAATTTCGCGTCGACAATGCGGATGCGATCATCGGGTTCGACACTTATCCGCATGTTGACATGGCAGAACGAGGTCTCGAGGCAGCCGGCCTGATCGTGTCCATCCTGCGTGGGGAAATGCGGCCGGTCATGGCACTCCGACAACTGCCGCTGTTTTGGAATGTCATCTGTCAGGTCACGGCGAATTGGCCCATGAGCGAACTCATGGAACGCGTGCATGCGATGGAATCTCGCCCCGGAGTTCTTGCGATCACCGTGGCAACCGGATTTCCATGGGCCGATGTTCCTGACATGGGAGCCAGTGTGATCGTCGTGACGAATGATGATCATGCACTCGCGCGAGCGACAGCCGATGAGCTGGGTGATTGGATCTGGGAGCACCGCCAACGCTGGACGACAAAACCCGTCGCGGTGAAGGAGGCCATCCGACAAGGGGAGGCTATCGGTAAGTTTCCCATCGTACTGGCCGACCATGCGGACAACACTGGTGGCGGGTCTCCTGGTGATTCAACCGAGATACTGCGCACCTTTCTTGAACTCAATCTGCAGGATGCAGTGCTGTTGTATATGGTTGATCCGGAAGTTGTCGAGATGGCGTTTGCGGCCGGACTTGGCCAACAAATTTCCGTTGCTGTCGGCGGGAAATCCGATCCGATCCAGGGGCCGCCGGTCCTGATGGACGCACAGGTCATGGCTTTATCAAACGGCGACTTTACCTACGACGGCCCGATGTATGCCGGACTGACGGGAAACGTGGGCCGCTCTGCCTGGCTGAAGCAGGGCGGAGTTTCGGTGGTGGTGGTCAACGCTAAAGAACAGCCATTGGGCCCGGCGTTTGCAAGAACTCTTGGGATTCAATGCGAACAGATGAAGTACATCGCCGTAAAATCGGCCGCGCATTTTCGAGCCAGCTTCGGACGTTTTGCGGAAACCATCATCAACGTCGATGCTCAGGGGATTCAGACTCACGATTTCGCGAAACTGCCGTACCGCAAACGATC
>CAIXQV010000334.1 GCA_903921605.1 uncultured Planctomycetaceae bacterium | reverse complement strand
TATTCACGGAGCGAGCGAAGCCAACATCAAACGCTGGCGGGAGGGATTCGAACGACGCTTTGATCTGCGGCTCAAGCTTGATACAGAAAAACGAGGAGTCAGCCTTACGAGGCAGCAGCAAGTGGAACAGGCCATTGTTGCGTTGGCTCAGTTTTTGAAGTCGGCGCAGAATTTTGACGAGCCGACTGTTGTGGCAACCTTGAAAACTCTGCGAATGTTTACGTCGTTGCCGGATACTCAACGAGTGGCGGCTTTGCAGGGGCTTTCCTCGAAGGTGATAGAGAGTTCTTTCGAACCTCCGGAACTTGATCCCGCTTCAGATGTGACGAAGCTGTTCCTCCAGGATCTGGCCACATGTGCTGCGGTATCAGATCAGCCGGTGGAGCATGTCGAACAACTGGTTCGAGAAACATGGAGCTATTTTCGTCAGACCTCCGCAGAAGCACAGGCCAGCCTTGATGCGGCCTGGAAGCAGAAACTTCGCTGGTCATGTCTGGATCAGACGACCGCCGATGATGTGTCTCCGGAGGCGGCGCGGGCGTTTTTCGCTGGCCGCAACGAGGGCGAACGACTGGTGTTTGCCTACAGCGGTCTGTCGCGGCGAAAAGGCGAGACGCTGCAACCGCTTCCGGGGCATTGGTTGTTCGGTGTTGAAGAGACCGCAAAGAAATCTCGACGAGCATTCGCGACGTCGGTCAACACAACTGAGGAAGTAGAATGGAACGCGGATGTGCCACTGACGGTTGAGCGAGTCTCCGGCATGCTGCTGGATGATGCTGCGATCCCCGATGGACGTTGGTCGGGGCATGGTGAATCCGCTTCAGAAGGCGGAGTACTCATCATTTCCGGCAGCCTGCGCGGCGGAAGGTATCGCAGTTATTTTCGACCGTTGCTGGAATTCGGAAGTTAACGGCGTTGCGAAAAGACGTAGGCAGAACTGCTCGTGATCTCTCGCAACACCGTTTTCATACGGCAGACACAGCCTTCACAGCGGCGTCATCAGCCATGCGAACATCATTTGCGCGATCTGGTGATAGCCGACGGTGTTGGGATGAACTCCGTTGTTATCGGGATAGCCATTAACCGGATCAACATTCAGTTCAGTCGGAACGATTCTGATTTTCGGATCATTCTTCTTCGCGACATATTCCAGTTGACGCTGGACCAGTCGATGCTGAATCGCCTTCCAGCCTTTGCGAGTATAGCGATCTCCGTAGTTGGCCTTGAAGGCTTCGTCACGGGCATTGGCCGGAGGCGTCAGGCAGAAACCAATTCTTGCCTCAGGAGCAGCTTCTCGAAGCGATGCCAGAACCGTGTCGGCTGACGCGAACGTCTGGTCGATATGAGCATCCATGGCTTTCACGTCATTCGGTGGAGCACCAAAGCAGTCATTGATGCCCAGCAGCACAATGATCGCATCCGGTTTGTGTCCGGAAAAATGCGTCTGAAAGTATTTGCTGACGCTCAGAGTTGGTTTGCTTTGTTCATCCAGAAATACAAAAGGGCTGCTGCGTTTGCGGTACGTACCGTCCGGTTCAGGTTCGTAATGTGTGGCAAAGCGAGCCCATGTCCAGCCACCGTAGCCTTCGTGAGCAATC
>CAIXQV010000333.1 GCA_903921605.1 uncultured Planctomycetaceae bacterium | reverse complement strand
TATTCACGGAGCGAGCGAAGCCAACATCAAACGCTGGCGGGAGGGATTCGAACGACGCTTTGATCTGCGGCTCAAGCTTGATACAGAAAAACGAGGAGTCAGCCTTACGAGGCAGCAGCAAGTGGAACAGGCCATTGTTGCTTTGGCTCAGTTCCTGACATTTGTATTGAATCTTGACGAGCCGACCGTTGTGGCCACCCTGAGAACGTCAAGGACGTTTACATCGCTGTCGGATTCTCAGCGGGTGACTGTTCTGGATGGGCTGGAGTCGAAACTCGCGGAGACTTCTTTTGAGCCACCGGAGCTGGATCCGGCGGCGGAGGTCACAAAACTGTTTCTTCAGGATCTGGCGACCTGTGCCGCGGTATCAGAACAGCCCGTGGAGCATGTCGAACAACTGGTTCGAGAAACATGGAGCTATTTTCGACACACCTCTGCAGAAGCTCAGGCCAGTCTTGATGCGGCCTGGAAGCAGAAACTCCGCTGGTCATGTCTGGATCAGACGACCGCCGACGATGTCTCTCCAGAGGCAACTCGCGCGTTCTTCAATGGTCGGCTTGAAGGAGAACGGCTGGTGTTTGCCTACAACGGTTTGTCGATTCGAAAGGGAGAGACAACGACACCGTTTCCTGGTCACTGGTTGTTCGGCGTCGAGGAGACATCGAAGAAGGCTCGACGAGTCTTTGCCACGTCCATGAATGCAACAGAGACGATCGAGTGGAATGCCGATGTCCCACTGACGATAGAACGAGTCTCCGGGATGCTGTTGGATGATGCTGCAATTCCCAATGGCCGCTGGACAAGTCAAAACGCTACCGGTCAAAGTGAACCTGCCTCAGACACCGGAACGCTCATCATTTCCGGCAGCCTGCGCGGCGGAAGGTATCGCAGTTATTTTCGACCGTTGCTGGAATTCGGAAGTTAACGGCGTTGCGAAAAGACGTAGGCAGAACTGCTCGTGATCTCTCGCAACACTGTTTCCATGCAGCAGACACAGCCTTCACAGAGGCGTCATCAACCATGCGAACATCATTTGGGCGATCTGGTGATAGCCGACGGTGTTGGGATGAACTCCGTTGTTAACAGGATAGCCGTCGACGCAATCAACATTGAGTTCGGTCGGAACGATCGTGATCTTCGGATCATTTTTCTTCGCGACATATTCCAGTTGACGCTGGACCAGTCGATGCTGAATCGCCTTCCAGCCTTTGCGAGTATAGCGATCTCCGTAGTTGGCCTTGAAGGCTTCGTCGCGAGCATTAGCCGGAGGCGTCAGGCAGAAACCGATTCTTGCTTCAGGAGCAGCTTCTCGAAGCGATGCCAGAACCGCGTCGGCTGACGCGAATGTCTGGTCGATATGAGCATCCATGGCTTTCACGTCATTCGGAGGAGCACCAAAGCAGTCATTGATGCCCAACAGCACAATGATCGCATCTGGCCTGTGTCCGGAAAAATGCGTCTCAAAGTATTTACTGACGCTCAGAGTTGGTTTGCTTTGTTCATCCAGAAATACAAAAGGGCTGCTGCGTTTGCGGTACGTACCGTCCGGTTCAGGTTCGTAATGTGTGGCAAAGCGAGCCCATGTCCAGCCACCGTAGCCTTCGTGAGCAATC
>CAIXQV010000332.1 GCA_903921605.1 uncultured Planctomycetaceae bacterium | reverse complement strand
GGGATGACGACGTCACGAGTTGTTGTCGGATACGTGGTGCTTTCCAGGACAACAAGCTGGCCCGGTCGCAGCGTCAGGGCGATTGCCTGAACGGTGTCTCGAATGAAACTCAGGTCAGGCTCCCGGCGACAATCCAGAGGAGTTGGAACGCAGATCAGAATTGCGTCCGCCTCGGCCAGCCTTCGCATATCGGCTGTGACTTCGCAGTCTCCAGAGTCCATCCACTCCTTGACCAGCTTGTCGGGGATGCTCTTGATGTAACTCTTCCCTTCGATCAGGGACGTCACCTTTTTGGTATCGATATCGAACCCCAGGCACTTCATCCCGGACTTCCAGAATGCCGCCAACAGTGGCAGACCGACATAACCGAGCCCAACAATGCCAACGGTCGGGTTTCCGTCAACGACCTTCTTGAACGCCATCTCTCGTGTGTGCATGTACTCAATCCCTACCAGGGTTTCGACTGTGATGAATGAGCCATGTTCAGAACGCCAGTCTGTGGCTTACCGATCAGACTTTCCATGGAGTTTGTGCCCACACTCCGCTCCGGCCGTGCCGCGGGACACGGCCGGGATGACGGTTTCACGATTGCTGGACCAGACTTTCGGCGTATCTCTTCTCCCGCCTTGCACTGCAGCAGATGGATCGTGACAGCGCGTCGTACCCTTCAGCGAACATGTTGATCAACTCGAAGTCATTCAGCAGCTGCCGCAGTTGGTCCATCGTCTTGTCTTTGAAGATTCCGCCGTCCTTCTTGAGCCACTCGATCATGTCGGAGCGTGAATGATCAGCATCCCGAACCTCCGCGATCCGCTTGACCAATGCCAGAATCCGGAACAGCGACCTCGTCTGGTATCGTGAGCCATCCTGGCAGAACACCCGCACAGCATTTTCGATCGAGCTATGCTCTTCCGTGTTCTCCAGCCGTTGCCACCGCTTGTCGAAGGACTTCTCCCTGCTGAACGATTTCTTGCTTTCGTTCACGTTGATGTAGGTGTCCTTCTGTGGGTTGTACTTGAGCGACAGCACGAACTGAATCTGTGCATCAGACGGGCGTTCCACGGTCCAGAACCGCCTGAGCCATTTATTGTCACCATCCTCATTCCCGCAGGTGTCCAGCGGAATCCTGTGGAGCGACTGGGCCAGACTTCCCAGAACGTCGCAGATATCAGCCGTCTGCACCAGGCAGTCCGGGGTATGCTGCGTTTCCCCGTCTCCCATCGTGTCGTACATGCTCAGGTTATCCGAGAGCGATCCGGTGTTGCGCCAGTTGTAGGCGGGATTTGCCGCGTAGTCAGAGTACAGGCGATAGCGGTACGAAGGCCGAACGAGCGAAGCGAATTTGAAAGTTTCCATGAGCAGAACTCCCCGTGAAAGATAATGAAATGACTGATCAGAACTAACGAGCCCGCTTGGCAGTTGCCGTGGCGATGTGGAGTTGTCTGGCGGCTATGATTTCCGGCATCCTTGCTTCGAGTAAGTCTTTGCCGGCCTTTGTGATCGTCGCCACACTGAGAGTCGCAACGACGCGATTCCATTCAGTTCGGTCTCGCTTGTACGAGAACGTGACCAGCCCCTTATTCTCCAGCTGCTTCACGGCCGCGTGCTGGGCCGATTCACCGAAGCGATTCAGTTGCCAGAGGCAGGCAGATTGAGCAGCCGTCAGCGTTACGGGTTTCGCGGTCATCGTTTCGCTCCAGAGGTGTTTTTGTTGTCCCCACACTCTCTCTGAGTTTTGAACGTGTTTCCGGGTGACAATCACCTTTCACCGGGAAAGATTTCCGGAGGTTTTTCCACCCCGGCCCCTTGGCATTTCTGTTCTGTCGTCGCGGGGTGACGGATGATGATCACCCCGTTCCTCGAGTCCATCGCGCTGATGGGAACACCAACCAACTTGCCCCACTTCCTGCGGGCGTGACTGAGGTAGCTTTGAACGCCGTGGGCGGTGCCTTCTCGTACGAAGTGAGTTTCCCCGGGTTTCAATTCATCGAGCAGATACTTCACTGGATTCTTCCTTTGCTGTTGGGTTGAACAGGATCGTGGTTGAACCATAGGTTCCCGGACCATCGCTCCTGCGAATGAATCGTGGATCTCCTGAGTCATAGGACGCCTCGACGATCGCTTGCCAGTTGTTGGACCACATCACGCTGCGTTTTGTTTCGTGATAATTGAATCGAACCGGCCGGCCGGCGATGGTGACTGTCTGTTGCATCTTGATTTCTCCTGGAGAATGAGTTGAGCTCACCGCCCGCGAACGACTGGTGAGCCGACCGGGACTACAGGATCAGTGTTTTTCCCTGCATATTGGCCCCATGCCGATTTCGAGCGACACGGGATCCGTTAGCTCTTTGTTGCAGCAGCGACACTTAGCCGCCCACCGGACCTCCAGGTTCCATCGTTCCGTCTCGGCGGCCAGATTCTGAATCAGTCGAGCATAGCGCTCGTACTGGGTTCCGAGGTAGCGTTTCCAGACATAGACGGTGCCGTCATCGTGGATGAAGGCGAAGCCCGTGAAGTCGTCTTCGTTGTTCGGACCAGTCAGCAGAGACAGTACCCGCTTGCCAGGGGCAAAACGTGCCGTCTTTTTTTTGGTGACGATCTCGAAGGTACGGTGAACGCCGGTCGCCGGGTTCAGAACCGTGATCTTGCCATTGTGAGTGTTTGCAGAGAACTTTGGTTCGATTGTTGCCAGCATGGTTCGCCCTTTCGTGACTTGGTCACGTGGT
>CAIXQV010000331.1 GCA_903921605.1 uncultured Planctomycetaceae bacterium | reverse complement strand
GGATCCTCAAGCCGCGCGATTGATTGCGGTGCAGATGAATGAGTGTCAGACAGATTGCGACATCATTCTGATCGGTACTGTCGACATGAATCGCATCATTCGGCAAATGCTCGATCAGGTCGCCGATCGAGTCACCTCATTAATTCATGCGGCCGAATCTGAGCAGGATGATTTCGATGCATACGGATGTGTGAAAGCTGATGTCTGGGAGAACCGTCAGCTCGATATCAAGATTGAAACGACCCGCATCACGGGATCGCCGGCCGAGCAGGCTCAGGCGGCAATGGCAGAGTTGGCGTCGCATAACGGTATCTATCGAGCCGATGACATCACGATCGGTGTTGCTGATGACACGATGGTCCCGACTCTGTTGCAGTCCATGGCTGATGCTGGAATCATGGGACAATGGCCGGTTGGAATGTATGTCTCGGAAACTCGCCCGTTTCGACTTCTGCAGTCTCTTGCTCTGCACATCGCCTCTGCACGAGATGACATGCCGGCCGACTTTGCGACGCTGAGCGATCTGGTGCGACATCCTGATGTGAACGAATGGATCACTCAGAATCTTTCCAACACACTCAACGATGACGATGCTCTTGCGAAATGCGATATCTGGCTCAGCGAGCTTGATCAGTACATGATTGATCATCTTCAGGTGACTCCCGGCGAAATGCTGGGGAAGGCTCCTCGCAGGATTCTGGTCGCCGAAGTTTGTCGCTCAGTTGAAGCCCTGCTCCGTTGTCTGGTGGCTGATGCTTATTCCGCCGAATACTCTGGTTCCGCAGTCGGAAAGCTGAAACCTCAAAAAGCAACGCCAGTCCGCAAGTCGCGGCAAAGAACGCTTGATGAATTGGCTGATGCCTCAGAATCGTCATTGACTCAGCAACTTGAACAGCGTCGGCCATTATCTGAGTGGGCCGAAGGGGCCGTGCGAGTTCTCGCGACGATCTACGGCGATCGCGAACTGCACAGCGAATCGGCTGCGGATCGAGGCATCGTCGAATGTGTGACAAAGCTGCAGGATCTAAATGAACAATTGCAAAGAATTCCTTCGGCCGCCCTGCCCTTGTGTTCGGCCAGTCAGTCTCTGCAATTGTTGTTGAAGCAGATTGCTGACGACGCGATCCCGCCCGAAGCCGACAAGAATGCGGTCGAACTGCTGGGGTGGCTGGAGCTGACGCTCGATGACAGTCCGGTTCTTATTCTGACGGGCTTTAATGAAGGCAAAGTTCCGGAGTCGATGAACTCCGACGCGTTTATGCCCAACAGCCTGCGAACACGATTGGAACTGACAGATAATCGCCGCCGCTATGCTCGTGATGCTTATGCGATGACGTCGATCCTTCGCAGTCGCCGCATGGTTGTGCTGATCAAAGGTCGGACCGATGTGCAGGGCAATCCGTTGTCGCCCAGTCGCTTGTGGTTTGCCGCGGATCCTCGTTCGATTCCCGAGCGAGTTCGGCGATTCTACGACCCGGATTATGTGGCCGAGAATACCTCCACAGCGGAGACTGTTGTCGAGAACTCTGCAGACTCAATGCCTCGCCTGAGTGGGTTCATCGTGCCGCAGCCTGTTGATGTGCCAGCTGCCCCGACGGAAATCCCCGTCACTGCGTTTCGAGAATACCTGCAATGTCCGTATCGATATTTTCTGCGTCGTGAATTAAGACTGCGATCCATCGAAGACGACGTCAGAGAACTCAACGCACCCGCGTTTGGAAGTCTGATGCATGATGTACTGAAGAGTTTTGGGGAGTCTGATTTTCGTGAATCTCTCAGCACCGAAGCGATTGAGACATATCTGTTGCAGGAGCTGCATCGTGAATCGCTCGGACGCTTTGGCAGGTCTCGATCGGCAACCGTGAGTGTTCAGCTCAAGATGCTGGAAAGTCGGTTGATCGCATTTGCTCGATGGCAGGTTGAAAGCCTGAGGGAAGGCTGGCATATCGCGTACACTGAACGGGATCTTATTTGCGATGACTTCTCCGACGTGAATGGACGCCCTGTCAATCTGATTGGGCGAGTTGACAGGATCGATCGTCATGAACCCAGTGGCGAATGGCGTGTGCTGGATTACAAAACCAGTGAAGCCGCTGAACCGCCGAATAGAACTCATCGCAAAAAGGACGAATGGGTTGATCTGCAATTGCCGTTGTATCGCCTGCTGGTGAAGTCGCTGAAGATCAAAGGCACCGTCCATCTGGGCTATATTCAATTGCCCGGCGACCTGAGTAAAGTTGGCTACGAGGCTGCAACGTGGTCCGACGACGAATTGTTCACCGCCGAGACGTTGGCTCGCCAAGTGGCTGCGGACATCATTGATCTGAAGATCGATCGAGTCACTGCGATGAATGATCAACGTTATTCAGACCTCGCCCGCATCTGCCAGGACCCTGTGATTGACCGAAATATTCCGTGGCTTGTAATGTGGCAAGGACGCTGATTTTCTAGTTCGGCGGTTTGATGCTGATTACTTAGGGTGCGATTACGGTCTATGGAAGAAGGTCCGCCAAAGCGTCTTCCAACCGAGGGAATTCGAAATCGAACTGTTCAGATAGAAGTCGGCGCGGCACGACATAACGGCCATAGATTGCAAGCTCCGGGTCAGTGCGAAGCAGCAGCGGTGCACCAAGCCGAACAAGCCATGCTGGCGCGGGGAGACCGACTGGCATGCCGACTGCTCTTCGCAATGCGGCCATGAAGTCCTTTTGAGATTCTGGAAATGGCGAAGAGGCTATGTAAGCCCCTGACATGGTCTCGCAGGTCAATGCTCTCTGAAAGATCGCGTTCATATCTGCTTCGTGAATCCAACTCATCCCCTGTCGGCCGTGTCCAACCGTTCCTCCCAGCCCCAGGCGAGCTAGTAATCGCAGTTTACCCAACGCGCCCTGACCAGAACCGCGATTTCTGCCAATGACAAAGCTTGTTCGAAGAATGACGGTACGCTGGGAGGAGTGTGCGTTTCGACTCAATTCTTCTTCCCACGCTCGTCCGACTGTGGGTGCGAGTCCGAATCCGAATGCAGAGTCTTCCGTGCAGATGATTTCCGGATCGCCGTAAATGTGAGCAGTGCCCATCTGGACCCAGACCGGTGGTATCCGCTCGATTGTACGAATTGCCTTCCCTAGTACTCGAGTTGCCTCGACGCGTGACCGCAGGATTTCATCGCAGTGATCCGGTGTCTTGATACAGTCTACGCTGCGGCCCGCGAGATTGATCAGGCCATCGGCACCGTCAAGAGCATCCTTCCATGGGCCGATGGTGCGACCATCCCATTGAACGTGTCGCCAGGCTCCGATGACTCCTGGCGGGGTTCTGGACAAGATATCCACGGCGTAGCCAATCGATGCAAGATGAGTCGCAAGCGAGATTCCGAGAAATCCGCTTCCGCCAGCGATCACAATCCGGCCACGAAATTCTTTTGCAGACATGATGTTTCCACTTAAAGGAGCTGTTTGGAGTGGGGGGTTAACCGTCTCCCCAACCCTGGAGTTAACTGCACTGCGGATGAATTGCCGTTGGATTGAACCAGCGAGCCGTCATTGATCCGTGGCTTTTGCGGTTTGAATCGAGTGTGCATTTGCATAAGTGAGCATCGCATACGACAAATCTCAGCAGGCGGTGACCGGTCAACACGTGCTTTGGATGTGAAACAGGTCGAATGGATAAATCGAAAACCTCCGAATCCCCACTTGCTCAATCGCTGTTTCAACATGTCGACATGTTGGCCGGTGTGATCGGTCCACGGCATCCGCTGAAGGCTGGGACGATGGCCGCAACGGCGGCTTATATTGAGTCGCAATTTCGTGCGGCTGATTTGCCTGTCACGAGAGAGACGTTTTCGGTCAATGGGCAGCCGACGGATAACGTGGTTGTCACGATTCCCGGCCACAAAGCTCCCAGTGATGTCGTCATTCTGGGCGCTCATTATGACTCAACGCCGACAACGCCCGGGGCTGACGATAACGGTTCGGCGGTGGCGGTTCTAATCGAGACGGCTCGGTTGCTGAAGTCTGCACGGCCTCACAGGACGATTCGCTTTGTCGCGTTCGCGTGTGAAGAAGCTCCATATTACGGCACGAGCGAAATGGGAAGCCTAGTGCATGCTCAGGGCTGTCGGGCTCGTGGGGAAAATGTGATCGGTATGCTGTGTCTTGAAATGGTCGGTTACTACATCGACGACAAGAATTCTCAGGATGTCCCGCCCGCGATTCCGAAATGGCTTCGCTGGCTGTTTCCTCGACGAGGCAACTTTCTGGCGGCTGTCGGGAATCCGCGATCAGCACGGCTCTGCTGGAACTTTCGCCGAGGCTTCAAGCGAGGAACACGGTTTCCGTTATTCTCGATTGTTCTGCCTGAGAGCATCCGCGAGATTCATTTGTCCGATCAGCATGCCTTCTGGATCAATGATTATCCGGCTCTGATGTTGACCGACACCAGCTTTCTGCGAAACCCACACTATCACCGCTGGACTGATACGGCGGAAACTCTGGACTATGAACGCATGGCCGACGTCACTCGCGGCGTTGCCAGTGCGGTCCGGCATCTTTCAGGCGGGTAGGCCGGGACTCAGCAGAGAGTCTACGATCGCGGAGTAAAAGGCGGCGTTAATTGTCGTTCGTCCTCTGAACTGCCCCTACTTCGAAATCAAATAACCGAGATCCGCAGACACTCGAACTGCGTTATCAACATCGCCGCCATCATCGACTCTGTTGTCGCCAATACTGTAAATGACTACGCCATAGTCTGTTGTTTTGAAACGTAACGGCTTCCCATCGAAAGGGTCGATGAGCCGAGACAGCCGTGATTTAAAGTCACCAGGAACGAAGTCTCTTAGGTCGTTCAATTTTCGAGGAAGCGTTCCGTGTTTGAGCTGGTAACGTTTCGCTGCGATGAACCCAATGCAACAGTTTTGGCGAGCTTC
This sequence comes from uncultured Planctomycetaceae bacterium, assembly GCA_903921605.1. The sequence goes on along the minus strand of CAIXQV010000331.1, from coordinate 3,894 downwards.
GGCACGTATGCCGGAAAAGATCACATGTTGAAGTGCAGGTAAACTGATCAGAACGACGATATGGGAAACTGGTGAAACAGGGTCGATGTCCGTCTCCATCATTTTCAATGATGCGGGAAAGAATCGTTCAACAGTATCAACCCACGACGAATCCATCGCTTTGGCCGTGGAGTCCATGAGGTCAATGACCGTCGATCTGCTGTTGTTCGTCGTTACGACCATCCGGATTATGCTTGGACTCGGAAGTATCTCCAAATACTCCAGCTTGATCGCAAGTTCTCCGTAAAACGCACGTTGAAAATTTTTTCGAAACACCGCGCGCCCCACCGCAACTTGCAGCTCTTCGAGCTCTTTGTCTGACCATGGGCTGTGCGGCAACATGGAGACTGTCTGAAAACAGCCCCTGGCATGTAGTGCAGTGCATTGATTCTGTGCGATCGAATTGGGTTCACCGTCAAGGGAGCTTGAAACAGAGAAAATTTGCATTACGTCTTTCAGAACATCTTGCCAGTGTCCGTCATGAGCGTGAACGTGTGCACTCAGCGAGAGAAGTCTTACCAGATTTCGAGTCTGATACATGACTGTCTGATCCGCCTCAAGGCCTTTCCTGAAATCAACTGGATACCGAGCCATGCCACCAGCGTCCGCAGCGGCGATTATGAGTTGCAGCTCAGGGGCCAGTTCTTTCAGAAGTGTACGTGAGGCTTCGAGTTCGGCCCATCTTTTGCCCGGCGGCGGCACCGGCTCTGGACCATCGCCCACGAACGGAAGGCTCTTGCCTCTGGCGTAGAGACCGACCTTTGCAATCGCACTGGTAGCAGCCACCCATTGTTCTGTCGTATCCGAAACATCCTGTGGCACCGCGTACCACGCGTTCAGTTCTTCACAATTTGTCGGCAACCCCCGTGATTTAAGGTCCGCGAGTTGCTGATTCAGACGCAGGTCGCTGTACACGCGATAAAGCCCGACCGCAACCAGGAAGATGGAGATCAGCACGGTCAGGAGGCTAATCAGAATCTTTCCCTGTCGTTGCAGCGGTTGTGCTTCTTTCTTCACAAAAGAACTCCCTGACGAATCTGCGTCTGCTTATGCATTACGCAGCCATCGTCGCCGTTGATGATATGGCCTGTTTCTTCACTTGCTTGAACTGCACACACATTCTGGATCTTAGCAGAGATTTCGCGTGTTTGCCGTCTTGCCTGTTGACCAATATTTCCACGCAAACTCTGCGGACGTGAGACCTGCCGTCGGTAAATGGTGGCTCGGTCACAGACCGGCCACAACCGTTAGACCAATAGACCAAACACGACAGGTTGTCTGGTAATCGCTCGATTTTGAGTCGGATTTGCCGCACTGTATATCGCGACAAACGGTAATTTTTAGCTCACCTGATTCATCTTGCATGTCTCGCAGGAATGCGAGACGTCTACGGTTTCGTTATATTGCTGAGACCACGTTCAGGTCATTGCCCTTCTCTCTCAGAGGCGTACGATAGATGAGACTGCTTCAAAGCATTCTGGCGACATTTCTGGTGCTGTTGTCCTTTGGTCTTTCTGCTCCGTCGGTGGAGGCTGCAGAATGGCTGACTTATCCTGGAGGAGAAGGGCCCGGCAAAGGCAAGCACATCGTCTTTATTGCCGCTGAAGAATCGTATCGCTCAGAGTTGTCGATGCCGTTGATGGCTCGCATTCTTTCTCGCCATGGCTTCAAGTGCACGGTTCTTTTTGCGATCGATCCAAAGACCGGGACGATCGACCCCCGCGTCAACAACAACATTCCCGGTCTTGAGCTGCTGGATTCAGCGGATCTGCTCGTCGCGTTTCTGCGATGGCGAGAACTTCCCGATGATCAGATGAAACACATTGTGGACTATGCCGAATCCGGACGTCCCATCATTGGTATCCGCAATGCGACGCATCCGTTTCGCTATGCAACTCGACCAGACAGTCCCTACGCAAAGTTTGACTCCGGCAGCAAAGATCCGGTCGGAGGCTGGGGGCGACTGGTGCTGGGAGAAACGTGGGTCTCGCACTACGGAAAAAATCTGGTTGAGAGTACTCGTTGCGATGTCGTGAATTTTGCCGGAAGTCATCCGATTTTTCGTGGCGTTCGTCGCAACTTCTGGGTTCCTGATGACGTGTACGGAGTCAGCGAAAAGCTGGAAGGCGATAGCGAGCCTGTTCTTCTCGGTCAGCCGCTGACTGGATGGAAGGCTGATGATGCGCCTGTGACTGATAAAGCTCCGGTGCCAATTGCGTGGACGAAGTCGTACACAGGATCTGCAGGAAAAGCAGCTCGCATTTTCACGACGACAATTGGGCACGCCGATGCGTTTCGAGTCGACGATTTTCGCCGCATGCTGGTAAATGCCAGCTATTGGTGTGTGGGTCTTGAAGATCAGGTCGACGCGTGGTCGGATGTGGCGATGACTGGCGCCTATGAACCTGGACCAGCGGGTGGGGCCGGTCTGAAAACTGGTGTTAAGCCTGACGATCCGTCATTCTTTGATATGAAGATCGTGGCGGATCACGCCCCGAAACCCGTGAAGATCGATGACTCCCAGCCTGGCTGGCGATCTATGACAGAAGCGGATTTCAAAAAGGTCAACAGTGCTGATGACACCTGGAGCTGGAAGGACGGCGTGTTGCATTGCACTGGTCAGCCAGTCAGTGTGTTGCGAACGGATAAGCAGTACAAAAACTTCGAAATCATCGTCGAGTGGATGCATGAGAAAGCCGGCGGCAACAGCGGTGTCTTCGTCTGGGGGACGCCAGCGTCGATTGAGCGATTGACTGCAGCGGGCAAACCGGGATTGCCTTCCGGCATTGAAGTTCAGGTCCTCGATCACGGCTTCACTGAACGGATGAAGGCCAACGGAGCCAAGACTGACTGGTTCGGTACGAACGGTGACGTGTTCCCGGTGGGCGTCAAGATGACGCCGTTCCCGCCACTGTCTCCTGACGGTAGCCGCAGCTATCCACGCCGACATCTTGCCAATGGGCACGGGCACTGGAACCAATACTACATTCGCGCAATCAATGGCGAGGTTCGATTATGGGTCAACGGAGAAGAAGTCTCGGGCGGAACAGGCTGTGAGCCCTCGGAGGGCTATCTTTGCCTTGAGAGTGAAGGATCACCGATTCAGTTCCGCAAGATTCGAATCCACGAACTGCCGTAGAGTGCGTGGATCAGATCGGTCGAGTGTGCAATCGGGAAGATGATGCGATGTGCCGAAGATTCCTCTTGCTGCAAAGTTTTACTACGTCGCGATTTATCTGCAGCTTGAGTTGCTGGCTGGTGATTCTGACCACTGCGAGCGATCGCCGGGCTATCGGTGCGGACCTCACGTTGGCCAGTTTTCGTGTGGATGTGACTCCGCCGATCGGTGATGGGCCATGTGTTGGCTGCATGCCGAAGGTTGGCAGTATTGAGCATCCGCTGGAGATGCGGGGCATCGTTCTGCGGTCCGGAGATGACAGTTATGTGATTGCCGCGGTCGATTTTTGTGGCATCTGCAACACCAGTGATGAAGTGTTGCGAGATGCCATGGCCAAAGCTGCGGGGACAACCAGAGAACGTGTGGCTCTGCAGTCATTACATCAACACTCCGCGCCGATTCTTGATGCCGATGCGGTAAGGATCCTGCAGGGCGAAGGCAGTCCAGAACTTGCAAAGCACATTCAGTTCACAAACGAGATTGCTCAGCGGACTGCGATTGCGATTGAGGGATCGCTGAGCGACATGAAGGCAGTCACTCGCGTCGCAGGGACTAAAGCCATCGTGGGGCAAGTCGCTTCTAACCGTCGAGTGCCGCAACCTGATGGAAGCATTGCGGTTCGTGCCAGTGTGACTCGTGAGCCTGATGTGCGTGCCGCGCCGGAGGGATTAGTTGAT
>CAIXQV010000330.1 GCA_903921605.1 uncultured Planctomycetaceae bacterium | reverse complement strand
TTGCAGGTCATTGCCGTCACATCCGTCAAACCACCCACACTCCACCCCGACGGGCCATTTGACGGGGGTTTAACGAAAGGAATGGCGGCGAGGTTCGTTTCGTGTCGTAGCGTTTGGGAAACCTTTGAATACTCTGCTCGCGACCTCGACTAAGCCTTTCTGTCTCATCCTTCTTGAGAAGTCATGGCTTCGTTTCATGCCGGGCAAAGAATAAAAACCGCTGAGGAACCTTGTCCCATGTCTCTTCCCACGCGACTCGAACATTGGCGATGTCTGGATTGGCCAGCGCGAGCTTTTGTGACGGCGGGGCTGGCGGGAATCATGGCCTGGGTCTTTCGTGACCTCCTCAGTAATTGCGTCAATCGGTGGACGACAGAGCCGCAATACTCCCACGGTTTTATCATCCCGATCATGGCTGTGGGGCTGGGCTGGATGCGTCGTTCTCACATCCCGGCCGGAGATGCCCGCAGTCACATCAGTGGACTGATCCTGACAATCACAGGCTCTGTATTCCACCCGCTTGCCACATACTTCTACTTTGAAGCGTTTGATGCTGTAGGGTTTCTGTTTTGCCTGACTGGAATCGTCCTGCTGGTCTGGGGCAAACGTTTCTTTCGAGGCGTCTGGCCTGCTGTGCTCTTCACGGGCTTTATGCTACCGCTGCCGTTTCAACTGGAACGAATGCTATCCGATCCTCTTCAGGTCATGGGTGCCGAAGAATCGACCTACTTTATTCAGACATTTGGTATCCCGGCGATTGCTCAGGGTAACACCATTCTGATGGGCGACATTCGCCTCGGAGTCGAAGAAGCCTGCAGCGGCCTCCGAATGCTGATGGTCTTTATTGCAATTTCCGCTGCAGCCGTGATTGTCAGTGATCGCTCAAGGTGGGAAAAGATCCTGATCTTCTTTAGCGCGATCCCGATTGCTTTGATCAGCAACATCGTTCGAATCGTCGCGACAGCTCTGGCCTACGAATACGCCAATCGCGAAACCGCAGATCTCATTTTCCATGATCTCAGCGGCTGGCTGATGATGCCCTTCGCAATGCTGCTGCTGTTTCTCGAACTGAAAATCATCGACCTGCTGTACGTGGAAGTCCCAGATGCTCATCCGGGCCTTTCGTTTCATAAGGCGCAGGGCAGCTTCACAGTCGGCAGAACATAAGGAATCCGTAGTGACGACTTCAAGAATCTCCATGAGCCGACGCGACTTTGGATTATGTCTCGGTGGACTCGCTGCACTCAGCGTTTCCGCTGCGGCGGATTCATACCTGAATGAAGGCCTGAGCGATCCGGCGATCCTGAATTCTGCGAAGGAATCACTGTCAAAGATTCCCGAAACGATCGGCGCATGGACATCAACGCCATTGACGATTGATGAACGCGAACTTCGTCTGGGAGAAATCTCAGGATACTTCCGCCGTGAATTTCGCCATGCAGAAACCGGACGTGCGGTCGTTCTGACAATCCTCTGTGGCGCTGCCGGTCCGATGAGCGTCCACCCGCCGACAGCTTGCTTCGAAGGGGTTGGCTATTCTCTGATCTCCGGTCCTTCAGTTGTTGGTGTCACGGATGCAGACGATGTCACCATCAGTCTGAACAAGGCCACATTCAGACCGCAGGGAGCGATGACTGCGGATGTCGTGCGCGTATTCTGGGGATGGAGTCCGGATGGAGCCTGGGACGCGCCGGCGAATCCTCGAATCGCTTATCGAGGTCAACCCGTTCTTTTCAAGTTGTACACAGTAGATCGAGCCTGGGATTCCGGAGACGGACTGGCTCAGTCAGAAACATTTCTGACCGA
>CAIXQV010000329.1 GCA_903921605.1 uncultured Planctomycetaceae bacterium | reverse complement strand
TCCATTGGTCGCTGCCGGTGATGTGCATATGCACGTTCGGTCGAGGAGACGACTTCAGGATGTGCTGACGGCGATCCGAATCGGAAAGCCCGTTGCGGAATGCGGTCGCATGCTGCATCCCAACGGAGAAAGGCATCTTAGACAGAGGATGGGACTGGCTAGAGTCTATCCGGAGCAACTTCTTCATGAAACGATCCGTATTGCCGAGCTGTGCACATTCTCCCTGGACTCATTACGTTATGAATATCCCGAAGAACTGACCCCACCACATGAAACACCGGCAACCCATCTGCGTCAATTAACGGAGCAAGGGTTATCTCAGCGATTTCCAGATGGTCCTTCTGAAAAAATACGGTCTCTCATCAAGCAGGAACTGAACCTGATCGAGGAACTTCAATATGAACCATTCTTTCTGACAGTGCACGACATTGTCCAGTATGCAAAAAGCCGGGGGATTCTCTGTCAGGGACGCGGATCAGCCGCCAACTCCGCCGTTTGCTATGCGTTGGGCATCACAGAGGTCAATCCTGACAAGCAGGAACTGCTTTTCGGGAGGTTCCTTTCGAAAGAAAGAAAGGAGCCTCCCGATATAGACGTCGATTTCGAGCATGAACGACGTGAAGAGGTCATTCAGTACATCTACAGGAAATACGGACGAGATCGTGCTGCGCTGGCTGCCACAGTGATCTGTTATCGCCCGCGGAGTGCTTTACGGGATGCCGGAAAGGCGTTGGGATTGCAAGCACAGCAAGTGGACAGGATGTCGAAGTCCATTGCGTGGTGGGATGATCGGGAGCAATTGGGCGCGCGTCTTCAGGAGGCGGGCTTCGATCCGCACAGCCCGGTCATTCTGCAACTCGTGGATATCGTGACTACTCTTCATGGCTTTCCCCGCCATCTCTCCCAGCATGTCGGGGGATTCATCATTTCGAAGGGACCACTCGCAGAGTTGGTGCCACTGGAAAATGCGTCCATGCCGGACAGAACCGTCATTCAATGGGACAAGAATGACCTGGACAGCATGGGCCTGCTGAAAGTCGATGTTCTGGCGCTGGGCATGCTATCGGTCATACGACGCGCTCTGGCCATCATCAATCACGACAGCACAAAGCCGGTCACCATGGACGACCTGCTCAGGAAGGATGATCCCAACGTCTACACAATGATCCAGCAGGCCAATACCGTTGGCGTCTTCCAGATAGAGTCACGCGCCCAGATGTCAATGCTTCCACGATTGCGGCCAGAAAACTTCTACGATCTGGTGATCGAAGTCGCCATTGTCAGGCCAGGCCCCATTCAAGGCGGGATGGTGCATCCCTACCTCAAGAGAAGACAGGGACTTGAGCCCATCACCTACCCTAACGAGAAAATCCGTGCGGTCCTTGAGCGCACGCTGGGAATTCCGATTTTCCAGGAACAGGTCATGCAACTTGCTGTCGTTGCAGCCAGTTTCACGGCAGGTGAATCTGATAACTTGCGCAGATCAATGGCTGCCTGGAGTCGCAAGGGAGGCCTTGAACATCTGAAGAAACGCTTGATCGACGGGATGCGGAATAATGGTTACGAACAAGGATTTGCCGAGCAAATTTTTAACCAGATCCTCGGATTCGGCGAATATGGTTTTCCCGAATCCCATTCGGCCAG
>CAIXQV010000328.1 GCA_903921605.1 uncultured Planctomycetaceae bacterium | reverse complement strand
TGAGCGTCTGAAATCAAGAATCCCAATGCAATTGGCAGATCCAAAGACGCTGCATCTTTGGGAAGGTCCGCCGGAGACAGATTAATCACAACTCGATCATTGGGACGACCGTAGCCACTGTTGACGAGTGCTCGTTCGATCCGATGAATGCTCTCTTTGACCGCCGCTTCGGCCAGTCCGACCAGAATCACCTTGGGAATTGCACCGGGGGAAATATCGACTTCGACCTCGACAGGGCGAGCTTCAATTCCGAACAGGGTATACGTAGCGAGTCGGGACAGCATGGCGGAGGGGCTTTGGTATAGTCGCGTCGGGTTGCGGGGGATTAAACCACCACCCCAAAGTTTGACGACAGACTCAGCCTGATGCAATCGAACGAGATGAGTATGTAACCCCCGCAGCTGTTGATTTCATCCTAACCCGAAGCGTCGGCGAGGGATGTCGCCTGCGTAAACTGTCGAAACCCAGTCGGACAAGAATGTCCAACCGACGTCGCCGAGGCTGACAACGCACGAGAGCCATGCCGCTCAGAATGTTCATGCCATCAGGAGATAAATCCAATGACGGCAGAAAAGGGCTGTCGCCTGCGGCTTGCCGTTAAACATGATTGGCTACGGCCTGTCGCCACACTGGCAGCAAAACACAATGAGCCGCGAAAACGGGTTAACGTCGTCGCGGCTCAGAGGAGACCTAAAGATCAAATCGCGGGTTACTTCCGTTTGCTGACGGTGCTCATCGCGGTTTTAGCAACAGCAAAACATTCGCGGATATCAGCCAGAGGATTCTTTTCGTTCTCTTCGTATTCAAGAGACAACGCTCCGTTCGCCGGGAAGTCAGCCAGCTGCAGTTCCGTGATCACTTCTTCGACGTTCAGGTGCCCCTTGCCAAGAATCACACCCTTCGTCTTGTCCTTCATTTCGGCGAAGTCCTTGAGGTGAATTCCGTACAGTCGGCCCTTCAACAGGCGAATGACTTCCGGAGCATTCTGACCGGAGCGGATATAATGCCCCAGATCCGCACACGCTCCGATTCGCTCATCGTGATTTTCGATTACACGCAGCACATCAATCGCTTTGTTGTAACGGTGCCCTGGACCGTGATTGTGAATGGCCACTCGAATATCGAATTCTTTGACCAGTTCGTCGAGACTATCAAAGGAGTCCAGATCCGGATCGGCCGAGATACACGGTGCACCGATCTTTTTGGCGAACTCAAAAGTCTTACGATTCTCAGCCGCGTCTTTCGTGAACCGATTTACTCCGTGACCCGAGATCGTCAGTCCAAGACTCTCCAGTTGTTTCTTCGTCGCTGCGATTTCTTCATCACTCGAGTTAATCGCCAGCATTCCGCTGTAGAACTCAACCTGCTCAAATCCCAGGTCTTTGGCGTGCTGCAGTGCTTCTTCACGCTTGTAGCCTCGCAGCGAGTAAAGCTGAATGCCCAGCTTTGGCAACGCGGAATCTGTTGTGCTGGCCAGGCCCACTCGAGTGCCAAAAGCAGCTCCGGCGGCGATCAGGGATGTTGTCTGAAGAAAACTGCGTCGAGTCTGAAAAGACACGGGATGCTCCATAAGAAGCCAGGGGAAGGAGAAAAAGGTCGGAGCGTAATTCTACGGAGCCCCGGCAGCCGCGACAAGCAGGCGGAAGCGAAGATGAGTTCGCACGTGAATTCAAAGCCTTCCCGCCTGCCTGGCGGTGGAAATCAGATTGAAGTACGCTGACGGATACTCAAACCGTCAACGCTTCCTGATACTGCCATTTGCGGATTTTCCTGATGACCAATCGCTGCCCGGACTCTTGTGAACACCGTGTTGCGAACGGCGACAATCAACAGTGCAAATTCATCGGAGAACTGCTCCGTGGACTCGATGCATCCGCTGCAGATGTCAATCAGGAAACCTGCGAAGCCTGTTGCCGTTCGTTTCTGCCGACACGCGATGACCTGAATCCTGTCGTCGCTTCTCTGTTGTGGTCTCGCTGTGAGAATGCCCTGACCGATGTGAAACTCGCGGCAGACTCTGAGATCACCGAACGTCTGACCACAGTGCGTAATCTTGCCGAGGCCAGTCTCCCGCTGGTTTTTGCGGATGAAGACGATCTTCCAACGAGCCCCGCGAGTGACGAGACGAAACCGCGAGGTACCGTCGAGCAGATGCTCCAGATGTTGCCCATGCCGGAGTACTCGGGCGGAACGCTGAAGTCGTGGGCCTTGGGTGTCACAACAGCTCCGCGTCGCCAGCCGACACTGGAACGATGTCTCAGGAGTCTCCAGGCCTGCGGCTGGGATCAACTGCATTTATTTATTGATGGCGATGTGTCTGTGTCGGAAGAGTTTTCTGCTGCCTCCAAAACGATTCGCAATCCTGCGGCCGGGGCGTGGAGAAATTTCTACCTGTCACTCTCAGAGCTGCTGCGAAGGTATCCGGCGGCCAACGCACTGATGATGATTCAGGATGACGCATTGTGGCCAACTCATTTGCCGGTCCGTGATTATCTGGAACAGATCCGCTGGCCGGACGATGATCGCTTTGTCATCTCCCCGTATTGCTGTGCAGACTATACGGAAGAGAAAGGCGGATGGCATGAGTTCCGTGATACGTGGGTTTACGGCGCCGTGGCATTGATCTTTTCTCGAACGGCAGCGGAGGAATTTCTGGCCGATCCGATCGTGATTGAACGGTGTCGTCACGACTATCAGGCCGGGATTGATGTTGTGATTGGAGATTGGGCGAAGCGGCAGAACATTCGTGTGATCTTTCCAACCCCGAGTGTAGTGCAGCATATCGGCGACGTCAGCACTCTGTGGTCGACGGCCAGAGCGGTCGGGCTGCGGCGAGCCACTCGATTTGTCGGCGATGAATTTGTGGTTTCATCAGCCACTGAGCCGAAAGTTGAGCGGCGAGGCATCGTTTGTGGCTGGATCTCGACAGACCCGCCAATCGTTTATCACTCGATGGGCCACGAGGATCCCGGAGAATTCATGCCGGATGAACCGATCACGCGATTCGCGATGTATCTCTGGCATCAGACGGCCGAGGATATTGCGTGGCTCGACCAGCGTGCTCGCCAATTGCGACCCAGTCACCGGATTCTTCACTGCGTCAATGACGTCTCAGTCTGTCGAGAACTTGTGGCTCGAGGCGTCTCAGCGCACTTCATTAATCAAAATGCTTTTCTGGATGAACGGCTGTTCTCGATCCAGCCTGATGCAAGCAAGATCTATGATGCCGTCTATACGGCTCGCATGGCCCCGTTTAAACGTCATGAGCTTGCTAAGGAGATTCCGTCACTGTTGATCATTGGCGGTACAGTGACTCCGGAAGATTCCGACGAACACTTTCAGCGCATAAAGGCCGCTCTGCCTCAGGCAACCTTCACCTATGATGGCCCAAAGCAAGTACTGAATGAGCAGGATGTAAATGATCTTTTGAACCAGTCTCGGGTTGGGCTATGCCTGTCCGCCGTCGAAGGCACAATGTATGCGATGGTTGAGTATCTCCTTTGCGGCTTGCCGGTCGTAACCACTGCAAGCCTTGGCGGACGTGACTCGTGGCTTGATCCGCGATTTACGCGAGTTGTCGCCGATGATCCTCAGCAGATCGCCGCTGCCGTAAAGGATCTGATTGATCGAGACCTGTGTCCGCACATGATTCGTTCTGAGACGTTGATTCGGATGGCCGAACATCGCCAGCGTCTGGTTGATCTCGGCCAGCAGGTCTATGCGGCTCATAAGACCGGGCGAGATTTCGCGCGAGACTTCTACGGTGCGCTCACCAACAAGCTTGGTGAGTGGTGTTTGCCGCAACAGTTGATGTCTCGCCGAAGAAGACTGATGCACCCGGAAATGCGTTGACGCTTTTGCCGTTGATCAATTCCATCTGCCGGCTGCTTCACGTCAAAAAACAGACTACATCACCTCGGCGACCTGAATGCCCAGCAGCGACAATCCTGTTCGTATCGCACGAGCCATCAAGTCGCAGAGAACAAGACGGCTGATGCGCAGTTCTTCGGACTCGGCGTCCTGAACCGAACATCGATCGTAAAACTTGCTGAACGAATCCGCGGTTTCGTAAAGCCAGGTCGTCAGCAAATGAGGCCGATACTCCGACAACATATTGTCGACCGCGTTGCCGAACATCAGCAGTTGCATCACCAGACGACGCTCTTCCGGACAGGTCAGCAAGACGGCGGCACCGCTGGTAGCGACAGTGTTGCGATCCAGATTCAGCTTACGAAAGATGCCGCAGATACGAGCGTACGCGTACTGCATGTAAGCGGCCGTGTCGCCCGTTGTGGCCAGCATCTTGTCCCAGTCGAACACATAGTCGCTTTCGCGGTTATGGTGCAGGTCGGCATACTTGATGCCACCGAGCCCGACGATCTCGGCCACTTGAGCCCGTTCGTCGCCGGAAAGGATTGCCCCTTCACGCCGCCTCTCATCATTTTCGTCGACGATGCGTCGAGCCCGTGTGATGGCTTCGTCCAGCAGGCTTTCGAGACCAACCGTATCTCCGGAACGAGTCTTATATGGCTTGCCATCTTTGCCCATGACCGTGCCGAACGACACATGCAGCAGCTTCAGATCCGCGATGCCCCATAGTAGAGTTGTAGCGAAGAGCTGCTGAAAATGTTCTGCCTGGCGTTTGTCGACGACATACAGTAATTCATTCGCGTGCAGTGTTTCTCTGCGATACTGAATTGTGGCGAGATCGGTTGTTGCATAAGTGAATGCTCCGTCGGATTTCTGCACGATGAAAGGAGCCGCATTGCCTTCGACGAAAACACAGGTTGCCCCTTCGCTTAGTCGAGCCAACTGCTTTTCTTTGAGGCTCTGCACAACTCCGGCCAGCATCGGGTTGTAGTAGCTTTCGCCCAGGGTCAAATCAAACTCGATCCCCAGTCGCACATAGATTCGATTTAACGCTTCGAGACAGGCGGGCAGGAACTGGTTCCAGAGAGAATTATTCTCAGCATCGCCCGCGTGCAGCTTGGCCGTCTCTTCCCGCGCTTTGCGAGCGATCTCGGCATGAGCATTCGACATCGCCAGCAGGCTGGGATTTTGCTGCACGGAGGTGACAGTCTCTGTCGCAGATTTGAATGCTTCTTCCGCAGCCGTGAGTTGCTTCTTCAGGCCGTTCAACTGCTTCTTGATTTTCTCATCAGTCGCGGCAGCCTTCTCCTGGTGAGCCAGCAGGTTGCGAGCATCACCAACAGCCTGCTCGGTGGCCGGCAGCTTACTGACTGTGGCCTGGTAGTCCGACAATTGATTGACAAGTTTGTAAAGTCGAGCAAGCTCCGAGACGGCTTCGGCTTCAAAGGCCGCCTGATTTCGGAAGTGACGATACCCGTAGATGATCATTCCGAACTGTGTACCCCAGTCACCGATATGGTTATCACTGGTCACCTTGTGTCCGGCAAATTTCAGTGTGCGACAGATCGCATCGCCAATCACGGTGCTTCGCAGATGACCGACATGCATCGGCTTGGCGACGTTGGGCGATGAGAAATCCACGATCACATGGCGAGGCGTTGTCGCCGGTTCAACTCCGAGACGATCGTCGCCTGCGATCTTTGCGACTTGCTCCGCGATGAACGTATCTTTCAATCGCAGGTTAATAAACCCGGGGCCAGCCACCTCAGGAGGCTCACAGAGATCATCAATCTGAAGCTGGCTTTTCACGGCTTCAGCGATTTCGCGCGGCGGCTTGCCAAGCTGCTTTGACAGCGACATCGCAAAGTTGGCCTGGAAGTCACCGAACTTTGCATCCTGTGCCGGACGAATCATGTCCAGCAATGGAGCAACGTCTGTCACGAGTGCAGAGAGGGGACCAACAAATCGGCTTCGAACGAGAGTCAGCAGGTTCATGAATTCAGAGCTTCAGATCAGCGCGTTGCGAACAACAGCAGGACAAGGAAATGTTTTGGAATTGAAAACTATGGGATGTTGATTAAACGGATCTTCACAACCCAAATCGTCAGCGAGGGATTAACTGGCGTGCGTGTGTTAGTAAGGATCCCTCGCTCACGCTTCGGGTTGTGATAGGCACAATCAATCGCTCCCGTTTTCCCGATCAGTGACAAAGGGAACTGTTACCACCCGCTGGACATGTTGGCTTCGATGGCTTTTTGAGCTTCCGAAAGATCGGAGCCGGTATCCAGCATGTAGAGCCGGATTGCGTGTAACTTGTCCCCGGAGGCACGGGCCAGGCAATCGCGAGCGACATCGCATGGACGCGTTTTGCCTTCAAGACCCAGCAGACGCTTGGAGATGACCCAGATATCCCGAGGGCGCTTCGTGATTCTCAAGACTTTCTCTTCGGGGTAGTACTTCTGAGCCATATGCTCAGCCTGTTCAAGGCTGGTGGCCCAACCAATCATGATGTGGGCTTCAGTTTCGATTTCAAAAAGAGGCATCGCGGAGTCCCTGCGAATGGATGAAAGATCGCCTCCTGATGAAGCGATTGAATCTGCCAGTTGCCGGACGACGCCGTCGGATCGTCAGTGCCAAAGCACCTGTCGTCACCGCCGCAGAACGCTCGCCTGTTCCCGCCAGCGTCCGTAGGATAGCAGTTCGGGGCAACATTTCGACAGACGGACGATTCCGCAAAATCTCAAAATCGTGCGGTCTGAGAAGCCTGGATCCGGGTTCAATCCGTAATTGATCGAAAACAAAAAATCCTGTCTTCAGCACAAACGGAGAATCTCGATGAAGCCCATCAAGCTTGCAGCTTTCGTCTTAACACTGACCGTTCCCGCCCTGTCCATGGCTCAGCCGCCGAAAGGTGATCGTCCTGACGGTCCACCGCCGGAAGGGCGTCAGGAACGCCCGCGTGACGGAGGTCAGGACGGACGCCCACGCTTCCCAAACCCAGTGCTGGAAGCGATCGATGCCGATAAGAACGGCGAACTTTCGGCCGAAGAGATCGAGAATGCTGCGACTGCCCTGAAGTCTCTCGACAAGAACAGCGACGGCAAGCTTGATATGGTCGAGATGCGTCCCAACTTTGAAGGCATGGGACGCGGATTTGGCGGGCCTCCGGGGGGCGGCCCGGGATTTGGGGGAGGTCCCGGGTTTGGCGGTGGTCAGGGTGGCGGCGGAGTCGAAGAGATGATGAATCGCCTGATCGCCATGGATGCAAACAAGAACGGAAAGCTCGAAAAGGATGAAGTTCCCGAGCGTATGCAGTCCATGTTCACTCGCGCTGACAAGAATGAAGACGGTGCGATTGATAAAGAAGAAATGACCGCGATGGCTCGCGAACGATCCGGCGGCCAGGGAGCTGGTTTCGGCGGTGGACAGGGAGGTTTTGGCGGTCGTGAGTTTCTGGCTCAGATGATGGAACGTGCCGATGCCGACAAGGACGGCAAGTTGAGCGGCGATGAGATCCCGCTGTTTATGCGTGAACGTCTCGAGCAAACCGATACCAACAAAGACGGCGCACTGGACAAGGCCGAACTTGAAGCCGCAGCAGCTCGCATGAGCGAAGGTCGCGGACAGGGACGA
>CAIXQV010000327.1 GCA_903921605.1 uncultured Planctomycetaceae bacterium | reverse complement strand
GTCCCTTCTTCGCCGCCATTCAGTGACCATCCGCCAAAGACATAGATGTGTTGACCATTCACTGCCGCGCGGTGAGAAGACCGGGGTTCCGGAAGATCCGGCAACTTGCGCCAGGTCGTGGTGATCGGATCAAAGGCAGAAACTTCAGATAGCGAATGCAGGTCATGAGGTTTACCGGGCTCGTTGGAGGCATGCATACCCCCGATGCGAAATAGCTCCTTCTCGCCGGCGACCAGAGCCAGCCCCTGCGCAGGTCTTTCGATCGGCAAAGATTCCCACGCCCCACCGCGAGTCAGGGAAACACGGAAGAAACCCCTTGCTGTGGTCTCAAACGAATAGACATGCGTCTTTCCCGTATGCCCGCTGTAGACGTAGACATGGTCTCCCAAGCGAGCCGCACCGAAGCTGGCAATCCCCTGCGGGAGTTCGGAAATCAACAGCTCAGACTCCTGCGCAATTAGAACCGGCCCTGGGACCGCAAGGCTAACGAAGGCTGCCAACGAAAGGACTGTTCTGAATATGGGTCTGCTCATTGCGGTTCCTTGATTCAGGGGGCTGCGAAAACACCACAATTTCAAGTACGATGCGTATTTGCAATTCGTTTGCAAAAAGAAGTGAATAACTATGCCGTCAGGCGATGGCCGCCCCTCCCTTCTCTTAAGTCAATGCGCGCTCGATCAAGACAGCACTTGCGGAGTGGTTGAACGGTCCTGTCTGTTCGGTCACCGCGCCTGATCAGGTGCGGCCACCGGGTTTATTCGGGTGTCGACAAGCTATTGATTTCTTCACATCCCGCTCGCTCTCGTTGACCGCCCAGCCGGAGGCGCCGGTTTTGACGTTGCATGTCTGGGCCATCCCAACCCGAAACGTAAGTGAGGGATTGCGATTCTCGCGTTTCACCAATGTCTCCGTAAATCCCTCGCTGACGCGTCGGGTTGTGATGATTCCCTTTGTTCTCGCTCCGTTGATCCCCGAAAGTCTGAAAAATCGCAACTTCAAAAGGCGCCGGTCAGCACAGAAGCCGGCGCCTTCGGCTGGGCGGCAAACGAATGAATTAATTCGTCGGGGTGAACCAGGTGGCGAAAGAACGTCGTTTCATTGGAGAAGGATGACTTCGCTAATCAGCACCGTCTGCGCGTGCAAACCTCGCAAATCGATAAGGATCAAAGGCTGCTGGAAAGTTCAAAAGCCGCTGCTGAATCTGACATGACTCGGCCCAGGCGATCAGCAGTTCGTATTGAGACGCCTGGCTCAATCCGCCCAGCCAGATGGAATCCCCGAGGGCGGGCATCAAGCAAACAACGTTGGCGACATCGCACGGACCAAGACAGCCGCTGATGGTGAGCTGAATCGTGTTGTTGAGTTTCAGCTCCTTCCAGCGCGTTTTTACCAGATCTTTAGGCCAGGCTGGAAATCCACGATCTGTTCGCCCACAACAGCAACCTTCGCAGAAGATGAGTTGACCAAGAACCGTATCTCGACGAGTCACCACAGGCTGGCCGCCTGCAATCGCCTGCTGCAGTTTGACAGTCTGCGCGTTGCACGACGAGGCGTCGGTCGCTGGATGATTACTGGCGGTGACTACAGTCATGGGGGAGTTTCTTCTTAAGCCTGAAATCCGATGCTGGTCACCTTGCCGTCTCGCTCGCCGACAACAAGTCGCTGATCATCCGACGACCAGGCCAGACGAGTGATCATCGAATCAAATCCGCGGAAGAAGTAGGGATCGCCGGATCGGAGCGGCGTCCAAAGC
>CAIXQV010000326.1 GCA_903921605.1 uncultured Planctomycetaceae bacterium | reverse complement strand
ACGACAGGTTATCTCTACGCAGGCCTGGGATACACAACAGCTTTTGATGCGGCTGTCCCACCGATCGGTGCGAGGCACGCTCACGACGAGCTTCAGGACACTCCGATTATCGACAAAGGCTTCTATGTGATGATGGGCAACAACCATCTGATCATGGAGCAAATCGCGAAGCAAAGTCCCGAACTGATCGATGCCGCCGTGGCATGGCTGCTGAATTCGACCGGCGGTTACGCGGTCAAGCTGGTGAATCCCGGTGGCGTTGAGATGTGGAAAAGCGGAGGCGATGGCTACTGTGGTCTTGATGAAATCGTTTCTCACCACAACGTGACTCCTCGCCAGATCCTGACGGAGTTGGCTCGGTCAGCGGATCGCCTGGGCTTGCCTCATCCCGTGCATATTCACTGCAATCACCTGGGAATCCCGGGAAACTGGACCACGACACTGGAGACCATGAAATCGCTTGATGGTTCACGAGCCCATCTAACGCATATTCAGTTTCACAGTTATGGCGGCAGCCTCGATGATCAGTCGACGTTCTGCTCACAAGTTCCCGCGTTGGCCGACTATGTTAACAACCATCCGTTGTTGACCGTCGACGTGGGGCAGGTGATGTTCGGTGAAACGACATCCATGACAGGCGACGGCCCTTTGGGGCACTATCTTCACAAAGTCACGGGCGGAAAATGGTTCAGTGGAGATGTCGAGCTGGAAGGTGGCTGTGGCATCGTGCCGATTACTTATCGCGACAGCAGCTTTGTGCATTCTCTGCAGTGGGCGATCGGACTCGAATGGTACCTGCTGGTCAATGACCCGTGGCGGATTGCCATGAGCACTGATCATCCCAACGGCGGATCATTTCTGGCCTACCCGGAGATCATCGCGTTGCTGATGGAACGATCGCGGCGTGAAGAGTTCATGAAGCGGCTTCCGCAGAAGATTCGGCAGCACTGCACGCTGGCGGAACTGACTCGCGAATACACCCTGAACGAAATCGCCATCATTACTCGCGCATCGCCAGCACGCATGCTGGGACTGAAGAACAAGGGGCATCTTGGCCCCGGCGCAGATGCTGATGTCACGGTTTACAATTGCCAGGCGGATCTTGAAGCCATGTTCCGCATGCCGCGTTACGTGTTCAGCCATGGGACGATGATTATCGAGGACGGCGAGATTAGAGAAATCACCGATGGCCGTACGATGATCGTCAAGCCCGCGTACAGTGAAGATGCCACGCCCGTGATTCGAGAATGGTTTGATCGTAACTCGACGCTGCAGTTTGCTAATTTCGCCGTGGATGCACATGACATCGGCGAACACACCACGGAAATACCGACCAACGGGCGATGATGCTTATGACATCCCACGGCCTGTAACATCAGCAAAGCAAACAAAAAAGCACTGCCCCAAACAGGAGCAGTGCTTCCATGTGTGTGACCAGAAACCAGCAAGGATCACTCGATAATGATTTCACGCACGGAGCGGCCACTTGGAATCATTGGCAGAACGTGTTCCTGATAAGGACAGATAACGTCCAGCAGGTATGGTTCTTTGCTGGCCAGCATTTCTGCAAGGGCTTTTGGATACTCGGCCTTACTGCGAACCTGCTTCGCCTGAACTCCGTAACCTTTGGCAATCGCCACGAAGTTCGGAAATGTTTCGTCAGGCATTGAACCGTCGCCTTCACCCAGAGCTTCCGGATGATCAATCGGTCCCAAATACGTGTTCGCACGGCGACCGGACATAAACCGATCTTCCCACTGCACAACCATCCCCAGATGCTGGTTGTTGAGCAACAGGATTTTGACCGGCAGCTTTTCACAATGCAGGGTGGCCAGTTCCTGAATGTTCATCTGGAATGAACCATCGCCGTCGATGTCCACGACAATTGAGTTCGGATGAGCAGTCTGAACACCCATCGCTGCCGGGAGACCAAAACCCATTGTTCCCAGACCTGAACTACTTAACCAGCGACGAGGCTTATCGAACTTATAGAACTGAGCGGCCCACATCTGATGCTGACCCACACCGACCGTGATGTAAGTATCCATGGTGTGAGACTGACGCCAAAGCTCGTCAATCGCATATTGCTGCAGAATTGCATCACCAGCATCTGCGTAAGCCAGAGGAAACTTAGCCTTCCAGCCAGCAATCTGATGAGTCCACTCGGTCAGATCCGGAATGTCTTCCTGCGTCAGAGCAGCATTCAGAGCCACAAGAGCTTCTTTGACATCCGCATGGATCGGAATGTGAGCTTCTTTGTTCTTGTGAATTTCTGACGGGTCGATATCGATATGAACGATCTTGCCGTGCTTGGCGAACTCTTCAAGTTTGCCAGTCACTCGATCATCGAAACGAACACCAAACGCCAGCAGCAGGTCTGACTGATCGACGGCATAATTGGCGTAGACAGTT
>CAIXQV010000325.1 GCA_903921605.1 uncultured Planctomycetaceae bacterium | reverse complement strand
TGTGCTTCCTGGCCTCCCCGGGTAATCACACTCAGTGTTATTACCGCCACAACAGGATGACAATCGCCTGCTTTATGTTCGTCGTTTCGATGGGAACGACTTTAAGACGTTTTACAGACCTGCAGCAACTGCCTGGAAGAAGCCGTACAACGGCTGAAGCGGTTAACCGTCGGACACGGTTGGTTTTCGTTTCTCGGTGGTCCGTTTTCGGACTAGCACAAGAGTCAGCTATCAGCACAGTGGTTCTGTCTGAAAACCGAAAACCGCAAACTAAGAACCTGCCGCTTCGCGGCTACGCCGCCCTGCTCTTCTTCGCGGCTGCGATGAAGTTGCCGTGTTCGTCGACGTCTTCGAATCGCAGTGAGAGTCGACGGGAGATCCCGGACTCTTCCATCGTGACTCCGTATAATACGTCTGTCACGGCCATCGTGGGCTTGCGGTGAGTAATCATGATGAACTGCGTATTCTGCTGGAACTCGCGAAGCACATTCACGAATCGGCCGATGTTCGCGTCATCCAGCGCGGCATCGACTTCGTCCAGAATACAGAACGGACTGGTGCGGCTCCGGAAGATCGACAACAGCAACGCCACGGCTGTCAGCGTCTTCTCTCCACCGCTCAACAATGAAATGCTGCGAAGTTCTTTACCGGGCGGGCGAGCCACCACGTCAATCGAACATTCCAGCACATCTTCCAGGTCTTCCAGAATCAGGTCGGCTTCGCCACCGCCGAACAGCTTGCGGAACAGTTCCCGGAAATAGCCGCGAATGGTCTCGAAGGATTCGAGAAACATTCGCTTGCTCTCCACATTAATACGTCGCACGATGTCTCGCAGCGTGTCGCGAGCGGATTCGAGGTCCGTTAACTGCATGTGCAGCCGCTGAAAGCGAGTTTCCAGCTCGATCAGATTGTCGAGACTCTCGCTGCCGGAGTTACCAAGCTTCTTCAACTGTCTTCGCAAACGCTCAACGCGGCGATCAATCTCTGTCCGCATTTCTGTGTATTGGTCAGTATCCGCAACAATAGCCTGAGCCGCCTCGTCGAACAGAATCGGGGCTGGAGCAGACGCCGTTCCGGCCGCCATTTTCAGCACGCTTTCGGATTCTGATTCAGAATCGCTCTCGGATGAGTCGGAGTTCTGACGCTGCAGCCAGACGGCGATTGCCGAGCGACCCTGAGCGACAGCCTCACGGACTTCCAACTGAAACTCTTCCCGAATTCGATCGGCTGTCGTGGACAACTGGTGATCAATGCCGCGGACCTGCAACTCCACTTCGTGGTGTCGAGATTCATGCAGACGCAGAGTTTCTCGGAGCTGCGTTTCGGCTGCAGTCGCAGCATTCCGGTTGGCTCGCAGACGATTTCTCGTGCTGGATCGCAGATGAACTTCGGTTGCCAACTGTTCGTCGGAGACGCTGAGTTCAGCAATCTCGGCTGAAGAGTTCAGACGTGCGATCAGAAGATCACGCTGACGTTCCGCCGCAGAATGCAAACGACGGTCTGCTTCCTGCTGTTGCAACTGACGCTGTTCCAGATCTTCACGAACTCGTTCCACCGCTTCCTGAAGTCCCAGAAGTCGTTCTTCGGATCGAGTCAACTCAAGGCTGGCCGCGGTTCGATCTCGCTCAATGGCTTCCAGTTCATGCTGACGTTCAGCCAACTGCGCGGTCATTTCCGCGATCAGTTGCTGACGCTGTTGCAACAGATCTTCTCCCGACTGATGCTGCTGCTCGGCTTCATCAATCTGGCTCAGAAGTTCGGTGATCTCATCAGACAACTTCTGCTGCTGAACAGTCAGCAGATCGCTCTGACGCTGTGATTCTTTCATCACGCGGCGATGTTCGGAGAGTGCCTTTTCGGTTTCTCGACATCGTGCCGACGACTGATTGACCTGAGCGCGAGTCGTATTCAATCGCTCGTCGGTCGTGGAAATATTCTGGCCAAGCGATCGAAGCGACAATTCCCGCTGAGCGATCTCGTGTTCCAGGCGATGCAGTTCGTTACGCAGCCGACGCAGTTCGCTCTTGCGTGAAAGCAGAGCCGACTCATTGCGAACCGTACCGGCAAATAAAGTCCCATCATTTTCAATCAGTTCGCCCTGCAACGTGACAAAGCGACACTGTCCGCCGGTTGCGGCATGCAGACGCAGAGCATCCGCCAAAGTTTCGACGACCCATGTGTCGGCCAGCAGATGACTTGCGAGTCCCGGCATCGACTGCGGTGGGCGAGCCAGTCCGTCCGCACGGCCAACAATGCCTTTCTGGCCGAAGAGCAACGGTGGAGCTTTGTCGCCCTGTGAAAACACAGAACGTACGACTGCGCTTTCTGTGCGAGGATCGACCCAGGTGACCTGGAGAGATTCCGAAGATCCTGAGGCAGCCAGCATGCGCTCAATGGAATCGCCATCGCCGCGACCAGGCTTTTTACGGCCCCACCAGGAGTCCGCCTGCTGAGCTGTCTCGGAGTCGCTGTCTTTGGCCGCCCAGACATCGTCGTCGTCACGACGCAGACTGCCTCGCAACTGCTGCAGATCTCGATTCGCTTCGTCCGTATGTTCGATCGAAATAAAACCAACGCGGTCCGTGATGCGGCAACGCCCGGAATTCAGATAATCAATCAGCGGCTTCAGTCGCGTCACAACCAGCAACTGGGCTCGACCGGACAAAGCGACTTCAAGCAGAGCGGCGTGTTCCATGTCGACGTCGAGCAAATCGGCGACGCTGCCACAGATGAGATTCCACGGCTCCGAATCCGCTTCTTCCGCTCGCCGCAGAATTTCACGCACGCCGATTCCGAAACCTTCCTGACGATCTTCCAGATCTTCCAGGACGGCTCGACGAGCAATCTGCGCACTGCGATTCTCACGAAGCTCGGCGAGAGACTTTTGCGATTGATTCTGTTCCGTGACCAGTTGTTCGCGGTTACGAATCAAATTGTCCGCATTATTTTCGACGGCGACCAGGTCCTGTTGAGCCTGCAACATGGACTGTTCGATCGCCGGCAGCTCATCGTTCAGCTTTTGAATTTCAGCGTCAAGTTCTTCAGCCTGAATTTCAAGCTGCTGACGTTTCTGCACTGCCGCCTGATGTTTTGTTCGCAAATTGCTGAGCGCGGAAGCGGCTTCGGAATTGATGCGAACCTGTTGCATCAGTTGATGGCGAGCTGCTTCAATGTTATCTCGCGATTCCGCCAGCACCTGCTGGATGCCACCGGCCTGATCATCACCGGACAACAACATTGTACGACGACGCTCAAAGGCTGCTCGCTCAAGACTCAGCACAGACTCCAGATGCGTTTCTTCCGCCTGCGCTTCGGCCACTCGGTTCTTCATCAGGTTCTGCTGGCGAACGAGTCGCTGCAGATCCGAATGCAGTTCCGTTTCCCGAGCCGCCTGATGGCGCACGGTGGTTTCGAGGCTGGCGATGCGGCTTCGCAGATCACTGCGACGTCGCTCCACTTCACGAAGCTGATCGTCAACTTCCGACAAGGCCGCATCAGCCGCACCGACTTCAGATTCCGCGGCGACCTGACGAGATCGCAGGTCCTGAACGACGCCTGCGGATTCCTGCATCTGTGCGACCAGAACATCGCGAACATTGGATTCACGGCGGAAATCGTCGGCCGCGAGACCGACCCAAAGTTGTTCCAGTTCCGTCGAGACAGCTCGATAACGTGTCGCACGCTGAGCCTGCGTTCGGACAGTGCTGACCTGAGTTTCCACTTCGTCGACAAGATCCGACAGTCTGACGAGATTGGTCTCGACTCGCTCCAGACGCTTCAGCGCTTCGGTTCGTTTTTGCTTGAAGCGACTGATGCCGGCCGCTTCTTCAAAAATCAGGCGTCGGTTGGCCGCGTTCGATTGCAGAATTTGATCGACTCGTCCCTGTTCGATAATGCAATAGGTGGCTGCTCCGGCCCCTGTGCCCACGAAGAGTTCACGAACATCTTTCAGTCGAGCGGTGTTGCGATTGACGAGATACTCAGAATCTCCCGACTGCCATATTCTTCGGCCAACGGAGACTTCGTCCATGTCGACTGGAATAAAGCGGCTGCGATTGTCGAAGACAAGCGTCGCTTCGGCGAACTGGGAACCTGTACGGCTGGCGGATCCGTTGAAGATCACGTCCGTCATGTCTTTGCCGCGGAGACTCTTGGCACTCTGGTCACCCAGAATCCACTTGATTGAGTCCACGACGTTGCTCTTTCCGCTCCCGTTCGGCCCCACAACACCGGTGATTCCGGCAGCAAAGTCGAAGACGGTGCGGTCGGCGAAACTCTTGAATCCAAAGAGTTCGAGCGACTTGAGCATTAACCGTTATCCTTGACCTGGTTTTCGTTGCCTGAGCAGCGATTCAGGGTACATGTCATTTGAGCAGATTGTCTGGATGAAATCTGCCAGTCGATTCTCGTCAGACGTTTTTATTCCGCAGGCTCTGTCAGACCGCTGACAGAGGATTTCTTTTTTCCGAACAGTCGTTCTCTGAGTGACTTCTTCGCAGCTTCGGGCTCAGCCCCTTCCAGAGCGTCCGACTCTTCTGTTGTCGATTCCTCTGAGTCTGAGTCTTCAGCGTCTGTCTTCACCGATTCAGCGTCTGCTGATTGATCTTTGGATACGGGGGTTTCTGAATCGGCATCGTCGTTCGAACTCTCTTCGGAAGTCGCTTCTGAATCCTGCTCCGCAGTTTCTTCGGAGTCCTCGCCGGGCTTTGATCCTCCTGGCGTTTTGCTCTGCTTTGCGTCTTCCTTGCGGACTTCTTCAAAGTTCAGATTCATCAACTTCTCTTCAGACTCATTTTCCTTCAGTTCTTCTTCATCCAGTTCGTCGAAGAGTTCCGGAATCATTTTGGAATTCCCGATGCGTTTCGCATCCTCTTCATCAGCAGGACTTTGGCTTTCGGTGTTCTTTGTGTAGAGACGACCGGCCTGAGGCAGGCGATCGATTCCGAACTGGCCGACAAAGTTATGCTGCTGTTCGGCTTCGATCATCATCTGAACGATGTCCGGATAAGTCGCACCCAGTTTTCCGCATGTTTGCAGAATGTCGATCATGCGGTTGGGGACTCTGTGGCGTTTCGGCTCGGCATTGAGCTGATAGTAGATGACTTCCACTTCATGCTGACCGGTTTCGCCCATGATGCGAATATTGCGACCGGCGTTCAGCACAGCTGGAAGCCGCAACGATTGCTCAGTCCCAAACAGCACAATCTCCGGAGCACGGCGTCGAGTCACGTGAACCATCGGTTCACCGGTCGAATCGATTGCATACACCGTAAAGCGGTTCTCGAATTCGATCGGATTGAGAGACGGATCGTGAGGATCAAGTTCTTTGAGAGCTCGGAAGGCTCCGTACCGAGTTTCGAGGGCCTGCTCGCTCATCAATTGTCGCAGGGCCAGAACAGCGTCCGCATCGTCCACAACAGACAAGGCAACGAGTGAGTAAACGCGAAACGCGGGCTGATTACGAGCAGCCTCGTGAAGGATCTCGACACCCTCCGCGTTGCCCAGATAGGCCAGCGACTGAGCCGCCTGGAAGCGAACATCAAAGCTGTCCGACTCCAGTGCATCTGTCAGGAACGGTATGGCTTCGTCGCCAATGGCTTCCAATTGCAGAGCTGTCGGGCAGGCGGCCACACCGGATACGATGTTCTGACATTTTTCCACATCCAGAATATCACGGGCCAGCATTTCCATTCGCATGCGACGTGCAACATCGGATTCGTTCAATGCCAGATTCCGAATCACCGCCTGATAGCGAGGAAAGTTATTGATGTACTGGTCATGCGTTTTCAAAACGACGCGAGCATCGTCTTTGGCTTCGGCACAGGTAATACGCTGTCCATACTTGTTGTATCGATAGAATCGCTCTGAGACTGCTTCGGCGACTCGCAGACTGTTGCGACTGCCGCGTTTTTCGGTTCGCAGGATGATGCTGAGATCGCGATCGGTTAACGAGATGGCTCCCCCGGGAATGGCTCCCGACATCAACTCCGCCTGACGTTCCTCGCGATTGTCTTTCACGCCGAGGCTGGTCAGGATCGCTCCGCCGGCCACCGCATAGTTGTGACCTTTGAGTGATCCCCGGCCCTCAACATTCTGCTCTTCAAACATGCGTGTCTCGAGCAGCCAGCCACCTTTGAGGCTTTTGGCATTACTGTTCGGCGGCAGTGCGACGCGAACGTCGAACCGCTGACCTTTCCTCACCATGGCGGGCAGGTAGGCCGTGACGACAACCATCGCGGTGTCACGTGATGCGAGAATCTTCTTTGAGTCTTTCACGCCACGGCGATTCATCTCATTCTGCAGCTGAGTTCGCAACGCAGACGGCGAAGGATCACCACCAGTCCCGTTCAGTCCAGTGACAAGACCGACTCCGCGGAGCACGATCATCGTATTACCCTGAACGCTCATGTACTCCAGGAGCAAGGGTGTATCGATGTGGTTGCCGAAATCGTTATCTTCGTCCTTGTCACGTTTCTTCTTCTTGCTTTTGCTTTCCTCTTCCTCTTTCTTCTCGTCCGCCTTCGAAAATCGACTCGCCATCATGGCCGCACCTGGCATCGACATCAGCCCGGACGCGCAGCCGCAGAGCAGTGACGAAATCAGCAGGCAGCACAGCGGTGCCCTGAGTATCACGAGAATGGATTTGTCGAATTGCGAAGGAGGCGCAGAGGTGCGAAGACCTTCAGCAGCAGGAGGCTGGGCGAGGTTCGACATGGGAAAACTCCGTCGACACTGGAAAATGACGACTGTCAGGAGATTTGCAGGACATTTCGCCCGCGCATGGAGATCCGAGCCTGCGGATAGCAGGTTATAGACTCATGAAACAGGAGAAATCAGGAAGGGCGCACTGGCATTGTGGATGCTGCTGTCGCAGTTCCTTCAATGCGAATACCGTTATTGACAGGACAGTAAACCCTCGAAGCCCTGATGCTCGGAAAGTCATCAGTGGTCGAACGCTACTGCGGGATAAGAAGGGAAAACAAAAGCAGATGATCGCTTCGACAGTTTTCAATCCCCGGAAAGAGAAGAAACAGTCGAGCATTTCAAACGCTGCACAGATCAAAGTTTTTTGAAGATCTGATTGCCGACAGTGGATCAGTGGTCAGTTCTGATCACACTGCCGAACCAGATTTCTCTCGGTGAACCGCAAGTCAACAGAGGGAGGATGCCCCGGAAGGCCGTCTGATTGGAAAGACGGCGACCGTTTTATCTGTCGGAATTGGGATGACTCACAACTCACACTGGGATGAAGCGAAGTTGTCAGCTCAACGAAGACTTTGTTTGTGCAGAGTCCTGCTTTGAGGAGAAATTAGTCTGTGCTGGCTTGTGGCGTCAACGCGATTCAGTCGTCTCTGTGGTGTCATTGTCGAAGACACGAGCGACCAGCGTTTCAGTTCGGCAGGAAGTGCGTCGTGGGCGACCGGGAAAGCAGATGCAATCGTTGCAAGATCGATCATTCGGCAAAAAGTGCCGCTCAACGAGTTCTCAAAAGGGTTCAGGAACCAATCGCCAACTGCCCCGAAGTATACTCCGCACGATTGATTCCTGAACGCTTTTCTAATCCAACGAAAAAAGGCAGAGCCATGCGGCTCTGCCTCGTCGTGTTCTTCGATTCGTTCTAATCCTGAACGAATTACTTGTAAGTTTCGCCTGAATCGCTGCAAACGATGCTCATGTTGCTGTCGCAGTCGCAGGTGTCAGCTCGGTCATTGTAAGACGCACCATAAGTACGTGCCTTCGTGTTGCCGCTGTCCTTGTAGCTGGCAAAACCAGAAACCTGGTAAGACTGATCCAGATTACCGAACGCACTGGACAGGTCGCTCAGTTCGGCCACGATTGAACACTGCAGTTCAACCAGCCCAACGATCATTCCAAGAACCAGAATGGTTGCAATCAGAACCAATTCTGCTGACAGGATCACACCGCATTCGTCGTTCCACAGAGTCTTCAACATTTTTCTACCCTCTTTTTGCATTCCGAGCATCTTTGAAAGAACACGATCCCGCAATTGGTGATCGCATAGTAAATCCAGAGTCAACCTGCGTCTGACACCCGGTCACTCCGATGGAGTCAGCCAGGTTGTTTCATTGCGAAGTTGTTTCAGATCTGGATTTCACTTAGGCAGTTGGCGTGCCATCTTCCCGCCGACTTGTGTGTTGTTGACCTGCAACAAAGCCCTTTCGAACGGTCGCGGATGGAGTGGAAGGCGCGTCGCAAGGCCAATTCAAAAATTTGCGGTATGGCCCGTGTTGTCAAAAGTCAACATCGCATCGTTCAAAGGTTTACAAACGGTCACGACACAATGTCAGTCTTAGCGCTGACACGTATGAATTCTGTGATGCCGGAGCGCAACAGCGAGATCTCTGTCATTGCCAGACCGGTGTTTCCTCGTCACTGACGTATCGCTGCAGAATCTGATTGGGACGGTATCGATTCTTGTAGTTCATCGATCCGCAGTCCTGAATATAGTAGCCCATGTACAGCCACTGCCGTCCGTGAGCTCGGCCTTCCTCAATCTCACGCAACACGGAATAGGTGCCAAGCCCGTCGCTGCGAAGTTCGGGATCGTGGAAGAAATAAATGCTGGACATCACGTTCCGGGTCATATCAACCAGGCCAAGGCCGATCAGTTTTCCATCACGGCGATACTGAAACTCTCGTGCAAATGAAAAACTCCCGTCGAGAAACGAATCGAAGTAGTGATCCGCATCGATTTCCCTGAACGGCCACTGGCGACGATGATGCATATCCAGATGAAATCGGTTGTACAGCGACAGATGCTCGGCGGTGACGGTTGGCCGCTGGATAATGAGTTCTGTGTCCTCAACTCCGGTACGAATCCGTCGCTGGCTTTTGGATGCCTCAAATTCGCTCAGGACGACTCTCAGGCTTTGGCAGGCAGAGCAGGCCGCACATGTTGGACGAAACAGTGTCCTGCCGAAGCGACGCCAGCCGCGCGACAAAAGTTGCTCGTAACGCGCCTCCGTCAGCTTG
>CAIXQV010000324.1 GCA_903921605.1 uncultured Planctomycetaceae bacterium | reverse complement strand
CGTCGTGGGCGACCGGGAAAGCAGATGCAATCGTTGCAAAATCAATCATTCGGCAAAAAGTGCCGCTCCACGAGTTCACAAAAGGGTTCCTGAACACTTTGTCTAATCCAACGAAAAAAGGCAGAGCCATGCGGCTCTGCCTCGTCGTGATGTTCAATTCGTGCTGATCCTGTGCGAATTACTTGCTAGTTTCGCCTGAGTCGTTGCAAACGATGCTCATGTTGCTGTCGCAGTCGCAGGCGTCGGCCTGGTCGCTGTAGGATGCACCATAAGTGCGTGCCTTCGTGCCGCTGTCGCCCTTGTAGCTGGCAAATCCAGAAACCTGATAAGACTGATCGAGGTTACCAAACGCACTGGACAGGTCGCTCAACTCCGAAACGATTGAACACTGCAGTTCAACCAGACCAACAATCATTCCAAGAACCAGAATGGTTGCGACCAGAACCAATTCTGCTGACAGGATAACACCGCATTCGTCGTTCCACAGAGTCTTCAACATTTTTCTACTCTCTTTTTGTATTCCGAACATTTTTAAAAGAACACGATCCAGCCATTGCTGATCGCATAGTAAATCCAGAGTCAACTTTTTTCTGATACCCGGTCACTCCGATGGAGTCAGCCAGGTCTTTTCTTTGCGAAGTTGTTTCAGATCTGGATTTCTACAGAGGCAGTTGGCGTGCCATCCTCGCGCCGAGCTTGTGTGTTGCTGACTGGCAACAAAGCCCTTTCGAACGGTCGCGGATCGAGTGGAAATCGCGTCGCAAGGCCAATTCAAAAATTTGCGGAATGGCCCGTGTTGTCAAAAGTCAACATTGCATCGTTCAGAGGTTTACAAACAGTCACGACAGAATGTCAGTCTTAGCGCTGACACGTATGAACTGCGTGATGCCGGACCGCAACAACCTGTCCAGAGCCTGTCCTGGAACCACTGTGTGGAAGGCCTGACAGAAATCAGGAAAGGACACAAACAAATCGCTGGTGCTCGAACTTCGTTTCCTGCTGTTCAAAAACACGGCTTTGAATTGAGACTGGTGCTCACGACTATTGCCAGACCGGCGTTTCCTCGTCGCAGACATATCTCTGCAGGATCTGATTGGGACGATATCGATTCTTGTAGTTCATCGATCCGCAGTCCTGAATATAGTAGCCCATGTACAGCCACTGCCGTCCGTGAGCTCGGCCTTCCTCGATCTCACGCAACACGGAGTACGTGCCCAGCCCGTCACTGCGAAGTTCGGGATCGTGGAAGAAATAAATGCTGGACATCACGTTCCGAGTCATATCGACCAGGCCAAGGCCGATCAATTCTCCGTTGCGGCGATATTGGAACTCATGGGCAAACGGAAAATTTCCTTCCAGAAACGAATCGAAATAATGATCGGCATCGATCTCTCGAAACGGCCATTGGCGACGATGATGCATGTCGAGATGATAGCGGTTGTACAGCGACAGATGTTCGGGGCTGACCGTCGGTCTCTGGATGATCAGTTCTGTCTCTTCAATCCCGGTGTGAATCCGTCGCTGGCTCTTGGATGCCTCAAATTCGCTCAGGACGACTCTCAGGCTTTGGCAGGCAGAGCAGGCCGCACATGTTGGACGAAACAGTGTCCTGCCGAAGCGACGCCAGCCGCGCGACAAAAGTTGCTCGTAACGCGCCTCCGTCAGCTTG
>CAIXQV010000323.1 GCA_903921605.1 uncultured Planctomycetaceae bacterium | reverse complement strand
GATTGCTCCGCAACGATCAAAAGTCCGGGCATCACTGGCTGCAGTTGAAACTGCGGGGCACAACCTGCAATCGCGATGCGATTGGAGCCGAAGTGAAAGTCACGTTGCCGGATGGAACCGTACTGACTCGTCTAGTCATGCCGACTCGCAGTTATCAGTCGCAGGTCGAACTCCCTGTCACATTTGGACTCGGCAAAGTCGACTCAGTGAAGGACGTTACGATCCGCTGGCCGGATGGAACCACGCAAGCTGTTCAGGTGGCAAAAGTTGATCAGCGGCTGGACGTTGTGCAGAGTGCGAAATAGTTGAGAAATATCGACCTTCGCCACTAACCAAAAATCATCCAGCCCGCAAAGATAATGATCGACCAGAAGATCGCTCCAGCAAGGATCACCCGGAAACTATCGAACGCAATGTCAGAGTGCGGCATCAGGCCTTTGCAAATCAGCGCGCCGGGCAGGCGGAGTCCGATTTCAAACACGACTTCGAAAATGATTTTAAAGATGACTTCAATGAATGCCTGCATGATTCAGGGACCCGTTGATTGCGAAGTCATTCCGTTTGGTGAGTCATCGGTGTACGGTACCCCCGTCGCTCCATCGACGGGCATTTCCAGCCTCGGCCCGCACTGGATCATTTTTGGCTTCGATTTTTAACGCAGCTCAGCAGGGCATCCTCAATGCTTCGGACTTCCGCCGGATCATCGAACAGAACTGCTGATTGAGCTGTAATTCGATCCCGAATCATCTGCCCGAACGCCTGATCTTTGGCCAGCCGCACGGCTATCGAAATGTATTCGTCCGTCGTTTTGACGATGCAATCAGTCATCTGCATCTTGCGGTAGAGGCCAGCCGTGATGCGGCCTCGTAAAAATGGACTGGGCAGCGTGATCACAGGAGTTCCCATCGCCAGGGCTTCGTAGCTGCTGTTGCCGCCGCCGAAATGCAGAGGATCCAGGATGACGTCACAGATCCGCAGCAGTCGCAGATAATCATCGTTGGCAATCGCGGGCAAGAATACGATTCGATCGTGGACGTCTGCCAGTGTCTTTTGCCAGCGTGAACGCAGTCGTTTCGTCCACTCCGGAACTCGACCTTCAATAACGACGACGCGGCCCAGAGGATCGGCTTCCAGGATTCCTCGGAGTACAATGTCATCGTCAGGATGAAATTTGAACAACGACTGCGGGCAACCATAAAGTGGTCCCGAGCCTTCGAGTCCCGGCAGTCGGCGGATAGTTTCCGGATTGGCAGGCGTCTGTGGACGCTCGTAATACGTCCCGGTGAGTGGCATTCGCACAAGCGTTTCAGTGTAGTGTTCCTGAGCAGCTTGTTCGTCCAGAAGTTCGCTCGACAGAAAGTAGTCCATCGTCGGGCTGCCTGTGGTTTCCGGATGTCCCCAGGTCACGCACTGAACCGGGGCCATTCGCGAAAAGGCCAGCGTCGAACACAACGCATCCATCCCGACATCAGCAAACAATAAAACATCCAGCTTCAATTGTCGCAGCGTGGCGATCGCCGCTTTAACGTCACGAGGAATTACGACGTAGTCATCCGCTCCATTCTGAAACCGTCGGCTGAATTCGTCGTCAGCACTTGACGCTGCGCAAACCGTCACATGGAATCTGGATCGGTCCAGTTTCTCGATCCTGCCGATATTCAGGCGACCGATCGTGTGATTGCGGAAGTACGCTGACAGAAACCCAACGCGAATTCGGCTGTCGGGCGATTCTCCGTTCGGGCGGTCATTCGCGATGCTTTGTAAATTCGCTTCCTCTGAGCCCAGAATAACTCGACCTCGCAATGCCATGGCCTGACGATCATTCAGCCCTTGATAGGCCCAGAAGAAAGCGGTCGGGACAAGCTGCGATGTGCCGTCGACATAGGCGCCTTCTGCGGCCATCGTCTCAAGAGCTGAATGCTGTTCTCGACGCCAATGCTGCAGGTCTTCTTGCGATTGATACACCACCGGCAGGACCGAAGTCGCCAGCAGTCGGTTCATTGGAGATGGATCGATGGCCAGGAGCTCGCGGTAGACATTGCGAGCCTTCTCCGGGAAGCCCTGATTAAACAACAGATATCCGAAATTCTGCCGTGCCGCGGACATGCGAGGATCAGCCTCGACTGCTCGCTCATAGCACACCAGAGCCTCCGGCTGACGATTTTGTTCCTGCCGAAGATTACCAAGCGCGATCCAACTGGCGGCGTCCTTTGGGTTCAGAGCCAACCAGTCTTCGAGACTCAAAGGTTGCGGTTCCGTCGGTCGTTGAGAACCAACAACGGGAGACGCCGTTCGAGCAGTCTCCACCACTGCTGACGTTTCTGAAACAAACCATGGAAGCCCCGCTGTGACAGAGGGCACCGATCCCGGCTGTGGCACGATCCAGACGTCGTGTTCTTTGCCGTCGGAAGTGGCCCCGGCCACATACGGACATGCCGCACCTTGAGCGGCTTCGACGGCAAAAATCTCTGTCACACCGGAAAGAAACTGAAACACCGCAACCGTTCGCCCTGTGATGAGATCCACGACGCCCACGCCGCATTTTAATTCATCGCGGCGTTCAGCAATCGGAACTCCACCAAAGACGGACGTTTCACGTATCTTCGACAGTCCAACGAACGCAAACTGGCCTGCGAAACTGAGTCCTCTCGTGTATCCGGGAAATGTTTCGACGGTTGTAAACTGCCCTGTTGCAGGATCAACAGTCCCGAGTGCACCTCGGCCAGAATCCAGAACCCACAATTTGCCGTTGTACCATCGTGGTGAATGCGGCATCGCGAATCCGCGAGCAATCGTTTCACCAGAATCCACATGCATGACAACCCCGCTGGTCGCCTTGGTCGGACGCCAGCCTGCCGCCGTATCGGATTCTGCCATCGCTGTCACAAAACCCGGACGGCCGTCAACCAACGCCAGGCCATTCAGATGACAACGGTCCTGATCGATTAACTGGCTGATAAATCGAGGTTTCCAGCGGGGAATAAAACTGTACTGTTCATGCAGAGTCGACAGGCAGGAGAACAGAGTATTCACGACCCACAGGCCTTCCGTTCCCCACGCCAGATCATGCCCATGGATACTGCCGGTCCACGTCGAAGTCCGCGGAACATAGCACACGTCCCACGTGTCCGCTGGATCTACCGACCTCGCGACATCACGATTGCCCGCAAGAAAATTCATCTGCTTGCGAGTGCCGATGGCAAGCCGATCGCCATCAACGGCCAGCCCCATCGGCTGATCGTAGTTCGAGAACGAAATCTTCAAGGCCCCATTGTGGACGCCCAGCACCAGTAGTTTCCCCGCCTGATACGTGGTCACCATCAGTGAACATTTCAGGTGACTCAGAATATCGGCCAGGATTGGCGTAAACTCGTAACGCACCTCGACGACGCGTTCTGTT
>CAIXQV010000322.1 GCA_903921605.1 uncultured Planctomycetaceae bacterium | reverse complement strand
GGGAAACCACCTGCAGCAAAGAACGTGGTTGGAGTCCAGGCGGAGTTCTCGCTCACGATGGTCACGTTTGAAGTCAAGGTCTGTCCCGCTTCATCCGCCGGGCCCGCTGAAATCCCCGTAAGGAAGTTCAACACAGTCTGCGCTCCGGCATCTTCCGTAACCGCAGGCGGACTATTCGCTGCAATTGGATTGAACCCAGGAGCATCGTTGACCGCCAGTACATCCACTGCAATCTGCGAAACAGTCGTCCTTACAGTCGTAGGCAGCGGGCCAAAGTTGCCAAGATCGCTGGTCGTGACCGTAATGGCATTCGACAACGAACCGTTGAAGTCCTGGTCTGAATCATAGACAAGGCCATCAAGGGCCGCATTGAGCAATGTGATCGTACCGGAGATCGTCACGTTGTTGGTACCATTGCCGACCACGGAAAGCAGGCCGCTGGTTCCACCAAGGGTCAGGACACCATTCAAAGCCTGAAGAGTCACCTGCAAAACGCCGTCTGCGGCTGCCAGATTTGCTGCAGGGCTCACCAAGCCCAAATAGGCATCCTGATCCGCAACAGTAATCGCATTGCCATTCGCTGCTGAGAAGACCAGTGTTGTATCTTCATTCATCGTCTGAAGAGGCGGCACGGAATTGACCGGAGCATTGTTCACGCCATCCGTCAGTAACAGTGTGAAAGACGTTGTACCGTCAAGCTGATTCTCCTGAAGGCGATTACCCGCCATATCACGTACCCCTGTCAACGCCGTGTTGTCGACAGTGATCGAGTATCGCGTATCAACAGGGAAAGTCGTCACGGAGACGAAGAAGACTCGGTTGCTGTTTGGATTGTACCGCCAGCGATAGTCCACGTTTTCAACAAGCAGCAGACCATTCTGATAGAGCTTAAACTGCGAAGAACGAACCTGCAGGTCGTCCACGCCAATTCCGGAATCCAGCAGGTCAATGGACAGAGTTGTCGGGAATGCAAGATTGTCGACATGGATTCGAGTCAACCCGGCATCAAGGTCGCCGTTCGAATTATCTTCCGCCGGGACAGTGAAGTTTGCAAAGGGCCCGAGGAAGTCTGCACGTTCAATAGCTCCGCGGTCCCGGAAGACATCGTTTCCAAGCCCCGGAGCTGAGGCCTGGCTGCTGTCGTCCAGGCGTTTCTGTCCGAACAAATCGAATTCGGGCGCTACGAGGTCCGAAATTGGAATACCAGCCGGAGTCTTGACCGCAGTGAATGCCGGACGATCAGACAGGCTGTTCAACGAACTGTCGACTGCCAGACTCCCCGGAGCCGGGTAATAATTATTCAAAGCCGGATTGACGAACAACGCCTCGGATGGCAGAAGAGAAATTGAATTGCTTCCAATTGTGCCGTTGCTCGCATTCCCCTTAAACAAAGTGGTCGCTACCACCGTTGAGCTTGAACTCCCATCAACAAAGATGCCAACACTCGTGTTGGAGACAATATTGTTCAACAGTGTCGGGCTTGCGTTCTGCTCAACTCGAATGCCCGTGCCAGTGGCGGAGGCACCCCCATAAACAGTGTTGTTGATGATCTTGCCAAACGGCACCGGAGCGAGTGGCTGACCACCACCATTGTTGTCGCCGCTGAACAGAATCCCCCCGGCACCAATATTCGCAACCACGTTGTTACGAATGGTAACTCCAGGTACCAGACGCTGCCCGTTCAGGACGGAGAGATTTCGCACCGAGCCCGGATTGGTCTGATTTCCAGCCGATCGAGTGGCTGCATCAGAGATGATGCCAAAGCCACCAAAATTACGGACGATGTTCGATTCGACGATCACCATCCCCTGCTGACGATGAAGATTCTTGTCACCAATGCGGTCGACATAGTTCACTTGTCCCGATTCATTGACTGTGACCGTACCTGAATCGGACGTATAGCCCGGAGCAGTCGCGAAAATCTGAACCGTCTGACTACCGCCCGCGAAGAACTCATCCAGGATATCCATCGAGAAATACGCACGGATCTGACCATCAACAAATGTGGTTGATGTCGAACGCACTTCGGAACCATCAGTGCTGGTGATCGTAACGGTCAGCGGGTTCGCACCGTCATAAGGATCAATATCAGTTGCCGTCTCCGGCAAAGTCACATAACCCGTGATGCCACGGTTTCCACCTGACTCTGATACCGGCGACTGCAGCAACCGAATGTCCAAAGCTCCAAACGGCGCGCCTGCGGCGCCCGGAGGGACAGGGTTCGGATCATTGTCAGTGACATCCAGAATGTCGGACACTGACACAAAGCCTGTTGAAGTTGCTCGAATCAGAACCGGTCGAGTTCCGTCGTAAATCAGATCGTCCGTCGGATCAAACTGCACATTAATTGACGTGGCCCCGATCGGAATCGTGACAGTAATCGAAGTGCCTGTGACCGAACCATTTGTCAGTACCCCCTCACCGGTAAAGCCCAGCGTAGCCGGATCCAGGGCATCGATTGTGACTGTCAGAGCTGCCGTGGTTGAACCACTTCGAGTGATCGTGACCGAACTGTTGGTCAGAGTATTCTCTGTTATCTCCGTTGGTGCGGAAACTGTCAATGTGTTCGGAGCAGCAATCGCCGTCGTCGTAACATTCATGGCTCCCGTCAGATCAACGATGTCGGAATTTTGAGACGCCGATCGAGTCGTTGCTCTCACATTGAAGCCGCTGACACCGTTTATGGCTGTGGCGAGGGCATTGGCGATCTGTCCCTTGGTCATTCCCGCCGACACCGAAACAGCCACGTTGCCGCTGCCAACTGCCCCGATGAGATTGAATTCAAACGTGCGGGAAATGATACCATTGGAAATTGTGTAGGAATCACCATCCTGCAAAACGTCAATGGTCGGCACAACCAGAGAGTACTCGCTGACCAGCCGCTGATCGGCATCCATCAGCAAACCTGGGCTCAGTGTCAGATTGTTAGTCAACGGACTCTTGATGCTGCCATATTCAGATCCACGTCGAATCTCAAGCTGATACTCGCCCTGAAGATGCTGAGTGATTCCGGAGGGGTCGTTCGGAACGGCGAAGAATGCACCTCCCAAAGCCCCTGAATCACTGGTCACCATTTCGCCACGGCCCGAGAAGCCAACGATGATGTCGTCAATGTAAAAACCTTCGGACTGGTTATTCAGGCTGCGATCACGATCACGTCTGTTCCCGTACGTGTTGCTGTCAACGCTGTCATTCATGTCGCCGCTGGTGGTGAAATCAAAGCGGAACTTCACATCCGCCCTGCCAGCGAACTTACCAAGATCAATACGTGCCTGTCGCCATGATCCTGAATTATCGAAGAGTTCCTGAATGCTCTGCCGAGCATCATCGGGCGTCTGAGTTCCCGAGTGTGACGCGTAGGCGGGCAATTCTGAAAATCCGCCGGTGCCGCCCATCGCTCCCGGAAGAGCGCTGTTTCGGCCACTGTTATTGGTTGCGATCAGTTCCCAGGTGTTACCGCCATCCGTGGACACAAACACGCGCGCCGCATCCTGCATGTCTGAATCATTTCGATTGACATTCTCGGTCTGAAGGAAGTAGTTGAAGTAGACCGTCGGTCGGTCCGTCGCCCTGTAGCCTTCCAGGCTGAAGCTGTTGGTGACCAGAGATCCAAAGGCTCCACCCGGGATGTTGTATGTATTGGCAATCGCCCCGTTTGTGGAGAGCTCCTCATGCGTCGTTCGGTTGCTGCCAAGCTGGGCATTGGGACCGTAGGTGAAATAACCTGTTGCCGATGGGTCATCCTGCCATTGCTCAAGCCCGAAGTAAAAACTGGCACCGCCTTCAGCCTCATCAGTCGCCCGCCCGTTAATAGTGCGACCCGCAGCTGAAGGAACGCGACTACTATCCGGGGCGACATTGATACCGTGTCCGGCATCGCTTCGTCGTCGAAGCGTTGGATGCCACAGGTTGAAGTCCAGTGGAGAAAACGCCAATCCACGGCCAGCCCCTGCCTCGAAAGCAACAGACGAAGCATCTGCAACCCCGTTATCGTCCGTGTCGAAAATCTCCTGCAACACCGGTGGCTGAGCGCCCGTTTGGGTGAACGCATAAAGCCGCCCGTCATTGCCAGTAGCAAAAAACATCTGGGAATAAAGACCGTCCTCAACATTCTGGGGACCGAGCGTTAATCCGGTGAAACCAACGGCCGCACCTGATACGTCAGCGAACTCCGTCCACGCACCCCCGAGTGTAAATCCTTCGCTGGTTGGATTTACAGAGTTCCGCCAAAGTGAACCGACACTGTCCACAGCATACAAAGTGTTGCTGGAAGCACTGGCAAAGGCCAGACCCGTGATCGTTCGACCTGTCGGTAAGGAGCCGACATTCTGGATCCGATCAGCCGAGCTTTCATCAAACAAGCCACCGGTCGAGGGGTTCAGCCGCCACAATGCCGGGCCCGCTTCGTTGTTATCGTTGGCCCCATCACGATCCCAATTGTTGTTATTCGCGACGAACAGCTGGTAGCTCCCAGCGCCGGCGCCCGGGGTCTTGCGGAAGGCCATGCCTCCAAAATCCTGCGTCAGGCCGCCAAAAGTCGGAATTCCATCATCTCCTCCACCGCTCTTTCCGCCATTTGCGGAGTCCACAATTCGCAGGCTGCCGGAATTGTCCAGAACTGTGTACAGAACACCGTCGGGACGCATTGCGAGATCATCGACATTGCCTGTCCCCTGAACATTGACGACCTGTTCCCCGGTAAACGGATCGGAGATAAAGAGGTTACCGCCCGCTGAAATCGAAAACAGAGAGACATCGGCCAGCGAGAACGGCTTGACATGAGCGTTTAGACGTTCAGCAGTCGTAATGTTGAACAGCCCTTCTGTTTTGTCCGGGTTAATGCGGACAGGTCCTGCCATCGGATCCATGGTACTGTAGCCCTGGAACCCGATGTGGTCTTCCACAATACGTCGCAGCGAACTGATCGGTTCAAGACGTGCCAGAAGGTCTTGCGGCGAGGCTGAATACGTCTGGTTCAGCTCAGCAGGCATGTGTCCGTTGGATGAAACCGTCACGAAATACCGCTGATCATTACGTTCCGGAAGGTGAACCGATCCGATGAACGGATCAAGCTTGCCGATCGACCCTCTGGTTAAATCGCTGACCCCGGTTCCCGTGCCGGGTGCCGGCTGATCATCCAAAACGTCGGAGTCACGGCTGACCAGAATGAGCCGCTCCGTCTGATCATACACGGACAGGATCGTATCCGGTCGAGACAAACCATCCGCGTAATCAATGTCAAAGACGGTTGCCCACGTCTTGCCGCCGCTGCTCACGCCAGCAATGGCCTGAATAAAGTTGTAGTCCACGGTAAAGCTGAACCAATCGATATCATTCGAGGCGCTGAGATCACCGCTGACACTCAGCGTGTTACGATCGCTTTCCAGCAACGCTCCCAGGAACTGAGCACCATTGAGGCTGTTGTTATTGGTTGTTGATTCACCGGCCTCACCAATCAGCGGCGAGTGCTGCGGGAGTCCGTAAATCTCGATACCATTATTTGCGTAACGGATGTCCGCAAATCGAACTGTCGAGCCGGGGATTTCATTCTTCTGGTTGACCCGAACCTGCAACTGATAGGCACCGGATGTCAGACCACTCTTGCTGCTGACACGAACAAAGTACGTTCCTTCAGCCCCCGCTGCTCCCGGCAGAATCACACGGAAGCCCTCATCCATGAAATTGTGGGTGTAGTGATCACCACCGAGCGAAGCGTCTTTCTGAATCGGCAACGCGATCCCGGTGAGTATTCCTGCGTCTGAGCGGGCCAGCACGCTGCCTGCTGAAGAAACCAGTTCCAGAACAGTGTCGAGGCTGCTGCCGGTACGATCCAGATCGAGCCAGACCTCGCTTCCAGCAATTGCTTTGAAGCTGTAAGTGTCTCGGTCGCTCGGGAAATCCGCACTGATGTGACCATGAATCTCGAAACCCAGCGGACGATTGTCGTCGCCACTTTTCTCATTCGGAGCCAGCGTCCCAATCAGTTGCGGTGTTGTCGAATCCTGCCCGCCATTAAGTGCTTTCTCCGTTTCCATGATTATGCGGACATTGCGGTCATTGCTGAACTGCTCCAGCTTAACACTTCGCCAATTGTTCAACGCCGGTGATGTTGCTGAGCCATTACCGTTTGTATCAGTGACCGTGAAACCCTCGAAGTCGAAGCCCGCTCCGACGCTGTCGTCATGCAGCGATGTCAAAATAACCGGGAACCCAGGCGAACCAATCACCTGCACTGTTCCACCGATGCGGTCATCAATATCAATGCCGTGCCCCCCGGCCGTAAAGCCAGCATTATTGCCACTCAGCTTTACGACAAGGCTTTCTGTTGGGCGACTCTGCAATCGAAGACCGCTATAAGTGTGATGATTCGTGACAAAAACCTCATCGTACAGAATGTGTACGATGTCAGTGTCATCCCAGATGCTCTGCGTCGTCAATGTGCCGCCGCGAACTTCCATGCCGTTCACGCCATTGTTACGCATCAGGTTGCGATTCAGCAAAGCGCCGCGATTGTCGTCAAGTGACGCCAAACGCTCCACCTTTCCTGTGCTGCGGCCACGGTCGATGCGGCTGAACGAATTCAAGGAATTCACATCAATGCTGATGATATGCCCGGCGTTCTGACTGAATTCGTTGTTCACGATAATTGGTTGTGCACCGCGAACAAAAATCGTGGCCGGTGCATTCGCTCCACGCCCGTTTCGAGACGCATCGATTCCCGCAACGCCAGTGCCGTTGGCATTCATCTCAAGGCGAGAGTTCGCAACTCGCACATCCGCCTGATGCACTTCAATCACGCTAAACTCATTTAACTCTCCTTCGACCGGCGTCTTGCCGCCGCCGTATCTCAGGATCGCATGATCGATGCTGCCCGATGACGTGGCGTTGAAGAAAATACCGCCCCAGTCACCCGCTGCGGCGCTCTGACTGGAACCATTGTTTGTGGTGTCAAACGTCCCACCAATTCCGAACTGATCGTCAAGCGTGGAGGTAATCACCACAGGACGCTCGGCGGTACCTTCCGCGAGGAAGTTCGAATTCCCCAGCAAGGCCTCAATTCGCGAGCCACCCATCTTCAACACGACGCCCGGATCGATCATCAAGCGGCCGCTGAGTCGAGCAACTCCGTTCAGAGGACCACCGGGATTGCCAGTAATGACCAGATTTTCGGTGAGCACGTGAACGATATCATCGTCATCGAAACGAGCCCCGACGTCGAGCGTGTCAATCGATTTGCCAAGATCTGTCTTGATCCGAACAAAAAGCCCGTTGATTGAGTTATTCGTCAGCGTGTTGCGATAGATTTCAGGGCCGACGCGATTTCCAGAATCATCGAATGAATTTGGATTCGCAGAAATCGCAGCTTTCGAATTGTTTGTCAATGTGTTGTAAGTGATCGTCGGTCGAGCAGATACCATGTGGATCGGCGTGAAGATCTCCGGCACTGAGTCCGCGTCTACCTGGCCACCACCAAACGAGATGTTCGCTTTGTTCACATAGTTCAGGAAGATTCCCTCGGCTTCCATGTCGGAATCATCGCGGAAAACCACTCCGCCCCAGTTACCACCGGTGGCTGCAGGCCCCACTCCGTTCGAATCTCCGCCAAGGGCATCATTGAGGTAAGATGTCAGGTAGACGGGCCTGTTGGGAACACCCAGAACCTGAATCGCTCCACCACTGCGGTCAATTCCCTGAGCAGAGGTCCCTGCATCAATGTTGGCCGACTGCAGCTTGATGACCGCGTCAGCATCAATCATCAGTATGACACCCTGAGGAACTTCGAGACCTCCACCGTCCTGCAAAATCGCCCCGCCTGCCGTTAAACCAATCAGATACGGACGGGCATCCGTCGCCGTCAGCTCATTGCCGTCAGTACCGCCATTCCCCACGATTCGAATGATTGATCCTGAGGCCGCCGCAGATACGGCAAGGTCGATGCGGTTGAACGGAGTTGCCAGGTTGCCGTTGCCACCATTCGCCGCGTTTTTGTCAACGAAGACGGTGTTGGCGACTTTGAAGTGGAACTCATACTCCCCACCGGCGAAACCATCTGCGTCACCGTCAAACTCACTGACCGAGGGCGAAGAACCCAGGGGAGCATCATTCAGCTTATTGGTGGCTGTGGACGAAAAGCTGAGACGAAGCTGATAGATTCCATCTGTCGTTCCACCAAACCCTGTGTCGGAAATCGATGGATCGTAGGAGTTATTCCCCGTACTGCTGACGCCAATGAAATAGGTTCCCGCCGCCAGCTCAAGACCGATAAAAGCATCTGCACTGTTAAAGTTGTCGTTTTGTGACAGGAGAACCATGTTGGAGTCATACAGCCGCAAGACACTATCCAGCTGACTATTCTGCCGCTGTGCAAAGATCTCCGCCGAGAACTTTCCATTCGTCGGCAGATTGAACTCGTACATGTCAATGTCTGTGCTGTCCGGACGATCAATCCGCTGCATGTGAACAATGTCATGGTCCGTGGGAAAGATTGGCTCACGAGAAGCCGAACTTGCCGTCGGGGCTTCCCCCTCACCCATGACCGAAATCAGGTCATACGCATGCTCAAGCCCAAGGGCATGCCCGATTTCATGCAGTGCAACGCCGAACCATCCACCGCCGTACTCGCTTTTGCCCCAATCGGTGTTGGCATTCATGATGGCAAAGCTGCCTGCTGAGGCCAGACCAGCCGCAGCGTTAGGAGGCATCATCGGCTCAAAGGCTCGCAGGTCGCCTGTGATAATCTGGATCCCCGAGCCAGTCGTCTCTTCCGCAACAAACCCGGTCTGCTTCGCCCAGATTTCAAAGATCTCGCGAGTTCGCTGTTTCTGTACCTCCGTAATGGCGTTGTAGAGCGTGTTTCCCTGAGGGTCTACACCATACACGTCACCAAAGTTATACTGAACAACTCGAATTCCATCCGGTGTGACAAAACCCGTTCCCAAATCAGCAATGTGCTCTTCCGCAGGAATCTCCCGATGCCCTGGCTCATCCGTCGCTCCAGCGTACTGCGGCAAAGCAATTGATTGAGGAGTGATCGCGGCATCCACAAACTGACTGGCCGATCCAAGTGAACCCAGTTTCGTTGCGGTGACGAAGCTTGAATTTGTGTCTCCCGGCAAAAACGGGGTCTGGCTGGCTACGCTCAAACGATACGATCCGGTGGTTGCCCCGGCGGTCGCAGAAACAACGCCCGGTGTGTAAGTATTGTTTCCGCTGGTGCTGATTCCGAGATAGTATGTGCCGGGATTAAGAGACATGTTCAGTGTCTCTGCGACGCCGACGCCCCCCGCGTTCAAAATCGAAACCTGTACTCCGGCTGCATCAAACAATCGCAGAACGACATCATTGCTGGCGACGGGTGTAACTACAGTCTGAATGGTTCGCACTGAGCTCAGGTGGAACTTATACAGGTCGACGTCTCGTGCACCATCCACGCCCCCGATCGTGTCGTTCGTCTGGTAAGAATTTCCCAAAAGGGTTCCCAAATCGATCGCGCCGGCCAATGTTTCCTGTTCAAAGTGAGAGCCGATCCGAAGAGCGTAGGTTGCATTCGGAAGATCTGACGCAAAAACCAGAACAGCCGTGTTGTTGGCAGCGTCGTAGGTCACGGACGT
Organism: uncultured Planctomycetaceae bacterium; assembly: GCA_903921605.1. The sequence goes on along the minus strand of CAIXQV010000322.1, from coordinate 1,033 downwards.
CGGTACGAGCAAAGTGTCGTCAGTGGTTGTTTGGGTTCCTGAGGTATTGATCAAGCGGTAGAACGAAGGATTCTGTGCGGCTGTCGGATCCAGATCGTCTTCATTGAAATGGACAACGACACGATCTTTCCTCTGAACCAATCCGGCGTCCGCAATTGTCAACCCGGCGGGTGTTGCGAGGCTCTTCACAACATGGGGAGTGAACGAAGTTCCCGTCAAAGTAACCTGGCTGCCCGTTCCGTTAACCGTCGCGGCGAATCCAGCCCCGGTGATCTTGGAACGGATCTCTGTGGCGACAGTGGCCGCCGTCTGCCCGGGAGCAAAGCTCAGCGCAAAATCACTGCCGGAGCCAATGGATCCGGTGCTGTTGAATTCGAAAACTCGAGTTCGGCTGCCAACGGTAATCGTAAGCCTGTCGCCGTCCGCAATCTGAGCAACGTCGACGACGTTTAGATTCTTGACTCGTAACACTGGCTGTGGAACAACGCCCTCCACCAGGGCACCCAAATCCAGTCGGAAATTACGATTCAGGTCGACGCCATTATTGAATATTTCGTTCGCTTGATTTCTCAGAGGCGTGGCACCGGTCCCTTTGATGGTGATCCGATAAACATCGTCGGGCAAATCCTCCGCAAATCGAACCACGACTTCCTCGGGCTGATCACCAATCCCGACAAAACCGACAGTAATCGGAACGTCACCTATGCCATTCAAGGTTCTGTCAACACCACCCCTCGTCACCTGAATCGCAGAACTCAGGTTTGTGGTACTGATCAACTGCCCTGGGTTGAACTGAAGGGTCAACTCTCGCGGAGCAACGTTTCGCGTTTCACCTTCGACGAGAATGTCGCCCACATTGGGACGAATTGCGACCAGCGTTGGGGCTGTCAGCAGTGATCGAGTTTCAAGGTTCTCAGAAGCCTGGGATGCCTGCTTCTGGTTCTGACGACGTTTCACAACACGAGGAGCCTGAAGACGATTTCGGACTGCAGTCAACCAGGTGGAAATCAGCATTGCGTAAACCCTGAGAAAG
>CAIXQV010000321.1 GCA_903921605.1 uncultured Planctomycetaceae bacterium | reverse complement strand
TTCGACTTCGCGACGATCAGAGAATCGCACAGGAGTCCCCGTCGCATAAACCGTCCATTGGTGGATCAGGTTGCGAGCCAACTGGCGAGGATTCTCGGCGAGGATCTGTTTTAGCTCACGCACATTACGGAATTGTTGACCATCGAGAAGCTGACCACTGGCGTCGACCGTGGATGCCAGTGAATAGCTGAAGTTATGCCCCGCGCGATCGATTCCGGTGATGGCTTCGCCCAGCTCGAGTGCTCGATAGCGATCGCGCCAGGCACCAAGTACGTCGAAGTTTTCCAGAGCGAGCCCGACCGGATCAAATCTGGCATGACAGGCGGCGCAACTTGCGGATTCGGTATGCAGCTTTAACAGTTCGCGGATCGTTGTCGCGCTGCGAATGTCGGGTTCGACCGCTGGAACACTGGCCGGAGGTGGGGGCGGCGGATCACCCAGAATGCGATCCGTCAGCCACGCTCCACGAACGACGGGCGATGTATTTGTTCCGTTGGCCGTGACCTTCAGGATCGCTCCCTGCGTCAATAAACCTCCATAGGGGCTGTCCGATGCCAGCGAGATTTTCCGCAAGTGGGATCCACTGAGCGGCTCGAGTTTGTAATGATCGGCGAGTCGATCATTCGCCAGCACAAAGTCAGTCGCCACCAGAGTCGCAGCGGGCAGATTCTCCTTCATCAGCAGAGCAATGAATCCGCGAGTTTCGCGTTCCATCGACTCCACAAGATAGTTGTCGAATCGGTACTCCGGATAGAGCCGTGAGTCTGGTTCGTCGCGATAGAGCTGACGAAGATTGAGCCAATAATCCGTGAAGCTGGTGATGAAGCGGTCAAAAGCTGGCGACGCCATCAGACGTTCGGTTTCGATTTGCAATTCGGCTCTGTTGAGCAGCCGCTTGTTTGCAGCTTTGTCGATCAGCATCTGGTCTGGCGCGGAGTTCGTCAGCAAATGCGACAGGCGAGACGCGATGGCGTAATGATCGCCCTGAGTATCGCCCGGGATTGGTTCGTTGAGAAATAGATAGTGGCCGGAACAAAGGAACGCCTGATAACCCGCCAGCATCGCTTCCGTGAAGTTGTCTCCGGCCTTCAAGCGAGAAACAATCAACTGTTCGAAAGGCTCAAGTTCGGAGTTGTCGATTGGTTGCCGGGCCGCTCGATCTGCAAATCGCCGCAAGAGACGTCTGGCTTCGGCCTCTGGCGATTCCGTCACAACTGAAACGGGAAGCTTCGAGCCAGGCGCCGAGGCCGTGATCGGCAGTTCATCGAACAGAATTCGATGCGACGCCGGTGGCCATTCTGCGGACGACACGGGTCCTTCGATCTCCAGCCACTGGAATGCCACGCCCGGCTGACCTCCTTGTGGGAAAGGGGGATAGCGATACTCGGGCGGTCCGTTGTTCACATTCCTTGCCAGCGGAACGGGCAGACCGAGCAGACTGTACTCAAAGGTCTCCGTGGGCTTCAGCAGAATCGTCGTTTCATAGATGGATGTTTCCGGAGAGATATCCATCACTCCACCGGTTGCTCGAACGTCACCGGACACGTCCGCGCCGGACGGCTTGCGGGCTCGAAACGTCATCGGTATTGGTTTAGAGGAGGGCACCAATTGAAAGCCCGGCTGCTGCAGCACAGCTCGCGCTGAGAAGCGAACATTATAACGTCCCGGCAATGTCGCCACGAAGCCATATGGATAGCCATAGTAAGGCCAGTGAGCGGAACGGAAGATAGCCAGTTCGGCTTCCGGATCGTGCTGATTAGTGCGACGCAGTTCCGCCAGCTCACCACCATTGAGAGGTAACAATTGATTGTTCTTTGCGTAGAACATGGCTTCACGATTTCCAAACGTTTCCGCTTCCCGAAACATCTGAGTCGCGAGGAAGCGATGCTTTGCAGCGGGCGGTGGAGTCATGCCGCTGGCGGTGGCTTGCGAAAGAGCAGACTCGGTCGCATCCAGAAACGCCATGAGTTGGACCCGCGAAAGATCCAGCAGCGCTGTCGTCTTGTTGAAATGATGACTGACTCGATCCTCCGGAAGAATCTCGCGAACGTTCAAATCCGGCAGCTGCAGGAGATCACGGAGGTTCTGTGCGAACTCATCGCGATTAACGCGCCGCATGGGGCCGCGACCATTGGCCATCACGTCAGCCATATCAGCGTCATGCAACAACGGCTCGAGCGTCTGCAGCACTTGCTCGCGTTGTGCCTCGGGAAGCTGCTGAGGGTCCGGCGGCATTTCGTTCTTGCGGACTCGATCGTAGATGTGAATCCACTGAGCTCGCTGAAGTGAGTCCTTCACGTTGGTTCCGGGACTTGTGAGATCGAGGCCGCCTTCTTTTGTTTCTGCGCTGTGGCATTCGATGCAGTAAGTCTTCACGATCTCGACAACTGGCGAAATGTCGTCGGCCGAGCATACCCCCGGTTTTGTGAGGAACACGCAGGCCAACAACATCGTCGAAAAAGCCCTGCGCGGAAGAACTGTATTTCTTGTGGCGTACTCTTTTGGCGGAAAGAAACTCATGCCGATAATTCCAGAGGATTCGCGAACGAAATAACGTGAGGCCACTAGCGAAACATGCGACTGAAGATCTTCAGGATGCGTGCGACGCCCAGTGATGCGGTGAGCTGTTCCATTCGAGTTCGCATTTTCAGCTGAGCATCCACTGCTACGGCATCCGCATCGAAGTTATTGTGGCCGCAGCCGGTACAGTAGCGTACTCCGGGATCCATTTGTTTCTGGCAAACGGTGCAAATGTTTTGCGGTTTTGAACGAGGGCTCGGGGCCACATCTGTAGCGGGCTGTGGTTTGATTTTTTTACCT
>CAIXQV010000320.1 GCA_903921605.1 uncultured Planctomycetaceae bacterium | reverse complement strand
GAGGGAAAATTTCTCTGCTGCCTGTCTCGCCTGAGATACACGCCCTATTGGAGCATCCCCGGCAGCAAACGTCCGTATGACGAAAAGCGACACGATCGCAATGAAGCCATGAAGGAGCATGATCACGCTCCCATTCGAGAAGCGATCGTCTCAGTCATTCGCGAAACAGATCTGAAGATTCTGTTATGCCCGGAAGACATGACTCAAATGGCTGTCAGCAAAGAAATGCTTTTTGACAAACTGCCGGACGACGTAAAATCGCGAGTCGTCTGGAAAGAGAAATTCTGGCTCACGGACATGGCTCTCAGCGTCTATGTTCGCAGCGCGGGGCTCTTTGGGAGTGAGATGCATTCGCCGATCATGGCCGTCGGGAACGGCATCCCGGCCATCGTTTGTCGATTCGAAGAGCAGACCAGCAAGGGCTTCATGTGGCGCGATATCGGACTGGGTGATTGGTTGTTCGACTTCGACAAAGAAGAAGACTGCAGCAAACTTCCGGCCGCAGTTCTGGCACTGGCGAAAGATCCGATTGCCGCTCGCGAACGCACTCAGAAAGCTCGTGAGTTTGTGATGCAGCGTCAGTCAGAAACGATGCTCGTACTCAAGAACTTCTTGCCTAGATAACGCTGCGGACGGTCGACATCGCCGGTGGCGGTATTGTGATCGCTCAGCTGTGTTGTGATCGCTCAATAATCCAGATCATCCGCATCCGCGTCTTCAACGACTGCCTGCTCCATAAACTCAGTCAGGCTGGCGGCGACAACTTTGACTTCTCCGGATTTCGAATAATCCGGACAGAACTTCCAGACAGAGTATCCCTCGTCCGGATTCACAATTAAGAAGTCCTCATTGTCAGTTGCGAGGACCAAACATCGTTCCAGCTTCTCATAGGGGAACGGCTTACCCGCAGGTCCCTTCGCAGCGGCCAAACCCATCGACCGATACATCGCTACAAAGCCAAGCATCATGCTGATATGAGTCGAGGTAACTTTGTTGACTCGCGTCGTCTCCTGCAGTTCTTCTTCAGTCCAGAACTGCCATTCATTCTTTTGGAATCGCACAACATGCAACTCAGGAAGCTTTCCCAGCCACTGCAGGAATTCGGAGGGTAATGCAGGATTGCCGTTCGTCATGCTGATTGTTCCATTGCACAGATTGTAGTCTCATCCGACAGATTCGGTGTCCTCTTCCGAATCTCACCGCTGACCCGCGAAAACTCGATCGTGTTTTACTCAGCAACACTTCATTGCTGGGCGAATAGTGATTCCTTCGAGGCCGTATAGCGAATTGCGAGATGCGGAGTTTCCAAACGTACCTGCCCTTTGCCAACCGATTGGACCCCAGCTTCTACAAGTCCCGTTGTCAGGAGAGTTCTCTCAAGGGGACAAGGAGATTTTCCTTCAATAAACGTCGCTTCGGCCTTCGCCATGAGTTCTGCGGAGTACATGACGTTCGGAACAGGCGGAAGATAAAACAGCGTGGAGAGCGGCTTGGGCTGATTCCTCAATTTCGCGGCAAACGTAAAATCACCGACGAGCCCATTCATCAGCAGCATCGTCGCTTTTGTGCCGTCGATGTATTCGATTCGATAGGCCACGGGGTCCTTGACCCACTCCTGCATTTGCTGCCGAGTCGGATAGCGGTGGCTGAATGATTCCGGCTGAGCCAGTGTCTGGCATCGAGACAAGCAGGCGTGAAACAACGACAAGTCCCAGCCTCCGGCCGACCATGATCCGGAATCCATCGCTTTCCAGAATTCATCGCCCTTCAGTCCATGCACGGCCGCGACACCAGTCTCACCACCTTTGCGTCGTTCGGCCATGCATTGGATAACTTCCAGAGCATGGAAGTCATAACTGTCCATGCCGCCCATCGCGAGACACATCAATTCTTCAACCTCGGCACCATAAGGCATGTCGATTGAAGGCATCCGCCAGGTGCCCGGCAGAGAAGACCCTGCGGCAAACGCAAAGTTCAATTCCTTCGAAAGATCATACATTTCCTTCGCCCAGTCCCACTTCCATGACAGGTGCTTGTCGTTGAAGACGGGAACAGAGCGGCCATCCTTGCGAAAGACATCCGTGACCTGCTTGAACAACTCATAGCGAGGATACTTCGTCTGACCATACTCGCTGAGTTCATACTTACCGTGCTCACCAATCAGTAACACAGCGTCAACAGCCAGTTCACTCCCACCACATCGCAGCGCCTCGGCGACGCTCTTGTAGATCGGAAACCCAAACTCCTCCGAGCGTTTACGGCTGAGATCGTTCTCCGGAAACTGATCCACATAGGCCGAAACAACATCCAGCTCAGGCTTATGCCATTCACCATGAATTGGATATCCCACGAGGAAGCGTTCAGCCATATGCCAGGCGTGCGAATGATATCGCCACTCGGTAGTAACCACCGCCAGCCGCTTGCGTGCCGTGCTCTGCAATGATGTCCCAGCAGACACGGTTGGCTGAAGCATGAAGGCTGAAAGCAGTCCTGCACCGGAAGCTTCCAGGAAATTTCGTCGAGTCACCATTTTTGTGTCCCCTGTATCTTCATCCAGTCAGCGAAATTCGTTGAAACAATCAGCGTGACCTTTCGGGGTATCTTCTATTGCCAGCAGAACGACGGCAAGTCATGTGTCCGTTTCCAACAGGCGCTTCGAAATATCCCAATTGTGGTGACCTACCAGCGGTGAAGGGCGTTTGCGTGGCTGAAAACGTCGCCGATCATCTTTGTTGATTCGGCAAAAACGGACCTGTGCGAACTTACACTGTCTGTGCAGTCTTTCGACGTTCTTTCCGTTCCGCTGAGCTTCACGTCGCTGCCGCCTCAGGCGGTCTCTATGGACCCTCGAGTCATCGTTGCCTGAGGTATGCGATGAGGTCCAGAATGTCCTCGTGTGACAAAGTGTTCAGCAGACCTTCCGGCATAAACGACACTCTCGATGGTGTTGTGCTTTCCAGGTCATTGATGCTGAAGCGAACTTCACTGCCGCCTGGATCGTTCGGATTGGCGGCAATCATGATTGTGTCTCCAGCCATGTTGACCGTGCGGCCCGTGTGCGTCCGACCATCTTTCAGCAGGTAGGTCTGCAGCCCGAATTGCTCGTTGATAACTCGGCTGGGATTGATCATGTTGTCGAGCAAATCCTGAGCACTGTACCGACCACCGACGCTGGTCAAGTCAGGTCCGCCCAGACCACCTTCTCCTCGAAAACTGTGACAGACAATGCAGGAGACCGCAGAGAACAGCTTGCGACCGTTCTCAGGATTCCGTGGCTCTGCCAGACGAGCTTCCAGAGTCGGCACTAGATCCTCCATGGTCCATTTTTGAACGAAGGTGCGCGACGTGGCAGGGATTACGGAGGCCGGCTTCTGCGCGGATGCGATTAGTTCCGCAAACTTCTGACGTTCGGGTTCCGTCAGCATTTGAGTCACCGCGTGAATCATCTGGTCGCGGCGTGCTCGAGCAGTGAATCCACCCTTCCAGTTGGGGACGCGTTCCAATGCAAGCTTCAGAAATCGCTCACGCAGCTCGGGTGTCCAAGCCGGACTTTGATGCAAGCTGGTCAACGCCTGAACGTAAAGCACTTGCTCTTCCTGTGTTCGGCTTTGTTCAAGCACGTCCAGCGTCGGCACAATCATCGTGGGACTCTTCAACGCTGCACACATCCCCACAAGCTCTTCGTTGACTCGCCGATCAGGCGAAGGTAGTGAAGGTTCGAGCTTTGCAATGAGCCTGGCAGACGCGGCTTCTTGGTATAGACCATGTCGAATTGCGGAGACGGTGATGATTCGAAGGTACCAGCTTTGTTCGTCAACGTTTAGCTTCGCAAAGTCCATGCGATCCAGCGCCGTCAGCAGCTCTGACTGGATGGAAGTGTCGCCATCGGTCGATCGGGCCAGAGCCAGCATAGCCTGAAGTGCCATTCGAGGATTTGGCTCCTGCAGCGCGCGGTGCTTCCATTCGCTGACGGGCTGCCACTCCAGAGCCACTCGTGCGGCACTTCGAATCGCGCGATCGTCGTCTGCCAAGTGCGGCCACAAAGCTTTAACGGCCCGTGAGTCTGCGTGCCCGTGAAATGTTTCCAGCCGTCGTCGCAACTGCTGAGCCGCAGTTGTGGCGGCATCCGGTAAAGGTTCCGATGCAGCGGCCGTGCTGTCTGTTCCAGCGTAGGTAACTCGATAGACGGCCGATTGTGTGCCACGTCCGCCAGTCAGAAAATACAGAGCCCCGTCCAGTGGTGATACTGCAACGTCCGCGATCGGAAGTCCCTGAGCACTGAGGAAAGGCTCAGGCTCTGCGGAATACGACGCACCCGACACGGTCAGGTGGACTGCAAACATACGGCCGTAGCTCCAGTCGCACGCGAACAGAGCGTTCTGATATCGAGTCGGAAACTTCGCACCATATCCAAAACAAATTCCGGTCGGTGATCCTGGGCCGATGTTCCTGAGCGGCGGCTGGATGTCTTCCCATGCGGACGTCCAACTCCAGAGCATTTCTCCGGCGCGACCATGCCAGCCGCTGTCGGTACCGCTCAACACCTGCCGAATCGCCGTTGGTCGATGGTTGGGCAGACCAATATCATTCTCCAGATCACTATCGTACGTGAACAGATCACCGCTGCGGTTGAAGGCGAGGTCGTAACTGTTTCTTAATCCCATGCATAGGTATTCAGGATTTTTCCCGTTCAGATCCGTGCGCATCACCCAGCCACCGGAATATGGTTGTTGTGTGTACTGAAAGTCCCAGCCGTCTCGATTCCAGTGCTTCGGCGTTCGACCGTTCTCGCACGGCAGCCCATTGCGATCACCGCTGACGATGTAAAGCGATTGTCCATCCGACCCCGGCACGACGGCATGCAGACTATGCTCCACCCAATTTGCTGCATCGCCCGTTACGCGAGGAAACTCAATGATCTGCTCCGCCGTGTCCAGCTTGTCGTCGGCGTTCGTATCTTTGATTCGCAACAATACATCGGGCCGGAAACTCGATTCCGAATGATCACCGTGCTGCACCACATACAGTGCTCCATGCAGAAACGTCATCCCCTGTGAGAAGCCCCATCGGTCTGAGACGAGTTCGACGATGCTCTCTGACGTCTGACCAGGAGCCGGCGGAGTAATCCTGAAAAGCCTCATCCCCTGATCCGACGCATAGATTCGTCCTTTGTCATCAAAGCACATCGCCACCCAGGAACCCTGCTCACGCGGAACGGAATAGACTCGTTCCACGACAAAGCCATCACGAATCTCGATCGCGTCTGCCGGAGTTGCTTCGCCAAAAGCAGGTAAGGTTAGCGCGAAGCCATACATGACAAGAAAGTGCACAAGGACGACTGCGCGCATAAATGCTTCCGTGCCTGAGACAGGCAGTGAACAGACTCACCGGACCATCACTTCGAATGGCCGGTCAATGACGGATTGAGGCATAACGGTTTGAATCAGAAAGCAGTGTCGTCGTCACCGTGGCGAATATGCATTCGTCGAAGGTGTTGGATCGATGATCGCATCGGCTTCAGGCAGTCCGGTGGCTTGACGGTTTTCAGCATCCCACAGAATCGGTTTCTGCAGGCGTAACGCGAGAACTCCCAGCATGCCGATCTCCGTGACTCTGGCACCGATCTCAAACGGCGAATAGGTTTTCGCATCGCCAGCACAGGCCAGCACCCATTCGAACATGTGTGAGTTATTCACTTTGCTCCATCGCGGCCGCTGACCTTTGGCGGCCTTGGCCGGATCCCATTTCAGAGTTTCCGTGTCGATACGCGGTTGTGTCTTTGGGATCTTTGCCACTTCCGGCTGATCGGCCCCGCGAAATTCATTTGACCCTTTGAGTCGAACATTGCAGTCAGTGTTCCAGAGTCCCGCTGACAAGGTTCCTTCGCTGCCGACGATCAGGCATCCCGTCGTATCCACAGGCCCTTGAGTCACTTCGTTCGGAGGATGATTGTTCTCGCCGGAATAGAAGATGAGCTTCACTGGGCCCCGGTTGCCCTTTGCCGCAAATTCAAACGTCACAGTGCAACGAGTCGGGAAGGACTCGTGCCCCAGGTCGTTGCCAGTCGCGTCGATCCGCGTCGGTGCATCCAATTCCAGAGCACGATAGGCGAGCTGAAACCCGTGGCAGCAAAAGTCAGCCAGTGAGCCGCCGCCGAAGTCGTACCAGCCTCGCCACTTGCCCGGATGATAGATCTCATTGTTGTAAGGCCGTGCCGGTGCGGTGCCGAGCCAGAAGTTCCAGTCGAGTCCCTCCGGAATTGGATCGCTTGTCGTCGGCCGATCAACTCCATTGGGCCAGCCGTGCGCCGGATGCCAGACATGCACTTCGGTGATGTTGCCCAGGAGTCCGGACTGAATGACTTCGAAGCTGCGACGAAATCCTTCCGTCGAACATCCCTGATTTCCAGTTTGAGTCGCCAACGTCGGATGGCTCAGCGCCAGCTTCTCCAGAGCTCGACATTCGGCCACTGAATGAGCCAGCGGCTTTTCGCAGTAGACATGTTTGCCAGCCTTCAGCGCAGCTTCGCAGATGGGCACATGCCAGTGATCGGGAGTTCCGATGATGACGGCATCGACGCCCGATTCTTTGTCGAGCAGTTCACGATAATCACGATACGGCCGAGCCTGTTTCAGTTCGTTCACCTGCAACGCGCTGTTGAGCTGTCGCTGGTCGACATCGCAAATGGCAACGATGGTCTGATCCAGCTTGTTGAGTTCCGGGACCAGGTAACCTCGCATCTGCCCACCCATCCCAATGCACGCAAACGACAGTTTTTCGTTTGGCGACTGGCCAGCCAGTAACCCCGACGGCAAAATCATGGGCAGCCCAAGTCCTGCCATTGCAGTTTGAGAAAATCGTCGACGAGAGACGCGGTGGGACATTACGGTCGGCCTTCTTGAAGAGGTGGGAGGACGGTTCAAGATGAATCGTAGTGGCAGGCCTGTAACAGTTGAACCTTTCCCAACTGTAAATTATCCAGCCGATTCGTAGATCTCACCACCTCGCGTCCGAACAAACGAAAGGTAGAACTACAAGCATTTCTTTCGCAGAGCCCAAACTATGTCAAAACGAATCACGTGCTCACTGGAACAGGATGCCTCAGGAATTTGACAATCCCTTGATGGACGAAAATGGGACTCCGCAACCTTGCTTACAGGCTGTTTACTCGGTCCCGCGCATGGAGATGCGTGACGTGTCCGAGTGATGAAAATCACAATTTGAGAAGGAGTATTATGGTTTACTAACAGAGGACAGTTATCGCCCTGTTGCTAAGATGTGCAGCCGATCGACTTTCTGCCTCTGCCGAGAATTCTGATGACCCGGGTGTTAGTGCTGGTGCCAACTGAGTTTGAACTACGAAAACTGCAGCCTTTAATTGCCGAGGCTGAAAGTTCAGCAAACTGCATCATCGCAACCTGTGGTTTTGGGCCGATCGTCTCAGGGATCAAGACAACTCAGTTGCTGACTCGACATAACCCGACAAAGGTCATACTGGCGGGGATAGCAGGAGCGATCGGTCCGCGATTCTCAATCGGAACAGCCGCCAGTTTTTCTCGGGTCGCCTGTTACGGAATCGGGGCGGGTGCCGGTTCAGAATTTCAAACGGCGAGTGAACTCGGCTGGACTCGTTGGAACGAAGCAACGACAACTCCGGGATCGCAGGATATTCTTCAGTTGCACAGCGGTCCGGCATCGTTTCAACCATGGCGCAGCGATTCAACAGCAGACTCCGGAGACGCTTCCGACAACTCTATCGACCAACCTCTGCTGCTGACCGTTTGTGCGGCGTCGGCGAATTCGACAGACGTTGCCGATCGACTCAAAAAGTTTCCACAGGCCGCTGCGGAGGACATGGAAGCCTATTCGGTAGCCATGGCGTGCCGTATGGCGAATGTTCCTCTGACCGTGATTCGAGGCATCTCGAATCTGGCTGGCGATCGTAACAAAGCTCACTGGGATGTTGATGCGGCCCTCAAAGCGGTCTCAACGTGGTTCACACCGGATAATCTTTTATGACGACAATTCATCTGGGCATCTCAACGTGCCCAAACGACACATTTGCGTTCCATGGCCTGCTGACCCGCAGCGTGGATTGGCGAGATCTCAACTTTGAAGTTGAACTCATTGATATCCAGCAGCTCAATGATCGGCTGTTTGCGGGCGAATTTGATGTCGCTAAAACCAGCTTTCATGCGGCTCTGATGTTGGCCAAGGAGACGGTCGTGCTGCCGTCTGGATCTGCTCTGGGATTTGGTGTGGGCCCGCTGCTGCTGTCGGCTCACGATGGTGATCAGCCAAACAATTCCAGTCAGGTCACTCTGTGCCCGGGAAAAGATACGACGGCGTCGCTGCTGTTTCAGTTGTTCTACCCGGCAACAACACAGATCCGACACGTGGTATTTTCTGAGATCATGCCGGACCTGAAAAACAAAAAGGCGGACTTCGGAGTTTGCATTCACGAAGGCCGCTTCACATGGCAAAACGAAGGGCTCGGCCTCGTGGAAGATCTGGGCACTCGCTGGGAAAAAGAAACCTCCTGCCCCCTGCCCCTTGGAGGCATCGTCGCTCGACGCCGTCTTGGTGCAGACACTATCGCCACAGTTCAGGCCGTCATTCACGATTCTCTGAAACTGGCTCTCGCAAATCCCGGCGTGGCGCTGCGGACGATGCGAAAGTATGCTCAGGAGTTCGACGATGACGTCCTGATGAAGCATGTCGATCTTTACGTCAACGACTGGACGGTTGAGCTGGGCGCCGTCGGAGAGAACGCGTTGAATGAGCTCTCACGAAGAGCTCAGGCCATCGGCCTTATCCCAAACAACAGCCCTGCTCTGCAGATCTTCGCAGGATCGTTGTAGAACGCTCTCAACGTTTCTTCTTAGACGCAGACTTTTGCGATTTGGCCCGATCTTTTGAGTGCTCATTCACCATGTTGTCCAGTTCGGCAAGACCAAGCGCAATCTTCTTGAAGAAGGAAGCATCGTGCCGGACGAGAATGAACCTCGGGTGATGAATCCAGAGTTCTCGCAGGCGGCGGTCGACCTCTATCGCCTGCTCGAGAGATTCGTTGCGGATCGGATTTCCACCTTCGATCGTCAACCCGCCCACCGCCGCGCTTTCGAAGAAGATGACGCCGTCATAGCGAGCCAGTTCTGCTTCAAACGTGGTACTCAGGGATGCGAAAAATTCCTCCGGCGGTTCCGGACAATATGCTGCACCATCCACTGTACCACGATCGCATAACAGAATCCGATCCGGATAAAGAAACGACTGGACATCCTCCAATTGACGCTGCACATGGTAAATCGCCTGCTGCGCCGCTGCGGCCGCTAGAGGCTGCGTGCTGCGAGGAAACCCACCGGAAAACAGCAACGTGGCGGACTCTGGAACAATGACGACTTTGTCGCCAATCTCTCGTCGAAACAGATCGGCCGCCGTTGTCTTGCCTCCGCCCGGACCACCGGTCAGCACAATTCGACATCGCCGCTTTCGCTCTCGAGTCAACTGCCGCATGAGCCATTCATTTTGCTCGTCGCTAAGCAGAGATCCGGAATCTTCTCCACGCGTATTCGACTTACGGATCGGATTCTTCATGGTACTGTTTCCTTCTCGTTGAGCGAATGCGAACGATCCGAAAGATGATTCGCGATGATTTACAAGCTGGGCCAAGTCCAGCAGCCGGTGGACTCATCCATGTGTTGAGTGTTGTCGTTTAACGGCGAGCCGAAGGCGGAGGCGACAATGAGCAGCGACGCCTGCGGCTTGCCGTTAAACGAATTGTTCACACGACCAGATAGACCTCAAGCCATCTTCGCTTTTCGCGACGAGTGATAAATCAACATCGCCCCGATGAGCGATAGGCCCGTCGACATTGCCAGAAACCAGGCGGGAAGATGTGTTTCGTTCTTTACTGCCAGATCCAAGCCCAGACGAGCCAACAACGGCTGCAACTCCGTGAGCGACAGCAGCAAACCATTGCTGACCGCATGCATCACGATGCCCGGGAAAATGCTGCCCGTGGAAAGTCTGATCCAGCCCAGTACGAACCCCAGCATAAAGGTCGCCGGAAATCGTTCCAGCGTCAGCGACTGATCAACAATCACATGAAACGCTGCAAACAAAAATGTGCTGGTAAACAACGCAGACTTCCGTCGCTCCGAGCGACCAAGCAGAGCACTCATCAGAAACCCGCGAAAGAACAACTCTTCACAGATTGCAGGAATCACCGCCAACGTAAGCAGTCGTAACAGAAGAGGCGTCTCCTGAGTCAACCGCTGTGCCAGCTCCTGCAATTTGGGATTGCTCAACAATTTGGTCCAGGCAGCGGTGCCCTTCCCCAACAGCAGTGCCTCGTAGCTTAATGTCCACAGTGTCGCGCCCAGCAGAATTGCTCCTACTAACGCCAACGGTTGAAAGCCGCGAATGGCATAGGCCGATGTGGCCCGAACTCGATTCCACGTCGTCAGCAACACAGGGAAGATTGTGAAAAGCAACAGAGTCATCAGACCAGAAAGCGCAAGCTGGCCGGAAAGATTCAGGGGATCAACCAGGCGACCACGCAATCCGGCGAGCACAATAAATGCGGGAAGCAAGGCCAACAGATAACCAATCCCCTGTGATTTCGACACCTCGTCGGTCAACTCAACCGGGCGCTTGCTCAGACTGCCTCCACCACTGTTGTTGGCAAACAGGACCGAGTCACTTCCGAAGACATTCGCCGCCAAGCGTAACGCCAGCACTGTGTAAGTCAGAGTGGCCACAAGAGTGATGACGAACAGATGCGGAGCCGCGATCCCCTGAAAGAGTTCTTTTCCCAGCAGAACAATGTTCACCAGTGGAAGCAGCGCCAGACCAATCGTCAGACGCACACCCGGCATTAAACTCAGGATACCCGGAGCCAAGGAAACCAGCATCAGCGGGATCAGCCACGCCTGCGCTTCACGGAAACTTCTAGCGAAGCTGGTAATGCTTAACAGCACGGCAGAGAAGAATGAAGCGAAGACAACCAGCAGCGACAGGACCTGCAGGAACATCCCGATCGATGCGCCTTCTCCCAGGATGACTCGATCAAAGCCGGTTCCATACAGAGTCAGAATCATGGCCGTCAGATTGATAATGGCTGTCAGCACTGCTACGGTGAAGACCGCGATGAATTTACCAGTCAGCAAGTTTCGTCGGGAAACCGGAGCGGCTATCAGCATCTCCAGAGTTCCACGTTCGCGTTCGCCGGCTGTCAGATCAATCGCCGGATAGACGGCACCAGTCATCGTCATCAACACCAGCATCAATGGCACAAACGCGCTGAGCGGTGATTCTTTCGGCCCGGTTGACTGCAGTGAAACTCGCGATATCGCAGGCATGACTTGTCGGCCAAAACGAGTCTGGTCCAGCACCGCGCGAACGTATTCATCTCGAAACGCCGATATCCTGCGAGCCGCCTCAGTCGCCGCTTTCGTGCTGAACGCATCGCCCTGACGGGCAATGATCCGAATCTCACTCTGCGTCACAACACCAGTCACAGGGTCCTGATGTGGCAGTGTTTCCAGAACGGCGACGTCTGCAATGCCCTCCCGGACAATCGACTCAAGATCTGTTCCCGGCGACTGAATATATTTCTCCAACCGGATTGTGGTCTCAACGCCATCAATCGAGCTCTGACCGTCGGGAAGTTTTCCTTCCAACAGTTGCTTTGTCAGATCTTCCAGACGAGCCTGGGAATCGTCGGATTTCTGATTCTTCCCCGAGTCCTGTGAATCCGCCGACTTTGTCGCGTCATCATTGCTTGTCTTAACCGGTGTTCCGCCAGCATTCTGCTCAGCCTCCGGAACCGCAAACAACGATTGCAGACCGGGAGAAAGGGTCTGATCAACAACGACTGCGGCCGCTGGAGCATTCAGGTCGATTCGCGAAACAGCAAACTTCTGAACAACAGAACCCAGCAACGGATAAACGATCAAAGGCATCACGATGAGCGTCGCAAGCGTTCTGCGATCGCGCAGGGATTCGCGAAGTTCTTTTCGCGCAAGCCTGGAGATCTTCCGCAGCGTGTTCGAGAAACCTGACGCGGGCGCAGAGATCGAAGCCGACGGCGAGTGCACCTTTGGAGAATCTTCTGATTCCTCTTTCACGCGATCATCGCTTTCCGGCAGAGGCTTCAGGAAGCTTTAACGCTGATGCATCGAGGTCGATCTGCTGTTCTCGCGCCATCAGGTCGAGAAACATGTCCGTCAGAGATTCACGCCCCGTCACGCTCCGCAGTTCATCGAGTGTTCCTTCAAGCTGGAGTCGACCACGAAACATCAGACCAAAACGATTGCACAGGCGCTGAGCTTCATCTAATCGATGAGTACAAAAGATCACGGCTTTGCCGATCTCCTTCAGATGGGACGTAAAATCAAAGATGCGTTTGCTTCCGACGATATCAAGTCCGCGGGTCGGTTCGTCCATCAGCACAACCGGAGGATCATGCATCAGAGATCGTGCCAGATTGACTCGCTGCTGCTGACCAGTACTCATCCCTGCACATTGGCGATCCATGAACTTTCGCAGCTCGAACAGATCGGCCAGTTGCTCCACTCGAGCAGCAGCAGCAGCAGCCGGAACATCGTACAAGTCCGCGAAGTAGTGCATCAATTCTCGCGGCGTGAGCCATTGATACAACCCCGCACTGGCCGAGACCAGCGCCATGTTTCGTTTGACCTCTTCGGGAGATTTCGCGACATCAAAGCCGGCAATGCGAGCAGTTCCGGAGGTCGGCTTGAGCAAGCCCAGCATCATGCGGAGTGTGGTTGTTTTGCCAGCCCCGTTCGCACCGAGAAGTCCATAAACCTCGCTAGTGCTCACCTGCATGGTGACTCCATTGACCGCTAAGACATCGCCGGCCGCCGTGGGAAATCTTTTGACGAGATCTCGCACGTCAATGACAGCGTCTGTTCGCCGTTCGCTGTCTGACATCGCCATGAGATTTTGCGGCCTGAAGAATAGGAGAGACCTGGAACGATCAATCGAACGCAGTGTCGTACGTCGCAATGCTCACGATTCGTTAAGCATTCTTGGGATTTCCGGCATTGAAATCCAATCGAGGGGCAACCTTTTTGAGACAGAAT
>CAIXQV010000319.1 GCA_903921605.1 uncultured Planctomycetaceae bacterium | reverse complement strand
CTGGATCACCCGCCACCCGGAACGGCCCGTCCACAGGTCCCAGAAACGCAGGTCCGCCGCGATGGAGTCCCAAGCCAATATCAATGTATCGAGGCAAATCGGTCGATCGATCGGAAGAGACTTTGCTGGTCGTGTTCCCTCGCATTCCCCGCGCCAATCGCGGATCGGTCGAAGCGCCAATAGCGATTCCGGAGTCCTCAACTCCACTCCGCATCCGGCTAATCACGCTTGCGAGATCGGGATAGCGCGACAATCCGCCGTTCGACTGGTCGTACCAACCAGTCAGGACGTTGTGCGAACCGACAACATGATCAGACGACGGCTGATGCAGCGAGCGAATGACGGCCGTTCGATCCGCCAGTGCGGCAAGACGCGGCAGGACTTCACAATAGGCGACGCCCGGCAGCGATGTCTGGATCGCATTCAATTCGCCGCGATACTCGATCGGAGCATCCGGTTTAGGATCAAACGTTTCGAAATGGCTTGGACCGCCATCCTGCCACAGCAGAATCAGCGACCTCTTCTTGCAGGAAGTTGTCGAAGCCGCCAAGGCCTGCAGATCCACAACCAGCGGTAAGCTGAGCCAGCCAACGCCCTGAGCCACCGAGCGCAGCAAGCCGCGTCGAGTGAGGTCGCTTCCTATGAGGCCCCCTGGTCGAACGCCTGATTGTTCCAAACGATTGGTCTTATGTCGCTTGGCAAACATGGCGTTAAATCCAGAGTGGAAGGCTATCGGGCCGGACAAGATGGTATTTGAACGTCCTTTGCCTTTCAACCGGTGATCGAGGCTTGATGGAACAGCATCGCGAGAACCACCCCGAGTCAATCTCATGACAAGAATTGGGTCGATGATTCACTTTTGTTCAACCTTGCCTGCCACATAATCCCCAATGCGTCTGACTGTTTCACGAGATTCGGGCAACCCCCGAATCTGAAAGACATGCACCATCCCTGGCCAAAGTCACAGAAGGCGGAAAACAGGGGTCATGTCTCTTCTCTTCTCTTCTCTTCTATTTTTGCTCCTCGACCCGAAGAAAGAGATTCCTTTTTTCTCTTCGGATAAGAGAACCGGGCCAGAGAAGAGAAAGAAGAGAGAGGGGGGGATAAGACCGGCTGGAAGCCTATCCCACGGGTTGACCAGTTAATTCCGGAATGACACGAGCCTTGTAGACATCGGTCAGTCGTTCGTCGCGGCTGTTGTGATTGAAGGTGAGTCGTTCGTGATCAAGCCCCAGTTGGTGCAAAATCGTTGCGTGCAGATCGGCTGTTTGTGTGCGGTTGGTGATGGCTCGATAGCCGAAATCATCGGTGGCCCCGTAAGCCTGCCCGCCGCGAATTCCACCACCGGCAAGCCAGACGCTGAAACCGTAAGGATGATGATCACGTCCCTCAATGCCGGGGACCTTGTTGCCATCGCGTTGTTCAGCGCCCGGCGTGCGACCAAACTCACCGCCCCACAGGATAAGTGTGGAATCAAGCAGGCCACGTTGTTTAAGGTCGGTCAACAGGCCCGCAATCGGGAGATCGGTTTGTTCGCAACAGCTGCGAGTTCCGGCCACGTTGTTCGCGTGAGTGTCCCATGGCTGCCCGGCCATGAAGATCTGAACAAAACGAACACCTCGCTCCACGAGGCGACGAGCCATCAGACAACGTTTGCCATACGAACGTGTCGTATCCTGATCCAGGCCGTAGAGTTTCTGAATCTCTGCCGTTTCCTGGTTGAGATCGAGCGCATCTGTGGCAGAAAGCTGCATGCGTGCGGCGAGTTCAAAGCTGGCGATGCGGGCATCCAGTTCCAGTTCGCCTGGTCGAGCCTGTTGGTGTCGTGCGTTCAGCCTTCGCAACAATTTCATTCGCCCGTGATCAACTTCAGAGGTTCGCGCTGTTTTCGGTTGAAGATGCAGCACCGGCATTCCTTCGGACCGAATCGCCGTCCCCTGATAAATCGGGGGCAGCCAGCCGCTGGACCAGTTCCGAGCACCATCGACGGGCATGCCGCCTGGATCGGGTAGTGAAACATAAGCAGGCAGATTCTGGCTCTCCGCTCCAAGTCCGAATGCGACCCACGACCCGATGTTGGGGCGACCGGACACGGTCAGCCCCGT
>CAIXQV010000318.1 GCA_903921605.1 uncultured Planctomycetaceae bacterium | reverse complement strand
GGTTAGCCACCCCTTTGAAGCCTCATTCGTTTTGACAGCGAATGAGGCTTTTTTTGTTTGACGACATTTGCAGTCTTTACAGACGCATGCCAATGCACCACAAAGACCCTTTCGCCCGGATGATCATTTCGCAGGCGATCGCTGAACAGATCCCCGTGGTAACCGCTGATTCGGAGTTCGGTTCGTACGTGGTGACCCACTTTGTTAAGCCCTTCTGAGCGACCTGATTCAATTCCACACGGCGCTCGACCGCCTCTTCAATGAGGTAGCGAACTCATTGTCTTCTGGAACATCCCGATGAGGAACTCCAGAACAGACTGCCGTCCATGACCCTTGACCACGCCACCAGCCCCAGTTAGCGCAAGAAGCTCCAGCAGGAAGACGAATGGGGCAATCGCCATCATGGACCCACGATAGTCAGCGGTGCCGTGTAAATTGGCTGAACGATGCCAGTAATCACGCCAGGCAGACTGATGTTGGTCGCTTCGGTGTTGTCGAACAGGCTTTCGATTGAGAGTACGCCGAAATTTGGTTTAAGCGAGTTTTCGCCGGGAGGAATATTCTCAATCAGAATCGCGGCCGGAGCCTGCGAGTCCACAAGATTCGTTGCGGTACTGTTGATCGTTCCTGTTACGTTGTTCAGATGGATGCCGTGATTCAATCCCGGACTGTTTTCCGACTTCAGCGATAAAAAGTTCAGTGCTGACTTCGTGTTGCTTAGGTCGAGTACTGGTCCAGTCTGAGTTTCCATCGTGCTTCCCAGTGTGCTGCTGACAGTCAGGTTCGGAGAGTTCGCCACAAACAGACCGGGACCATTATTGTTGAAGATCCTCGCCACACCGAGATTCAGGTCCCCTGTGGAATTCTCAATGGAAACGCCAGGACCTGTCACATCATCAGGCACTGCACCAATGGAGAGTATGCCAGCGGAAACCGGATCAATATCGAGCGTCAGAGGATTGGAGTCAAATGTTACAGTGTTGAACAATACGCCCCCGTTGGCTGCTTCCGTGACTGAGTTGGCGGCGAATCCGCTCACCCACGTTGTCCCGGCTCCGGCGCTGCCGTCAACTACGATTCCGGCACCGGCAGTCGAAGAAACCGCCAGCGTGTTGAGCAGAACAACCGCGTTGCCGGTACCGCTGATCGAGACATTGACGGCATCCTCCTGAACGCTGATGGAGTTCAGGGCTGGTGCGGCACCCGGGAGAGCGGAAATACCAAGCAGCAGATTGCCAGCCCCGGTTACGTTGGCATCAATGCCGCGGATGCTTCCCACTGTGTTCGTAATATTGAGGCCCGATGCCGCGACAATCCCGCCGATGCCATTCGTATTAATCTCAAGTGCGGTATTGCCAGGATTCTGAATTGTCACCGACGACATGTTTGCTGACGAATCGTTCAGCAGGATCCCACGCCCTGCCGAATTTGCGATCAACAGATTATCCATGCTCATACCAATGGACCTATTAAGCTCCAGTGCCGTGTTGCCAGAATTCCGAATTGTCACCGACGATATGTTAGCTGATGAATCGTTCAGCAGGATTCCACGCCCTGCTGGATTCACGATCAACAGATCATTCATGCTGACACCAGTGGACGTATCAAGCTCCAGTGCCGTATTGCCAGCATTCTGAATTATCACCGACGACAGGCTTGCTACCGAATTATTCAGCAGGATGCCGCGCTGCGCCGGATTCACTATCAACAGATTATTTATGCTCACACCACTCGATGTTGTCAGGCGAATCGCATCGCCTGGTGACGATGCAATTCGGTTATTTGCGAGGGAAACTCCCAGAACGTTCGTACCGGAGACTCCACCCTGCACATCAAACCCATTCAGGACCGTGTTGTTTGCCAGCGTGACGTCGCCCACAATCTTTGACGGCAGTCCAGTCAGGGAGCCGTTGGCACCTGAGAACGGCAATGGGACGGAACCGAAATCGGCGTTGACGAACTGCCTCGGGCCGTTGGAGAACAGAGTCGAACCCGCTGTCATCGTTACGTTTTCTGTAAACGTACCTCCGTATGGCGTGTAGACGACTCCGGACCCTGCAAGCGGATCGAGCATCGCGGTTGAAATCGTTCCATGGGGATTTTCAAACGTGCCGTCGCCTGCTCCGCCTGGGACAACATGCACGAAGTTCAGTGGAGCCCCGCCGAAGGTTGCCGGACGAGCACTCTCTTCCTTCAAAACAATGTTTTGCCGACGATACACAGGGTCTGCGAGACGGTGTCGCACTGTTTGACCATCACTCGATCCGTCAGCGTCACGAAACTTGTGTCGCATGGATCGTCGCGCGAGTGTGGCTCGGTGGAAAACTGTGTGCCGCAGTTCGATCATTCCGTTGACCGTCTGGCCGAACAGTTCGTCGTCCTGAACTGAAACGCCAACGATGACAAAGTCTCGAAACATAGCTTCTGCACGAACTCGCCACCCGGCGGCTGCAATCGTATGGTTCGAATCGTAGTAGTAACCACCGCCAAACAAACTCGTTGAGATCTGATGGAACGTCGGGAAATTGACACCTGCTTCCGCATCCATACCTGAAAGCGCGGCGGTCGAGGCAACAAAGAGGCGGTTGTCCTGAAAGTAGGCCGTCCCCAACTGATGCTGATACGTATCGTAGACCGCTGGCGTATAGCCGTTCGCTCGGAAGTC
>CAIXQV010000317.1 GCA_903921605.1 uncultured Planctomycetaceae bacterium | reverse complement strand
TGAACAATGTGATTGCTTTCGCAGCAACACAAGCCAGGGACAATCGGACCGAGCCGCCCTTACGAAAAGTTACACCAGACGGCCCCCCCCCCCTTTTTTTTCGCAACGCCGGCGTGTCGGACGAATGGCACGTAGATTTTATGTAACCCTTTTCGCCAGTTCACGTTTCAACGTGGCTCTTGGCTTGCGGAGGAAGCCGTAGTTCTTTTGGCGTCGTTTCTGGAGTCGCGGTTCAAATCGATCAGGACGATCGGCGATTCGATGCCTGCTGATGGCATCAAGCAGCTGATCGAATAAGTTCATGAGAACGCGGCTGTCGCAGGACTCCTGAAGTGCAATCACGGGCTGAAACGCGTTCAGCGTCTGCATAGTGCCTTTGAAGCTGATTGTACGTGGCTTGACATGCTGATTTTCTGCGGCTTGGGCGATGATGGTCCGAATCAGGTTGTAGGCAATGACGTGAGCCCACACCTCTTTGTGGACGAGGTCCGGAGTCTTGCATCGCAGAAAATCCATCTGCATCGTGGATTTGATCGAACGAAGGTCGAGTTCATTGTTCCACCGCGCGCGATACAACTCCGCGAGTTCTTCTTTGCTTACTTCGTTTGGATCAAGCAGCGTTGTCACGACGATGAGAGTTCTGGTCCTGAACCCCGTTTGCTGGATACGAATACGAGCCTCACGAATTGTGAGCTCTTCCGGAAGCGTCAGATACGTTTCCCGGTCAACGGATCGAATGGACGTTGGCTTCTTCCAACGGACAATATGATCACCCGAGCCAAGTCGTTTTCCCTTTCGAAAGTCAGCCCTGCGATGTGCTTTGTTGAGTCGGCTGACAAGGTCAAGTCCACGTTCTTTCAGCAAGACAATCCCGGCCCAGTTTGACATCAGGCTATCACCCAGAATGACATCGCCTGGCAGCAGGATATCCCAAATACGGCGCAACAGGCTCACCTCCCCTTGTCCTTTCCCGGCGTATCGACAAAACCCCAGGTTGAGAATAGCGCCACAAGACAGTGAGATCAGCGCACCGATACGTGCAATAGGAAAGCCTTGTCCCCCTTTGTTGTACGATTTGGGATACGCCTTGACGTTCTCTTCAGTGTCGGGCAAAGACACGATGGTGCCATCGAACATATAGACCCCACGGCCTTTCCAAAGCCAGTCCTGAGTTGCCTGCTTGTCGAGAGCCCGCCCCACGCCCAGTGCGACTTCAGCGAAGAAGTTCTCCGGCAAACGCTTTCTGGCCTGACAATAGGCGCTCGTCTCTGACGAACACGCTCGCTGACCTTGAGAAACTCGATGAGCCACCAGTCGAGCAACGGCGGCTCGACAAGACTGATCAGCACTGAGCACCTGACGCAGAAAAACCCACAACGTGACAAGCGGCGTATAGATGGAGTCATTCCAGACAACACGCATCGCGTTGAGTGCCTCAAGAACAATCTTTTCCGATAGCACATTTCGAAACGGCAGATCTCCTTCCTGCAGAAACTGCCGCCTCAGAAACGTCACTTGTCGCCGAAACTTCCCCTGATTGATTGGTCGCATCGCAAAGCCTCCTTGCCTGCCAATAAATCGTGAACTCACGAATCATTTAAACAAACAAGGCCGGCCTGCATATGTCGTTTACCCCCAATGACTTGCTGAAAATCTACGTGCCATTCGGGTGTCGGACCGACGCAGGAATGGCACTAGCTTAAGCGGAAACTGTTTCATAACAAGAGTTTAGGACGCTGTCGAAGCAACGCTATCGACCATCGCAAGATAACGCAGTTTACCGGGTTTGTTACCCATAGTTCCCAAGTCACCGATCGGGGTGTCATAGCATCCATGAATGCGAGAAGAGACAGCATCGTTAAGTGAGCTGTTTTCAACCAGTTAGGCTTAAGCTAGTGCCATTCGACCGACGCAGTTAAACATACCCCCCGTTCTTCCCGTCGGTCGTGACCGCCAACGCAGGTTGACAATGTCCTCTTTGCAAACCGGTTTTGATGATCGAAGCGTCTTGAAAAGAAATCGCATCTGACTGAGGACGGTTCATACTGAGTGACCAACGGCACCGGTACATTTACCAACAGTTCTGCCAATTCAATCGGATTCTGGTGCTCGCGGGTGTGGCCAGAAATCGTCCCTCGAGCGACATCTAGGTGTTTACATCGTAGGGACCCGGTGGCCACATCGTTCAGATGTCTCCGGTTGATGCCGAACGCAGTCGGCCACGAGCTGGTCGTCAGCATTGACCACAGGATGAGAAGAATTCGCCCCTGAAAAGGCATGTAAGAGCCAGCCCGCAACTGCGGTCACTCACTTGCACGAGAAGTTGTGATTTCACGCCAGGACTTTGTCACAGCACATCAACGCTCTCTGCTGCCAGAAGATCCGTGATGACGTCATCAATGGCACGGAAGTACCAGTCCGATCCGCTGCCGCCGGTGAGTCTGTCGATGGCTGCCGTATCATTCAAGACGTTGACTTTTGCCTTGAGCGAAGCAACTGAGGCTCCCACTCCCGTACGCAGCCTTGTCGTTCGCGTCGCATACAAATTGGCGGAAATCCATTCTGTGCGAAGATCATTCAGTTTGTTGAACAATGCGTCGCTGGTGGTTAGCCCGGCGATGAGGATGTCGTCGTCGATACCCCCATCGAGTGTATCCGTTCCCGTTCCTCCGATCAGAATATCACGGCCAGCCAGACCCAGGAGGAAGTCGCTCCCGGCATTCCCAATCAGAATATCGTGGCCGTTGTTCCCGGTCAGCCTGTTGTTGAGCGAATTGCCGATCAACGTGTCGTTTCCAGCTCCGCCAACGGCATTTTCGAATGTCGAGGCGGAGTTGAGCATGAGCGTTCGACTGGCGTGGACGGTTTGGACTGCACTCGTCCCTAGATTCAACACGACACTGTTCGTCAGGGTGCTGAAATCCAGCGTGTCCGTTCCGGCACTCGTTGCTTCTGTCACCGTGTCGGCCTCACCTGCAGAGGCCAATCCAAACACATACGTGTCATCGCCCAATCCGCC
>CAIXQV010000316.1 GCA_903921605.1 uncultured Planctomycetaceae bacterium | reverse complement strand
TCCACGGTGTTGTAGAACGCAAATGACGGGCGAACGGTGGCTTCCACGCCGAATCTGCGCAGTGATGGCTGAGCACAGTGGTGGCCGGATCGTACTGCGATGCCGTGTTTATCGAGCAGCTGTCCAACTTTCTCTGGCGGCATATCTCCCAGTACAAATGAGATCACGCTGACCTTCTCGCGAGCTGTCCCGATGATCCGCAGCCCATTGATCATCGACAGTCGCTCCGTACCGTAATGCAACAGGGAGTGCTCATACTGTCCGATATTGTGAATGCCGACCTGATTCACATAGTCCAGGGCCGCTCCAAGCCCTACCGCGTCGGCAATATTTGGCGTACCAGCCTCGAACTTCGCCGGGGGATCACTGTAGGTCGTCTCTTCAAACGTCACATTGCGGATCATATTCCCGCCGCCCTGCCACGGAGGCAGAATCTCCTGAACTTCACGGCGAGCATACACGGCACCAATACCTGTTGGTCCAAAGATCTTGTGCCCGGAGAAGACGAAGAAGTCACATCCGATCTCATTGACGTTAATTGGCATGTGTGAAATTGACTGAGCACCATCGATCACAACTCTGGCTCCCACTCGGCGAGCCATATGAGTCATCTCAGCCACAGGCAGGATAGTTCCCAGACTGTTGGAGGCCTGCGTCAGACTGACGATCCGTGTCTTTGGCCCGAGCAGTCTCTGATATTGGTCCAGCAGGACTTCTCCGTGGTCGTTGACCGGGATGACCTTCAGTACCGCCCCGCGATCTTTCGCGATCAATTGCCATGGGACGATGTTGGCATGATGTTCCAGCTCAGACAACACGATTTCATCGCCGGGTTGCAGCAACGCTTTTCCCAGCGTATTCGCGACGAGATTGATCCCTTCAGTCGTACCACGCACGAAGATGATTTCGTCCGGGGAGCTGGCTCCGACCTGATTCTGAATCTTCTTTCGAGCGCTCTCGTAAGCGTCCGTGGCTCGCGCCGCAAGAGTATGGGCGGCTCGGTGAATATTGGAATTGTCATGAGAATAGAAATGCGACAACGATTCGATGACCTGAATCGGCTTTTGAGTTGTCGCTGCATTGTCGAACCACACAAGGTCGTGATTGTTGACCTTCTGATGCAGGATCGGAAAATCTTTGCGTATCTGATGAACATCAAAGATGACGGGACGCGAGTTGCGAGCATTCGAAGACTTGAACGACTGGCGGATGCGTTCCAGATCCTGATTGCTTTGACACAGAGATTTCTCGCCAGAAGCTTCTCCCGACTGAATCCGCTGCACAAACGCTTTCAAGCCGTCGTGTGAATCAACAGCGGGCGACGCTTTGCTGGATCTGAAAATGTCGAGGTCTCCCGGATGTGCCATCGATGACGTGTGACCCGGATGAGTGGGAAATCCTGAAAAACTGAAACCAGAGGCTCCCGGCACCGCGGTCGAAAATGGCTCTGCCGTAATCGACTTCACGGGAACCTGCGGTTCAAACAGCGGGGCGAATGCCGCTGGTAACTCCGCGTTCGGAAATCCAACTCGTGGTACCGCGGGAAGTCCGGCTGGTCGAGTCGGTGTTCCCTGAAACGCGGGCGGTGCGGCGATGGACGGCGCGGAAGGCTGTGACGGAAACGAAGAGGCAACCGGAGTTGCGGCATTCATCGGCGAAAAGCCACTGGCCGGCGTCACTGGAACGGCCTCGGGCGTCGGCGCGAAGTTCGTCGGTGCGGCTTGCCCGGGAAGCTGCGCAAACAGCTTTGCAGTTGCTTCAGAAAGCAATTCCGGAGTCAGAGCTTGCATGAAATGTTTCCGTTCTGAAGATCACACCAGGAGTACCTGGCCTAAAAACATGGGGCGGTCGCCGCATGAGATTCCACTCGTTTCACGGCAAGCCGAAGGCGACAGTGATTTGGGAATCAATCGCCCGACGTTTGTCGCCCATCAGCTTGATATCTCACGATGCCATCGCTGCCCATCACCTCACAACTCAACCACGCCCGAACTACTTCACCTTAGGACGTCGGTTTTCATAATCGTGATAGAACCCGACTTCGACATTCTCCAGCACAGCGAGCGCATCATCAGTCAGGACAGCTGCCGAGAAGTACGTCGTCAACAGGTAGGAAGCGACTCCAAGGCTATCGAGGCCCATCAGGCGAGC
>CAIXQV010000315.1 GCA_903921605.1 uncultured Planctomycetaceae bacterium | reverse complement strand
GGTTTGAAGGTATTGTCGAGAATATATTGGCGGCCAGTGAGCAGGAGTCGGTGACGAGTGATCTGGACTCGAATCATTTTCTTTCTTAGCGCAGTCGCGGTCGTGTTTGTTGGCCTTGCATCGCGTCGATATCAAGCGGTCTTGCCGAAGTTCGTTGGTGAGTACGCCGGTGACACACTGTGGGCGTTGATGCTGTCGCTGCTGGTGAGTGCTTTGCTCGCTGGCCGAACAGTGACTTATCGAGCGACAATCTCGTTGGTTCTCGCATTTCTCGTCGAGATCAGCCAGCTGTACCACGCTCCCTGGATCGACAGTATTCGCAACACAACACTGGGCGGATTGGTACTTGGTTTCGGATTCCTGTGGACCGATCTCGTTTGCTACACCGTCGGGATCATCATCGGAGCCGTTGCCGAATGCGGTCTACGCCGTGCCGTGAACCAAGAACCGTAAGGCGTTTCGGGACTGTAAAACGACAGTGATGTTGCGAACAGAATTGTTCCAGGAGCGGCACGGGCATGAACAACTCTGGGTCAGGATCGTTCCAAGATACAATGCGGTGCCCTTGCTCGCTGATGAGACGTTCGAACACCGTGCGGATTTGACTCCGGTCGCTCATTCGTTGCTTACGTGGCGGGCCAACCGGTTTTACTTTGAAACCCGGAAGGCCGAAATGCCCGCCCGGTCAACTGCCTCCAAAGCTTCAGCAAAAATAATCAACGATGTCACTATTCCTTCTCTGCCTTATTCCGTCTCCGTACAGATTGCCGACACTCCCTGTCCTGCGGCGTCCATGAATTCATGCCCTGCTCTCCGAAATGGAACCTTTGCCTGAGTGCTTTCGGGAGATCTTTGAGCCGTCAAATTCCAATTGTTTGGCGCGATCGTCACATCCGATACTCAAGGAACCACGCCGTTTACGTCTTTGCGCCGATGCAGGTCAACATGAAACACTGGTTCCTCGCCCTCCTTACTGTCGCAACGCTCGCAGCTTTAGAAACGGCCAAAGCACAGGACGCACCGGATCCGTGGATGACACGCATCTCCGCACGCCATGTGGCAGGTGAAGGAGTAGGACACACGAGCGGTTACAGTTCTCTTGACTGGTTTCTTCCACTGTCCGCCGAATCCGATTCCACGATGTGGTTCAGTGACTTTCGCGCATTGATTTTCAACGACGCAGAATTTGGCAGTAATGTGGGAACCGGTTATCGCTGGTTCGTAGAAGATCAGAATCGTATCTACGGCATCAATGGTTACTGGGATACGCGCAACGACAATTCGCTGCTGTTCAATCAGGCAGGAATTGGCGTGGAATCGCTCGGACAGATCTTTGACTTCCGAGCCAATGGTTACACTCCAGCAGTCAACGATACGTATCAGCATCAGTTGGGGACGGCCTACTTTCAGGACAACCGCCTCTTTGTTGCCTCGACCGCCGCGCTTTCAGGTATGGATGCGGAAGCAGGTGTCAATTTACCGACGTTCTATCAGATCTCGACCAGTTTGTTTGGCGGTGGCTACTACTACGATTCGAACCATACGATTGAAGCCGCCGGGTGGCGAGTTCGTGCAGAAGCGATGTTTCGAGACTTTGTCGTCGTTGGCGTTTCAGTTCAGGACGACGAACTGTTCGGCCAGACGGTCAACGGAATGATCGAACTGCGTCACACAGTTTTCCACCATGCCACACTCGCACGACGATCCATGCGACACAAGTTTCGTGATGCTGACGGATCGAGTGATGGTCAAACAGTGCGACACCGTCTCGCAGATCCCGTGTATCGTCGGCAAAATATTGTTTTGAAGGAAGAGAGTGCTCGTCCGGCAACCTTCGGCGGAGCTCCACTGAACTTCGTGCATGTTGCTCCAGGCGGAGCAGGCGACGGCACGTTTAAAAATCCCTATGGAACGATTTCAACCGCGATGCTCGATCCGCTTGCAGGGTCAGGAGTAATCTACACGCCATACGGAGGTACGTTTACAGAAAACGTAACGATGACAGCGGGTTCGACTCTGTTTTCCAACGGCCCGTCTCAGTTCGTCAGCTCCGATTTCGGTTCTCTCCCATTGCCGTTTTCTGGTGTTAACAGTTCCCTGACGGCACTGCCGTCAACGATTGTGGGCGACGTCACGCTGGCAGACAACACGGTCTTGAACGGGTTTGATGTCCAAGGGGGCATTTTCGGTACGAACGTAACGGACGTGTCGCTGATCAACAACCGAGTTGCATCGTCTCCAGGCGATGCGATTAGCCTGACATCATCGAGTGATGTGAGCATGAATAATTTGTTGATCACAAATCCAGTAGGGCGTGGGATCCTGCTGAATGATTCGTCAGCAAGCCTGTCGTCGGTGACAATTCGGAATTCTGGCAACACGGCACTTGAGATTAATACGACTGACATCGACGCCGTTGTCGCGGCATCGGGCCTCCATATTACGGGAGGCCTCAGCGGCATTGATGCCAACGTGACTGAGGCCGGCAATCTGTTGCTGAACATTTCCGGTACTCCTGGTTCGGCGACAGCCTCTAATTCCATCAGCGTCCAGCAGGATGCGGTCAACGTATCGACCGGAGTTGGTTCAACCGGGAATGCCACTGTTCAACTCAGCAGCCTGATCGCTTCGTCGTCTGCCGGATCCGGAATTGTCGTTGATGGCTCTACCGGGGACGGGGACACCACTGTGCAACTCAGCAGCCTGACCGTTTCGTCGTCTGCCGGAGTCGGAATTGACGTCCGTGGCTCAGACCAGGCCGGGGCCGGGACGACAACAGTCACAGAATTCTCCGGCAACACGGTCAAGAAGGCGGCAACCGGGGGAGTGTTATTCAACACGGTGACTTTTGACTCTAATCTGATCGCGCAAGGTATTCAGCCAGTTTCAGCAGGCACACTCAATATTGGTGCCGCTACCGCTAATGTGAAAGGGGCGGGTCTCTCGATTCAGAACTCCAAGGGTGACCTGAATCTCGGTGTGGCGAGGATCTTCAACAATAATGGTCCCGGTCTGTTTGTGGCGACCTCTCCGAACCTGCCTGTCAGCAGCACAAACGGAAGCACTGTGGAAACTCAGACTGGACCAGTCCTTGACCTGAGCAACACGAAGTCAGCACTGAACTTTTTATCGCTGAAGTCGGAAAAAAGCCCGGGCTTGGAGCACGGAATTCACCTGGATAACGTGACGGGGACGATCACGAGTACCACGACGAGTATCGTGGCATCAAATGCTCCGGCCGCGATCCTGATTGAGAATATTCCTATCGACGAACAATCGCTGGTACCAAACTTCGGTGCGCTCACAATCGAAAGCCTGTTCGACGACACCGAGGCGACCAACATCAGCCTGCCTGGCGTGACCACCGGCATCGTTCAGCCAATTTACACAGCACCACTGACAATCACGGTTCCATGATGGCGATTGTCCCATTCGGCTCTTACCAAAGTGTGGCCACCGCGTAAGAACCGAACGCCGAATCGGCGGTTACCGCGGGGATCTGCTCAACGATCGCCTGCGAAATGATCATCCGGGCGAAAGGGTCTTTGTGGTGCATTGGCATGCGTCTGTAAAGACTGCAAATGTCGTCAAACAAAAAAAGCCTCATTCGCTGTCAAAACGAATGAGGCTTCAAAGGGGTGGCTAACC
>CAIXQV010000314.1 GCA_903921605.1 uncultured Planctomycetaceae bacterium | reverse complement strand
CGACTTTTGCTCCAGCACAATCCGCACGCCGTCCTCACCTCCGAACTCACCGTTTTGCCCGAGAATCGACTTCGTCCCCGTGTCGTGCTGATAACGATTGAAACGAAATTCGCCGCGCCGAATCTCCCAGCCCGTAAAGCAACGCGCCAATTCGCGAATATCGTTCTCCGAGTACTGTCCTTCGCCGAGGCAGAACAGTTCCATGATCTCGCGAGCATAATTTTCGTTGGGATGAGCTTTTCGGTTTGTCGCCGAATCCAGATAAATCAACATCGCCGGGTCGCGGGAAACCTCCAGCAGCAACGCGGAGAAATCGCCGAACGCGAGTGATCGCAGGAGTTCATTCTGCGTCAGCATCAGAGCAGGATCCGTAACCTTGTCAGCGCCAGTGGCGAAGTGTCCGTGCCAGAACAGAGTCGTCTTTTCTTTGAGCTGAGTACTCGTGCTGAGCATTCGGTAAGCCCACCACGCTGACAGCTGCTGAACATTTCCCGCGGCGATCGCGGAATTCGCAAGAGACTGCATGTCTCGCAGAAAGTCTTCGGATTCTGTAGCCGCCAGTAAGCCGTCAACGACCTGAACGGGAGTCTTGCTGACCGCAGCGGTCAGTTCTTCCTGAGTCGCCCCGAAGCCAGCGCGACGAAACAGATGCGAAGCGGTCCGTAGATTCCATGCGGACTCTTCATCGGGCTTGAATTCGGCCCAAGCCCACTCCGGATCAATCATTGTCTCCATTGCCAGAACTCCCGAACACCATGGAAATCTGCGGCGACTTTGAGCTCCGTCCGCACAGGTCAGGGTGGCATTCTAGAGTCTGTCTGTTCGTTTTGCTCGCGCGTCTGATGGATTTGTAAATCATCTGAATTCTGCCGAAATCAATTCACAGAATGCCTCACACCGCGCTGGCTTACTCTTTCGGCGGCATAAACTGAGTCCGAGAGTTCGTGAGATGTACTCTTCAGATCATTACCTCAATCTTCGTCGCTCACAAAACAGCGTGACAGCGATACTGAAGCAGCTCCACTGAAGGGACGACTCAGCTCCATTATTGAGCTGACAGAATACCCAATTCTTCTCCGGTGACCGGATTCAGTCGCTGCACTTCGGAAAGCTTCCAGGTGTTTCCACGGTTGACCCAGCGGGTCTTCCATCGAGTAGACGCGTGGTACGGAGTGTTGGCCTGCCTGACGGTCATGGTTCCATTGGCTCGAAGTTCCGCATCGGCGGACTGCCCATCGGCTGACACCGTGATTTTAAGATCCTGCAGGTGGAATCCTTTGTCGAGGATCACAAGCTTCAGCCCTTGTTCTGCAGTTTCGCGAAGCTTTGGGGAACCATCATCGATATGTTCGCCGATCGCAGACAGGTTTTCAGACTTGAAATTATCCAGCAGGCTTCCCAGTCGGCCTTCGACATGTTCCGAAGGTGTTACGATCCACGCCTCCAGAAAATACAGTCCGACTGCCATTCCCAGGAACGCCACGGCAAGCAGGCGCGTTCGGCTTTCTGCCAGAATGAGTAACACAGCGGCTACTCCCGACAGAATCATGATCAGTGGCCACGGGTTTTCAGTAATCCAGGACATACAGACCTCCCGAAGTTTCTTTGAGCCCAATTCCGCTATCGCGTTGGACGAAGACGCCGAACAAACGAGACAGTCTCACGTTCAATTTCGTCTGGCGATTTTCCAAACGCTTCCTGAAATTCCGCAACTCGTTCCTCCGGCGACACTCTCTGTAACGGTTTTCTCTGAGAAATCTTCGTCAGATATTTCTTCATGCCGTCTTTTTGCTGGCGAAATAAGTAGCTGGTCAGTCCCCAGCTTTCCGCATAAGCAGTCGCCATCGTCTCGGAACTCAAGAAGGCTTTGTCGACCGACAGAAGATCCCGTAATGGAATCTCGGTCGCCCCGTTTTCCGAATGCTGAACGAAGACCGGGTGATGGCGACCACTCACCAAGCCGGGGCGTGTCCACAGGTTTGCTGATCGAGGAGCGATTGGTTCGAAATACAGAGCCAGTCCTTCCGACAGCCAGAAGGGATTATCAGCCATCCGGATTTGCAGCCCCGTATTGAAGGCCAGTTGATGAACCGCTTCATGGACCATTGTGGCCACCTGCAACGGCTGATCAGACAAGCGTTTTCGTATGGCTGTTGAAGAACGCAGACTGCGGTCGCGGGTAAGATCCATCAACAGCATCTGGTTGTCACGCAGCGAGTAATACCCCGGAGTATCCTCAAACGATGTCTCCGGGTGCTGAGCTGCGGCGAATTCTTTGAACTCAGCGTCTGACTGCAGAATGATCACCGGCAACTTTGCTGCCGGTTGACGAACGACGATTTCCTGTTCGTCCATAAACTCGAAATACTGGTCGAAGACTTTCTCCAGCAGCTTGCCGACAAACTCAGAATACTCCTCGGCTGAGTTCGAGCAGATGACGTAATGATCCGTCTGATGGATCTCAAAACCCGCCTGAACCTGCGACAGCAGATCATTCCCCAGCTCATCATTCGACATTGCCGAAAATGGCACATCCGAAGGCGTCTTTGACTCAATCACCGCGGGAGTCAATTGTCGAATTCGACCATTGCGTTCCTCCAGCAACACCCCGCCATCCTGAGCCTCAACAAGGACTTGGCCGGAGACTTCGAGCGGCCCACCGGATCCCTTGATCACAAGTTGAGTAACGAGGCCTGAGGACTTCGGTTCATCAGAAAACCCCACCACGTTGCCGGTGAAGAGTAATACAACAATGATGAACAGTCCCCGAACATTCATACACAAAGAATCCCCTTGAGCGCCACAAATACATCTACGGCTCACAATGACGACTAAATCCTGAACCCGCAAGCGGAGAGTCATTCCGCTCCGGAAAGCGAGGCTTCCAATCGCGGAATGGCGAAGCTG
>CAIXQV010000313.1 GCA_903921605.1 uncultured Planctomycetaceae bacterium | reverse complement strand
CCAACGTCTCCGCCAGAAAACACGACCCCGCAAAACACATCTGCCACACCGAAAGGAATTCAAAAATGTCTTTTTTTGAATCCGTTACTTGTACCAATTTAAGACCGTCGCTCATCCGGCCTATCGGCCACCTTCTCCCCCTCGAGGGGGAGAAGGGACTTCGTTTCACACGAAAAATCAGGAGCAGAATACTACTTCGTTGAATCTGAGTCGCTAAACATGGCGCTGTCCAGCTAAGGAATTACACAATTAGCATCGCATCGCCATAGCTGTAAAAGCGGTAACGTTCAGAAATGGCCTGGCGATACGCTTCCATGATCAAATCATATCCTGCCATGGCTGCGACGAGTACCAGCAGAGTTGACCCCGGCAGATGGAAATTCGTCAGTAAACAGTCAACAGCCGCAAACCTGTAACCGGGCTGAATAAACAAATTCGTTCGTCCCTGCCATGGTTGCAGAAGATTGCCTGATCCCATCGTCGCCTGAGCCGCAGATTCTAAAGTTCTTACAGACGTCGTTCCCACCGCGATAACTCGCCCGGGACGTTGCTGAGTCTGAATCACCATGTCACAGGTGTCAGAAGGCAGCCGACACCATTCCTCATGCATTTTATGATCCGCAAGCCGCTCCGCCACCACGGGCCGAAACGTGCCGATGCCCACATGTAACGTTAACTCGGCCTTCTGAATACCCCTCGAACGACATTCCTCCAAAAGCGATTCTGTAAAATGCAGTCCGGCCGTCGGCGCGGCGACAGCTCCGGGTTCTGATGCAAACTGGGTCTGATATCGCTTCTGGTCATCCTGATCCGCCAGCTTTCGCCCCATATACGGCGGCAACGGCAGACTGCCAAACTGTTCCAGCAGTTCGAGCGCCGGCGCGGAGGAGTTCGGGGCGGCGATCCAACCTCCGTCCTCACGTTTTTCGATCAGGGTCAGCACAAGATTCTCGGGGCCCTGCGAATCGCCTGCTGCACGATTCAGATCATTTTCAGAACCATCGCCATACGCAGGATGGACGGTGATCGTTTCCCCAGGCTGCAGTCGACCGCGAGTATCGCTCAGAATATGCCAATGTTGCGGCGAAACTTCTTCGACGTAAAGTCCTTCCCAGCGTCCGCCCGTGGCCGTGCGAAAACCAAACAATCGAGCCGGGAGGACTTTTGTGTTGTTGAACACCAGCAGATCATTCGGTCGCAGCAGTTCCGGCAGATCACGAATCCGCGCGTGAGTAATCGAGGCCGTCTGCCGATCAACCACCAGCAACCTGGCTCCGTCTCGCGTTTCCGCAGGACGCGATGCGATCAGTTCCGCAGGCAGTTCAAACTGCCAACTGCTCAAAAGTTCCAGATCCAGAGGATTCATTACAGGCTAGCCGACATCGCGCACAGTGTTGAGAAAAACGCATCGCAAACCGCGAATGTTAACCTGACTTCGCCAGAAGTGAAGAACTCCATCGGCATGGGAAAACGATTCGCCGCAGCACGCTAACGCGCGAGTGATTCCGCAACGAATTCAAACAGAGCTTTTGAACCAGGATCCTCGGGAACTCCTAAATCATCGTTCAGCTTGGAATGATTGGTATCGCGACCGCCGTACATCCGAACGGCGATATCAGACTTCTTCAGTACATCCCCAAACCAGTTGGCCTGAGCCGATGTGTCCGGATGACTGGACACATACATGATCAAGAATGGAGGAATGCCTTTGTCTTTGGCGACGTGGGTCACCGCCGAAAAATCTTTGTGCAGGGCAGGGTCATTCCCAAACTTTTCGCGATGCCCGAATTTGGCGCGAGCCTGTCCGTGAAGACGCCAGCGAGTTTCCGCAAGTTCAATAATGGCCGGAATGTCATAAGTGTCTCCATCAACCGGAACGCATCCTTTGAGTGCACTGAAAGGAACGCCTTCCGCCTTCAGATAACGTTCGTCAGTGCAGAGCAATGCCGCCAACTGGGCACCTGCGGAATGTCCCATGACGAAGATACGATTGGGATCGCCACCAAACTCCGCAATGTGTTTGTGAACCCAGCCGCATGACTTTGCGACGTCTCGCGTGAGCGTTCCCATGTCAACATTCGGCAGCAGGCGATAATTCGTGGAAACGAACACGAAGCCTCGATCCATAAACGCCTGTGGTTTCAGATTGACGTCCGACTTGTCTCCAACCTGCCAGCCGCCACCATGAATCCAGAAAACCACGGGCAGGCTTTTCGCATCTGCGGGAGCATAGATATCCAGCACCTGCCGCTCGACCACAGGTTCGGCATAAGGGACATCACGCTTCACCGTTTGCGCGTCAGCCA
Source organism: uncultured Planctomycetaceae bacterium (assembly GCA_903921605.1). The sequence continues at coordinate 1,890 of CAIXQV010000313.1, read as the reverse complement.
CAGAAACCATCGTTATCACCGCCAGCAAAAGCGAAAGAACTGATTTCATCATGAATCCTCTTCTCTGGAAATTCCGGGGATCGTGAAATGCTCAGCATAGCAACACTCAACGCCATTGTTTAAGCCTCGCCCCTACCGGAATGAATCTCGCGGCTGCGAGAACACATAATTGCGTGTTTCTTTCGAAGATGTTCCGTATACTTTGCGCCGCAAAAATTTGAGGATGCTGCCGGGAAATGGTGTATGGATCTGCATGAGGTCGAATCAATTGCAAAGCAGGAGTTGCTGAAGCACGGCCTGACAACATGGACGTTCGCCTGGGCAAAGACGAAGCGTCGCCAGGGAGTCTGCAAGTATCGTTCTCGTCGAATCGAGATCGCTGAATACTACGCTCGCCATAATCCTCGAGAAAAAGTCCTCGACACCCTGATGCACGAAATCGCCCATGCGCTGGCTGGACCGAAGGCTGGCCATGGTCCGGCGTGGAAAGCGATCGCCGCGAAGCTTGGAGCGATCCCCAGAGCGTACGACACCTGTTCAGAAACCGCTGTCATGCCCGGCGACTGGCAGGCAACCTGTGAGGCCTGTGGCCGGACATTTCACAAGTATCGTCGTCCGCTACAACTCGACGGTTATCGCTGTCGCTGTGCTGCTCGCAAAGTTTTAACATTTCAGTTTGCCGGGGATCCGTCACGAAGACCTCCGGATCCTTCGCCGGCAGAACAGTCAGCAAAATGGGAAGCTCTTTGTGTCGGATGTGGCACAATTCATCGCCGTCAACGAAGGCCCAAAGCTGGTCTCTGGCGTTGCCGGTGTCCTCAGCGATGTGAACTGCGTTGGATATTTCGTGAGGCCGGAGATGCTCGCTAACGGAGATTCGGGGCGGCGCGGGAAGCCGAAAAGGGCGGTTGAGGCTTCCCCAGAGATGATAAAGACGTCTTACCGGGTCAGGCAGCCAATTGCGGCTCAGTTTTGAGCGAGCCTATAATGGCAGTTGAGAAATCGACGAGCCAGACAACGATCCTGACAATCGTGCCTGGTGGTCAGTCGGTTTCTCCAGAAAAGTCCTCCCGCCCAACTTTCCCACCGACTTGTAAGTGTCCGGAGCGAATCATGAGACGCACCTGCGTTTTGCCAGTGGCTCTGGTATTTGTTGCTTTGATCGGCCTTTCCGTGTGCTCCCCGTTGATGGCCCAGGTTGGTGCATCAGCAGCCGGTACAAATCAGGCCGTCCGCAATCTTGCCGCAGTGCGACTTGTCTCTGCTTCGGCCGATGCCGCGATGGAGCGAGGTCGTGAAATCTATGAAGAGCGATGCATTCGCTGCCATGGTCCGAATGGTACCGGAACCAAAGATGTTCCGGCTCCGATCTTTGGTGATCGACCAACATCCGACCTGGCCGATGTGATTTCTCGCACCATGCCGGAAGACGCCGTCGGTGATTGCGTCGGCGATGATGCTCGCGCGGTTGCAGAATGGATGCAGTCCGCATTCTATTCTCCCGAAGCGCAGGCTCGATTGAACCCGCCGCGGATTGAACTGAGTCGACTTACAGTCTCGCAGTATCGAAATGCGATCGCTGATCTCGGGGCCAGTTTTCGGTGGTTCAGTGCACCGAAGCCGGAACGTGGCATGAAAGCGCAGTACTTTGCCAGTCGTGGTCAACGCGGTGATCGCAAGGTTTATGACCGGATCGACAGCAAGGTTGATTTTAACTTTGGAGCCTTCAGTCCGGACGGTGAAAAGATTCCGGAAGAAGAATTCTCGATGGTCTGGAATGGCTCAGTGATTCCTCGTGAATCCGGCTGGTATGAATTCACGATTCGCACCGAGAACGGCGCGCGACTATTTGTGAACGACGAAGACACGCCATTGATTGATGCGTGGGTT
>CAIXQV010000312.1 GCA_903921605.1 uncultured Planctomycetaceae bacterium | reverse complement strand
CGCGCGATTCCGGTGAAAAGTAACGACGCCAGGCCGACCAGTGCCCCGGTTATGACAAAAGACAGGATGATTGTTCGGTGCGTGTTTACCCCAGTGAAGCGAGCGGCCTGTGGATTACCACCGGTAGCAAACACACGCATGCCAAAGACGCTCTTGTGTAAAACCAACATTCCCAGTCCTACAATGACGATCGTCCAAAGTATCGCTATCGGAATTCCCAGAATCGTTGTTTCACCAAAAATCAAGAAGTAATCGGGGTTGGCAATGAGGACCGGTTTGGTGTCGGTCACGATGAGGGCTATACCTCGAGCGACACCCAGCATTCCGAGGGTGACAAGAAAACTTGGCACCCCCAACTTCACAGTGATCAACCCGTTGAGGAATCCAAAGATGACCCCCACGGCAACCGCCGCGAAAGCTCCCAGTAGCCAGAAGTTCGCAACAGACTGCATGGCAATCGCCGCTGCCATGCCGCAGAGAGCGAAGACACTTCCCACGGACAAGTCAATCTGAGCGTTGATAATAACAAAGGCCATCCCAACGGCGATGATTGATACCGTTGCCGTTTGCCGACCGATGTTTGCCAGGTTTTGACCTGTGAGAAAATATGGTGACGCTAATGAGAAGAAGATCACAAGCGCGACGAGGGCAAAGAATACAAAATATTCCCTCAGAAAATCGCCGCCGGAACGGCTTCCAAACCGTCTGAAGACGGCGTTGCTTACGTTTGACCGATTCATTTTTCTTGCTTGCTCCTGCCACTCAATCTTGAGTAGATGTACTGATCTGTAATTTCCGAAGTGACTCGTTCAGGTCCAATTACCGAACTCGGAGTCATAAAGTAGATTTCGTCGCACAACTCTTGAAGTTCGACAAAGTCGGAAGATACGACGAGGACGCCAGCGCCTTCATCTGCGTATCTCTGAATGACCTTGTAAATCTCGTTCCTAGCGCCAACATCAACACCCTGAGTGGGCTCGTCAAGGAGCAGCAACCGGATGCCGGCTTGCAACCATTTTGCAAAGACGACCTTTTGCTGGTTTCCTCCGGAAAGGGATTGGACTGCGCTGTAAATTGATGCGGCCTTAACCTGCAACGTCTCGACCAAGTCCGCAACCAAAATCTTTGCCTTGGTCCCGTCAACGAATGGGCCGCGCCGGACGGCATTGGAATGCGCGAGAACCAAGTTTCTGAGAATTGAATGTTGCAGAATCAGGCCCGATCGGTGACGATCTTCAGGAACAAGGGCAACCCCTGCCCGCAAGGCTTCACCAGCGTTCTTGAATGCAGTCGATTTTGCATCCAAGCAAACGTCACCAGCACTCCTTCGTCGCAGTCCAACAATGGTCTCGAGAAGTTCGGTTCTGCCAGAGCCAGTAAGCCCGGCAATCCCTACGATTCGACCTGGATTTACAGTCAGGCTGACATTCGCAAATCGCTCACCAGAAAGCGACGAGATTTCGAGCCGAGGGGGTGAATCTGATGATTTTTCTCTCCCTGCAGAAACTTGACCAGCAAAGCGGCCGTTCGAACTCGTGGTGCCTGGCTTCGTACCCGTAATTACGCTTACGAGGGAGTCCATATCGATGTCGGCTACGTTAGCGCTTAACTCTCTCTTCCCGTCTCTGAGAACGGTGACTCGGTCAGCAATTTCAAACACTTCTGTCAGACGATGAGTGACATAAATGATTCCGACTCCAGTCTTTTTAATGTCACGAATACTCTCAAAGAGAAGTTCTTGATCCGCCTTGGTGAGGGTAGAAGTGGGTTCGTCCAGGATGAGCACTCGAGCGTTACGGTGTATTGCCTTGGCAATTTCAACAAGTTGGCGTGAAGCTGGGGATAGGTTCTCGACGAGTTCTTGAGGTCTCAAATCAAACCCAAGGTTTTCTGTCAGTTCCTGTGCGGTCCGCTCCATCTCACGAGTGCGAACCAAGCCAAGGGCATTGTGCGGCTCATTTCCGAGAAAGATGTTTTTCGCGATCGATAAAGACGGCACGAGACTCAGCTCCTGAAAAACTGTTGCAACGTCCCTCGCTGTCCGGGCTCGCCCCTGAATATCAACGCTTCCCTCGTCCTGGGGCTGAACGCCATCAAGAATCTTGATCAGCGTCGATTTGCCGGAGCCATTTGGGCCAAGAAGTGCATGAACCTCACCCGCATAAAGTTCAAAATCGACGTCCTTGACGGCGTATATTCCGCTGAAGATTTTGCTTACACCCGTCGCTTTAAGAAGCAAAGGCGAGGTCCTTGCGTCGGGACTAATCACCGCTTTACTTTGTTTACTCAAGGGTGGACCTTTCTCGATGGTCTGATTTTTGCGAGAAAATCGCAGCCGGGGAGGGGTGCAATGGTTGGGAGGTGCGGGGTGCTTGGGCCGCGCAAGACGCGGCCCAAGCACTGTCAATCTGGATTCGACTATCCGCAGATGCCCGATGCCTTGCAGGCGTCAAGAATCTCCTGAGGAGCATCAGTTCCAAAAATGCTCTTGTAGCTTTCCAGGAGGTTGGTCGGCGTTACCGCGACAGCGGGCAATGCGACCCACGGCGGAACGACCTTTCCAATCAGGGCGCTCGCGGCAGCCTGTGCTTCAGCAACACCTTGGTCGTAGGGTCGTTGCGCTCCGACTGCCTTGATCATTCCGCCACTGGCCATATCAAGGGCATCCTCTGTTCCGAGGTCAATCGTTGTAATAGGCAGCTCGACTCCAGCACTTCGCAACGCGGCAACTGTCTGCATCGCTGGCGAATCCCAAATGACAAACAGCCCATTGACGTCGGGGTTTGCAGTCACGAAATCTGCTGCGATCGGACCCACGCCATTCGTGTCGGTGAAGCCCACCTCTTTGACCGTGACGTCAGGGCGGTTCTCAGCGAACCATTCCTTGACGCGCAGGGTGCGCTGGTTTGTCGTGTAGAAGTCGACGGCAAAGTCGACAATCCCGACGACACCGTTCTCGGGGATGCACTCCGACAACGCAGCTGCAGCGATCTCACCGTTTCCTTGGTTGTCAGGCGCAATAACAGCCTGGTAGTCGGCGGGGTACTGCAAACCAGAAGCTGGCATGTGGATGAAGATCAACTTGATGCCGGCAGCAGCAACCTGCTTGTAGGTCTCCGCCGTTGCAACGTCATCTACCGGGATGCTGATGATGACATCTGGCTTCTGAGTGATCAGGTTTTGGATGTCAGAGATCTGCTGCTGAACGTCGAACTTGGCATCCGTCGTTGCAATCACCTTAACCCCCAGCGACTCCAAGGTGTCGGTTATACCTGCAACTGTCAGTCGTGACCAGTCGATATCCATGGTTTGCATGGCAATCGCAGCCGTGAAATTGCCGGCCTTGACTTTGGCTTCCTCTTCTGGCGTGAGCGCGAGCATATCTACGCTGACCGGCTCTTCACCGTTCTTGCCCATACCAACGATGCCACTAGGTGTGATCGCTGCGGCATCGATCGTCTTGCAAGGACCGTCCGCCCCCCCAGTGCCTGCAGCGCTACAACCTGCCAGAAGCAAGGCTGAAATTGTTGCAAGGCCCAAGAAGATTGATGTTGATTTCTTCATTGAAATACCTTTCTCAGTGATGGATGGATTGCCTCGAAAACCTTTGGCTAGTTGGCCAGAAGCTCGTCGAGGTATTTCTTACTCATGACGGCGGCTTCCCGAGGGTCGCCGTCGTACGAGTCGAGCTCGACCATGAGCCAGCTGTCGTAGCCTGACGATCGAACCGCTGCAAGCACACCGGGAAAATCAATGTCTCCTTGTCCGAGAGGCAGGAACTCACTGGTGGCGTACTTGAAGTCTTTGAGATGAACATGGGCCAGTCGGTCCGCATGCTTTTCGATGAGTTCCACCGCGTTTCCTCCACCGGCGGTGAGGTGCGCGGTGTCGGGGCAGAACTGAATCTTTGACACGCTCATGAGTCGCTCGAGGGCCTCCGGGCTTTCGACAATGGTGCCGAGGTGAGGGTGATACGACGACTCGAGTCCAAACGACGACGCGATGTCGACGACGCGATCAAGCGCCGCGCCCAGCTTTGCCATGTCGTCGGGGCGCTCACCCGCACTCCGAACGGCTCCCCCACCCACGACCAGTCGACGTGCGCCAAAGTTGGCAGCCAGCTGCGCGGCCTGCGAGACCTTGTGGAGTTCGTCTTCCAGGATGTCGTCGTAAATGAAGTTGGCACCGGTGTATACCGAGACGAGTTCGAGGTTTGCCTTCTTAAGGGCTTCAAAGATCGG